>CAVRPK010000003.1:0-215045 GCA_963723105.1 uncultured Microcaldota archaeon
GTATTGGCGTTGGTAAAAGCGATGAGATTAAGCCTGCTATGGACTATGCAGTAAAAAATGCAAAAAAGAACATGATTTCAATTACATTGGGTTGTGGAAGTTGGGAGTGTAGATGTCCAAACAAACACTCTGCAACAATTAAAACTCATGCTAGAGAAGGAAGTACAGTTGTGAGTTAAGACCAGCTCCAAGAGGACTTGGTCTTGCAGGAAACGACGTTGTGCGCAAAGTTCTTCTGCTTGCTGGAGTCAAAGATATTTGGAGCAATTGTGTTGGTGGAAAAAATGTTTACAACATGGCTTCTGCTACAACAAAAGCACTGAATAATCTAAATACATTCAAGAGGGCTGAGTAAAATGAAATTAGCAATTTTACGGGTTAGAGGTCGCAGGAAAATCAATTATAAAATTGAAGATATGCTCAAAATGCTTAGGTTAGATCGACCAAACAATTGTGTTGTTGTGGATGATACTCCACAAAACCTTGGTATGATCCAGAAGGTCAAGGACTATGTTGCATATGGCCAGGTTGACGAACTTACAATCTTCAAATTACTTTCAAAAAGAGGCAAAAAAGGAAGAATTCATCTTTCTACAGTCATGAAAGAAGATGAAATCAAGAAAGCAGCATCTGAAATTTTCGGAGGGGCAAAACTTAAAGATTTGTTAACCCTGTTTTCAAATTAAGACCACCTTCAAAAGGTTATAAAAATATCAAGAAAAATTATCCAGAAGGAGATCTTGGTAAGAGAGGAGATATGACCATGCTTCTTGAAGAATGATGTGATATTTATGAAGAGACAAAAGAAACAAAAAGGTAAATTCCTCGCCAAAAGAACCCATGGAAGAGGAAATACAAAAAACCGCAGAGGAGGCGGTAACCGCGGTGGTCGTGGTATGGCAGGTGTTGACAAGCACAAGTGGAGCTGGGCAATGAATATTGATTCATTATACTTCAGCAAATGTGGTTTTGCATCTCCAAACAAAAAGAATATCAAAAAAGTTAATCTTTATGAAATAAACCAAAAAGCAGTTACAGAAAAGCTTGAAAAGAAGGGCGACAAATTCCAGTTTGCATTCAAGGGCAAGATCCTTGGAACTGGAAACGTTACTGTCCCTCTTTCGATCAAAGCAATTTCCTGGAGCAAAGCAGTTGAGAAAAAACTTAGTGAAACCGGCGGAGAAATCTCGAAACTAGAGGGCTCCTGAAGGTGTTTACTAATGGCTGGAATAATTGATATAATCCATTCGTTCTCTAAGTTTCTTCCTACTGTAAGAGGCCCTGATAAGCCGCTTGGATCAAACGACAAATTACTTTGGACAGGACTTGCTCTTGTTCTTTATTTCATGATGTACCAGACCACAGTGTTTGGTGTTCCTCATACTACTGGCGGAGTTGACTTCCTGCAGACTATTACTGCAGCAAGAATCGGAAGTCTTCTTACTACTGGTATCGGTCCTCTTGTTCTATCGAGCATTTTCCTGCAGCTTTTCGTAGGTGCAGGTCTTATTAATTTGAATCTCAAAGACAAGAATGATAAAATCAAATTCGCAGAAACTCAAAAAGTTCTTGCGATTGTTTTGGCACTTGCAGAAGCTTTGATCTTCGTCGTATTTACACAAATAGTTCCTCTTGCTCCGGTTGCGGGGTTATCCCCGATGGTAGTCATGGGGCTTGTGGTGCTGCAGATTACATTAGGTTCAATTCTTATCCTATTCTTGGATGAGATTGTAACTAAGTACGGAATTGGTAGTGGTATTAGTCTTTTCATTGCAGCTGGTGTTTCCTTTGCAGTGTTTGCAGGAGTGGTATCTCTTATATTCGGTGCTCAGGGAGTAATTGAAACAATTTCAGGTGGAGGTGCCGAAGCTCTTCCAAATGCACTTCTTGTGCTGCTTCCATTTGTATTTACTATGCTGGTTTTCCTGGCAGTTGTATATGCAGAGGGTGTGAAAGTTGAAATTCCGATAGCGTTCCAGCGAGTTCGTGGAATGGTTCCAAAACTTCCACTCAAATTCTTCTATGTTTCTAATATCCCGGTCATATTTGCCAGCGCTCTTATTATGAATATCCAGTTGTTTTCTGGAGGAGTTCTTGCCGGACAATATTGGGCAGATCAGACAACAGGAGAAGCTATTGATCAATTCAATGATATTGGAGCTGGATATGATTTTGACAAGCACGGATTCCTTCCTTTGGTTGGATATGTTGATCAAAACGGACAGCTTCGTGACGGGCTTTTATACTTCTTTACTCCGCTTTATGCTGGTAGCGGGGGCACTGTTGCGCAGTGGAACCTGGTTTCCGGCGGGCACACGCCTGTTTTAGGAATTCCAGAATGGATTCATGCTCTTTCCTATATAATCCTCCTGTCTTTGGTTTCAATAGTGTTTGGTTTGTTCTGGGTTGAAACATCTAACATGGATGCAAAAAGTGTTGCAGGCCAGCTCTCAGATTCAGGCATTCAGATTCCTGGATTTAGAAGAGACCCGAGAATGCTTGAGACAATACTAAACAAGCACATCTTCCCGCTTACGGTTATGGGTTCATTTGCTGTTGGTCTTCTTGCCGGCATTGCTGATTTGACAGGAGCTCTTGGTACTGGAACTGGTATATTGCTTACTGTAGGTATACTGCACAGAATGTACGAACAGCTAGAGCAAATGAAAGCTATTGACAGCAATCCAATGTTAAGTAAGTTATTTGGAGGATAGAAGTGGTCCGGGTTTTTATTGAGACTTATGGCTGCACTTTGAATCAGGCTGATAGTGACATACTCAAAGCACTAGTACAAGAAAGGCATGAGATTGTCCGGCATGAGGATGAGTGCGAGCTTATAATCCTCAACACCTGTACAGTAAAAGGCACAACTGAGAATAAGATTTTTTCAAAAATTGAATCCTTATCCAAAAAGTTTGTTGTGTGTGGGTGCATGGATTTCGAGCGAATTAGAAAATTTGCACCAAATGCTCCGATTGTCGGAACTTCTTCTCTAAATTCAATAAATGATGCAATTGACGATGCTTTAGCTGGAAAATCAACTATTTACAAAAAACCAGAGAGCAAAGATTCTCTTCCAAAACTCTTATCTGCCCCAATTATGAGAATTCCTATCAATGACGGGTGTCTTTCCTCATGCAATTTTTGCCAGACTAAGCTATCACGTCCTTATCTTCGAAGCTACTTCCCAAAAACAATTGTTAACTGGATCAATAAAAGCGTAGCAGCAGGAGCTCGCGAGATTCAGCTAACTAGTATGGATTCTGGGGCTTATGGGCGCGATATCAAAACCAATCTCATTGAATTGCTTGATCTTATACTAGATGATAACAGCAGCACCAAAGCCGAAGAAAAATATTTCATTCGCTTGGGAATGCTCAATCCAAATCATGCAAAAGAAATGCTCCCGGAATTGATCCGGATTTTCAAAAACAAGAAATTCTACAAATTTCTTCATGTTCCTGTGCAGGCAGGATCTGAAAAAGTGGTCAAAGAAATGAACCGGGATCATTCTGTCGCTGATTTTGTTGATATTGCAAATGCCTTTAGAAGAGAAATTCCTGAATTTGTTATCTCAACAGATATAATAGTAGGCTATCCAACTGAAACTGAAGATGATTTTGAAAAGACTTTGGACCTGCTTCGAAATGTTCGCCCTGATATAATAAACATCTCCAGATTCAGTCCAAGGCCAGGAACCAGAGCTCAAAAGCTCAAACAACTTCCAACGCAAGAACTGAAGCGAAGGAGCAGGGAAACATCTCTTCTTTCTAGCGAGATAAGGTCTCAAAGCAGAAGAAATTTAATAGGTAAAGAATATACTATACTTATCACTGAAAACTACCCTGATTTTCGAGGAAGAAATGTCAACTACCAGCAGGTGGTTGTAAAAGAATTTGGGGGCAAGCTTGGTGAAAGAGCAAAAGTAAAAATTATTGATGCGGACCAAAATTCGCTATTTGGAGAAATTATAAAATAAAGAGGATTTTGATATGATAATTGCAATGGGTCTTCCTGGAGCTGGAAAAACTACGGTTTTGAAGAATGTTAAGTCTGACTACGTGCTTGTTAATTATGGGGATCTTATGTTTGAGATCGAGAAAGAGCATTTTGGAATCAAAGATCGAGATGATATGAGAAAGCTTCCAATTGAAAAACAAAAACAAGCACAAAAAATGGTTTATGAAAGGCTTGCTCAGATGGATGGAAAAGTGATTCTTGATACTCATTGCTCAGTAAATACACCATCAGGTTTTTTCCCAGGCCTTCCGCTTGACTATCTTAAGATGCTCAAAGTAGATTCACTTGTTCTTATTACTGCAGATGTTGAGGAAGTGGCAAAGAGAAGAGCAGAAGACCCTACTCGAAAAAGGGATTCTGATGACGTGGCACTTCATGATAATATGAATAGGGCATTTCTTGCTGCTTACAGTGCTGCAACTGGCGCTCCTGCTGTGATCATCTTTAACAGACAAGGAAAATTGGAAGAAGCAGTTGCACAATTTGAAAAAATACTCGGATGATTATATGCTAGACATTCGCTTAATTCGTGACAATATTGAAAAAGTAGAAGAATCACTGCGCATCAGGCATTATGAAGGTGATGCAACAGATGCACTAGCTCGAATCAAGGATCATGATCTGTCATGGCGCAAAGTAAAAAAAGAAGATGATGAGCTTAGAGCAGAGCGCAATAAGCTTGGTCCAGAGATTGCAAAAGCGAAAAAAGCAGGAGAACCTGCAGATGATCTGCTCAAGCGATCAACAGAAATCAGTGACAAAATAAAAAATCTGACTCTTGAAACAAATACTCTTGAAGAAAAGATCAAAGATGAACTATTGTATTTGCCAAATATCCCTGATGACACAGTTCCACATGGGAAAACCGAGGCAGACAATCCCGAGATTCGAAAGTGGGGCGAGATCAAGAAAACATCAAAAGATGTGCTTTCTCATTTTGATTTGGGTCAGAAAACCGGTCTCATTGATCATGAGAGGGGAGTAAAACTTGCATGCCACAGGTTTTGCGTTTTATATGGAGATATTGCCAAACTTGAGCGCGCTCTTATCAATTTCATGCTTTCTGTACAAACTTCCCGGGGTTATCTTGAAGTTGCACCGCCATATATTGTAAATACAAAAACAATGACCGGAACAGGTCAGCTTCCAAAGTTTGCCAATGACCTTTACCAATGCGATGAGGATCTTTGGCTTATTCCAACTGCTGAGGTTCCTCTTACCAATCTTTATTCCAGTGAGGTTCTTGAAGAGAAAAATCTTCCGATCAAGATTGCTGCATATACTCCATGCTTTAGAAAAGAAGCTGGGGCGTATGGAAAGGATATCAAAGGTTTGATCCGCCAGCATCAGTTTGACAAAGTGGAGCTTGTTAAGTTTTCTCATCCAAATACCAGTTTCCAGGAACTCGAAGCTCTGACAAAAGATGCAGAAAGAATCCTCGAGCTCCTTGAAATTCCATATAGGGTAATTGAATTATGCACAGGAGACCTTGGCTTTGGAGCTGCAAAAACATATGATATTGAAGCATGGATTCCTTCACAAGACCGTTATAGGGAAATCTCATCATGTTCAAACTGCACTGATTTCCAGGCAAGACGTGCTAATCTAAAATTCAGAAATGGGGATCATCTCGAATATGTCCATACATTAAATGGGAGCGGGCTTGCAGTTGGAAGGACTTTGATCGCACTTCTTGAAAATCATCAGGAAGATGGGCAAGTTCTAATTCCCAAAGTTCTTCAGGACTTTATGGGCAAGGAAACTATTGATATTCGGTAATCCAAATGGAAAAAAAGAAGAAGTTCTATTGCAAAAGCAGCGATGGGAATATCACTTATACTACTGACGGTAATTTTATTTATGCAGAAGTTGGAAGCGACAGTATGAAGCTTGGCCTTTTTGATGGCCACTACTACAAGCTTAAGATTTACAAAAAGGTTCCAATTCTTGAAGTTGATGGGGTTCGGATGCACCTTATCAAAGATTTTGACAGTCCTCTTGATTATTCAAGAGAAGTTGTCAAAGAACTAAATATTCCATCAAAAGGTGAACATTCTATTCTTGATACATGTATGGGCCTTGGCTACACTGCAATTGCTGCTGCAAAAAAGAAATATGTCAAGTCAGTTATAACCTGCGAAATTTCTGAAGCTGTAATCAGCCTTGCGCAATGGAATCCTCTTGGAGAATCACTATTCAAGGATAATAAAATAGTTATTATGCGCGGAAGCGCAGCAGAGCTGATAACAACTTTTTCTGCCTCTACGTTCTCATTTATCATTCATGATCCGCCCAGGTTTTCACATGCACCTGAGTTATATTCAACTGAATTTTACAAAGAACTATTCCGTGTTTGCAAAAAAGGTGCTCGGATTTTCCATTATGTGGGTTCTGTTGGCAAGAAAAAAGGCCGCAATATAGAAAAAGAGGTTGAAGCGCGTCTTTTAGAAGTTGGTTTTAAGTCCATAAAATATTCCAAAAGGCTCCAGGGGCTTTTTGCCAGTAAATAGTCTTTTATAATATTCCGCATACTAACACATTATTATGAAAAGAAAACCCCGCGGCAGTCTATCTAGAATCAAAATTCCAGATCGCCTGTCAGAAAAGAAAATGGATCCGGATCATCTTCGAACAGAAGATTCTTCTGCAATGCTAATTTTTGCTCTGGATAATGATAAATCTGATGTTCGCATTATGGCAGTAAGAGGTCTTAGTGTAATTGCTCTTGCTTCTTCAAATGATGCTGTTCTCTCAAAAAGTTTGCTTGATCTACTTGAATTCTATGCAGTTTCTTCTGAACATGGTGATGTTAGAAAAGAATGCATTGACGCTCTTGCTCTTATAGAAGGACCAAAGCGGATAAGCAGGCTTAGTTTTGAAATCGGTTCCTTTGAAACTAAATGCTATCGCGATCAAGTGCTTCGTGAATTAAAAAAAGAAATACCTAATTGATTTATTTTCTAATTAGAATCTTATCATGAGACTGTATCATCCCACCATAGATGCTACCAATTGTTCCATGGCCTGATCCTAAGTAGAGTTCACCTGACTTCATGCTTTGGCCGATGTTGTTTCCAGATGTTCCAAATACGTCAATATATCCGCCATCCATGCCAAGGCCCAAGAAATCTCCAGCATTGTCAGTAACTACCAGGTAACCTCCTTGTTTCCATGCACCAGTACCATAACCTACAGAGCCTTCAACAATCATCAGTCCTTTATCCTGCATCTCACGTCCAGTATGGGATCCAAGGTTTCCAAATACTCTGATAATTCCATCATTTCTATATCCGAGCAAACTGACTTTTTTGCCAAGGCCTGTGAAATCAAATGTGTGGAAAATATTCCCTCCGCCATTTACCAGCGCGCTGAGGAATATTCCTGCCTTTCTGCCAAACATGTGCTCGCTCTGGAAGCATTCAATTGCTTTGCTGAATCTGAGCAAATCTCTTCCTGTGTATTTGAGTGCACCTGCCATTCCAAATATTTCATCATAGCTCCTCTCAATATCAAAATTATCAAACCTGAACAGCATCCACGCATCTATCAGGTCTTTTAGTGTTTCATCCTCTCCATTTTTTACAAATGGATAAATCTGTCTATCTCCAATAAATGTTTCTCCGCCGGTGCCAGGCTTTCCAAGTGTGT
This sequence comes from uncultured Microcaldota archaeon, assembly GCA_963723105.1. Lineage (GTDB taxonomy): Archaea > Micrarchaeota > Micrarchaeia > Anstonellales > Bilamarchaeaceae > Bilamarchaeum. The sequence goes on from CAVRPK010000003.1 coordinate 7,669, forward strand.
TCTCGAGGTCTTCTCTTACAACAATGACTCCGCCAGATCTTCGTGGGCCCACATAACTTCCTCCATATCCAACAGTAATGACTCCTCCTTCCTGGTGCAGACCAATTAAAGAGCCGCCAAATCCATCAACATGAATTGTGCCTCCTTTCATTCTGCCCCCAACAATCATGGACAGATCACCAATCAAGATCTTTTGATAAGGTGTGCCTTGATGGACTATGGATATATGTGCTAAGCTGCCAACGTTTCCAAAGACGCGGATCATTCCGCCTTCCATGTCTGGTCCAACATGCCCGAAAACATTCTCATTAATGTAAATTTCTCCCCCGGTCATCCTATCTCCGACATTGCCATATACGCTGCCCTCAACATTAATTGATCCATCTGCCATTCCACTTGCAAATTCCTCGCCTGCATCTCCCATTAAAGTGACATGTTTGACGTTCTTGTACCCTAGCAATGCTAATCTCTTATCAAAAATTGTAGTATCAACTTTGTATCCATCATCAATTCCAGAATTAATCATTGCACTGATAATCAAGCCTGCCTTGTAGCTGAAATTCTCGTCGCTTTGGAATTGTTTGATCTGCTGGCAAAAATCTTCAACGTCATGAACTGAATAATTGCTGCTACTAAATAGTTCCTTTGCCCTATCATAAATTTCAGATGCTTCTGAGGATTCTACCTTATTCCAAATTACAGATGCACTAATTTTTGGAAATTTAACTTCTCTAATATGACTTACTAGTCTAAGACTCTCGTCCTTTGGTTTTTTTGCATCAAAACTACTGACCTTAGGGATACCCTTCTCTGGCTTCTTCGCAACTTGTTGTGTTTCCATGGTCGCCACATTTTACTTTATTAACCCACTTTTATCTAGATGTGTTTATAAAGGTAACCTAGTGTGCATGGTACTGAGGTCATAGAAGAAAAAGAAGAGAAAATTTAAAAACTTAATCCATAAAGAAGGTCACATCAGGAGGCTCTGGTTTTTCACCTTTCCTCTCTCTGATTTGTCTGATTATCTTCTCTGTAAGATCTCTTGGAACCTGGTGATAACCTGCATATTCCTGATACCAAATGGCTCTACCTTGCGTTGCTCCTCGAAGGTCATTTGCAAATCCAAACATCTCAGCAACTGGAAGAACAGTTGTAATAACTGCATTTTCTCCTTCCTGTTCCATTCCCTCAAGAACACCACGTCTTCCATTTGTCATGTTAATGACATCTCCAGAATATTCTCCAAGAGTGTTAATCAGAACTTTTTGCTTTGGCTCAAGAAGTGCAATTTCTGCCTGGATCATACAAGCATATATTGGTCTTCTGATTGTTGGAAGCATCTGAGCAGGACCTCGGTGAATGTTGTCTTCGTGCAAAGTAGCATCAACAAGCCTTACAAGAACTCCAGTGACCTTTTCCTTTGCTTTTGGTCCCTGGTTCATACATTCTCTGAAACCCTGAATCATAAGTTCTTCAACTTCATTTAGGTACTGGATACCTTTGGTTGCATTGATGAACATATTTCCCTGATATATGTCGTAGACTTTTCTAGCCTCGTCACGCTCAAGACCAAGTTCAATGAGTTGTTCATAATCTTCTCTGACCTTTGGCTTTCCATCTGCAATCTCTCCCTTCTGAAGTGCTTCCAGTAGTTCTGGATTAATTGCCTCAACAGTAATCTTGAGTCTGTTGTGCTTGTTTGGAGATTTTCCTTCAACCGGACCTCCACTTCCTTTGATTGTTTCAGAATAAAGGACAATGGGAGGTGATGTGATGATTGGAATTTTCTTCTCCTTCTCAATCTTATATTCAATAATCTCAAGATGAAGTTCTCCATTTCCGCTTACAAGATGTTCTCCAGTATCCTGGTTGAGTGAAACCTTGATTGTAGGGTCTTCCTTTGAAATACTTCGAAGCGCTTCAATAAGCTTTGGAAGATCTTTCTGTTCTTTTACTTCAATAGATTTTGTAATGACTGGCTCTGAATAATGCTTGATTTGTTCAAATGGAGTAATTTCTCTAGAAGAAACTGTTTCTCCTACATATACGTCCTTAAGACCAACAAGAGCTCCAATGTTTCCAGCTCTAATTCTTTCTGCAGCAACTCTGTCCTGCCCCATGAAGATACCAACTTGCTGAACCTTTGCAGTCTTTTTAAGTGATGCAATGTACAGCTCAGTTCCTTTTTCTATGGTTCCAGAAAAGATACGGGCAACAGCAACTTCTCCAGCATGTTCATCGTAAACAACCCCGAAAACAACACCAACTGCATTTCCTTCAGGATCACACATAAGCATGCTCTTTCCTTCATCAGTTTCAAGATCTCCCCCTTTCCAAAGAACTGGGGTTCTGTATGCCTGTGCAAATTTTGGACTTGGAAGATGTTTGATTACCATCTCAAGAAGAACATCATCAAGAGGACTCTTTTCAACCAAGAATTTGTGGTCTTCTTCTCTGCATTTGTCATAAATGTCCTTGAACGAGATATTGAATCTTTTCATTGAAGTAATTGAAAGTGCCCATTTGTTGTATGCAGTACCAAATGCAACATTTCCTTTTTCTACGCCGATAAGCCAATCATCTTTTTTATCTGCAGGAGCATTTGCAGCAATGATCTTGTTGACCTGCGTAATGATTTTTATAAATTTTTCCTGCATTGCAGCAGAATCAAGTTTCAATTCATTGATAAGCCTGTCAACTTTGTTAATGAACAAAATTGGTTTTGCTCTTTCTTTAAGTGCTTGTCTCAGGTTTGTTTCTGTTTGTGGCATAACTCCTTCAACAGCATCAATAACAAGACAAACACCATCAACTGCTCTCATAGCTCGAACAACGTGGAAACCAAAATCAACGTGTCCTGGTGTATCAATAAGGTTAATCAAATAATCCTGGCCTTCAAATTTAAATCCAAGAGAAATGTTAGCTGATTTGATTGTAATTCCTCGAGCTGCTTCCTGCTCATCAAAATCCATAACTCTCTGAGCACCAGCAAGTTCTTTGCTGATAAGTCCTGCACGTGCAACAAGACTGTCTGTTAAGGTTGTTTTACCATGATCAACGTGGGCAACAATTGCAACATTTCTGATGTTGACTGAATTTTCCATCAACTTCTGTACTTCTTCGACTACAACTTCCTTTCGTGCCATAAAATTTCACCGATTTTACCATTATGTATATATTACAGTGTCTATTCGACAATTAGTTGTTGTAATGGTAGTAGGAAAAGAATATAAAACCTGCTTTTGCGCCTTATCTGCGGGGTATGACTTGTTGAAAATTGTTTTTTGTACTTTTCCGATTCAATTATTTGATTTTTATTGGTTTTATTGTGAATTTCCTCATTTTTTTCTCTTTTTTTATCTTATTTTTTGTGTTTTTTTGTCTGATATTGTGTTCTGAGCATCTGTTTAAAAATCTTTATTACAAGAAGTGTATATATATGAGCAGAAAGTTGAGGGTGGCAGTATATGATTTAGCCAGAGCGCCCATGGAAACGCTCACAAAAAGGTTAAATCTGTCAGGATTATCTGTGTTATCAGATGAACCTATGCGTTTAACTGCTCAAAGCGCCAGGCCAGATGCGGATGTTTGGCTAAATAAATGGTCATTTAATCTAAAAGCTCCTTTTCTTGAATGTCATAAACCTGGACTTGGAATCTTGACTATGACTGTTGGAACTGACCATATTGATATGGATGCAGTTTCAAAACACGGTCTTCAAATAGAAACATGCCCATCATATTGTTCAAATTCAGTTGCTGAGCATGCCATTGCGCTGGCAATGCGAGGAGCCTATGAGGATTCTGCTCTTCCACAACTTTCCTCAAGTCAATTATTATTTACTCATCTTTCAGATTCATCAGTTGAATCTGCAGTTGCTCAAATTCTTTTTAGGGCTCATCAACTTGATAAAAGTATTGAACGTGCAAAGGCCTATGATTATGGCCACTCTGCAATCGGAAGATATGATGCTCCATGGTCCAACCAAGAACTGCTTGGCAAGAAAATAGGAATTGTTGGTACAAATGATTCTGCAAAAAAACTTACCAAAATCCTAAAATCTGGTTTTGGTTCTCATATCCTTGTTTTTAATTCAGATCATGAGATTGAGTCTCTTGGAGCAGTTCCTTTTACGCGTTATGAAATTGCCAAGTCTTGCGATTATGTCTTTCTTAATGATGAAAACATTCACTTTTCTGGCCTGCTGAAAATTGATGCACGGCGTTTAGAACCTCCTTCACATATGCTATCCGGCTCAAAAGTAGCAGTTCTTGGAGCAGGAAGAATCGGATCAAGAATTGCTGAAATTGCAAAGCTTGGCTTTGACTGTGATGTGAGTGTATTTAGCAGAACTGAAAAGCCAGAACTTTCTGAAATTGGAATAAATTTTGCTACTGAATTGCAAACTGCAATTTCAGATGCCCAGTTTATTTTTGTAGCACTTCCACTTACTGCAGAAACAACCAATCTGCTCAATGCTTCTGTAATTGCAAGCTTAGATCCATCAATTCCAAGAGTACTGGTTAATGTTACTAGAGATAAAATCATTGACAGCGAGGCACTTTATTCTGCGATTGAGCGTGAAGTGATTTCTGTTTATGCAACAGATGTTCTTCCAAATGACACTTCGCTTTGGGTTGGAAATGAACCTGACGAGATTACAAGCAGATTTGCAGTTCATCCAAGAGTAATTGCAACTCCACATGAAGCTGACAGTTCTGTTGATTCATCAGAACGTTTGGCATTTGAAGTAATCTCTAAACTAAAAAATTTTTTGAGGTAAACTATCATGGCACGATCAGAAAGATTCGCTAAGCGTGGAAAACATATTGAAGAGATGAAACTTAGGTCTTTTGTTCATACAAGAGTTGATATATTATTAGAAAGAATACGTAATGAAGATGGCGATTACGAAAGAACTCATGGTTCTTGTGTGCAGAAATTTGGCGATCCGGCATCATTTGGCCTTACTCCATGTGAAGGGCCTCATAGGTTTTTAAGGAGATATTTGAATTTCCATCATCCTTCTGACTATTCCAAGTATCTGATATTTGGTTATCCCCAATTAAAAGCACAAATTAGAGAAGGCTCAACAAGACGTGAATTTGGTCATATTCCTGTTCCATCTGATCTTCCTGTATATATTACTTCAGGAGTTGCGGGTGCTCTTAGGATGTTATGTCCTGCTTTTGTTCTTCCACCTACTTCGTCTGATGCTACTGCTCATGACAAGGTGATTATGCCAAAGCTCACTTATCTATCTCATTCAGCAGAAGCTGCATTTGCACAAGCAAATGTTAACACCTGTAATATTACTCAAAATGGACAAGTTGATCTGGATCATTTGAGCTCTTTAATTGATGAGAATACTCGTTTGGTAGTTTTTGCAACTGTTGGAAATCCTCTTTCTACAGCTATGGAACCTGGCTTATTTGATGATATTGTAAGACTTGTTCATGAAAATATGGTAAGATATAATCATCCTATTACAATAATTGCAGACGTTATCTACGAACATTTCAGAAGAAGGAGAGAGGAAAGAATCGATGCTATCCAAAGAGGTCTTCGTCTTGGTATGGATGTAAAAGATGAAAATGGAAAAATTCTGACGCCTGGGATACATGTTCCAATAGTAGAGACAGCAAGTTTTTCAAAAATGCTTGGTATGCCTGGCCATAGAATCGGATTTTATAGAGTTCTTTGGGATAAAAGAACTGAGTTTGCGGATGAAAGAGCCGATACCCTTGATGCATTGGCTACAATATATGGAACTAGCTTATGTCCTGTTCCAACAATCCTTCAGGTTGCACTTGGGGATTTCTATATGGCAATTAATGCAAGTAGCGAAAGTGCCCCCAATAATAGTGCTCCTATCGAAGAAAAACTTGTTCCGGTTGCAGCTATAATCACCGCTCTAAAAGATTTGACTGATAAAAAAGGATCAGGAGATTCAGTAACATTATTCAAACCTGAATTTGGAGCTGAGATGGTACGTCAGCTTGGCCTGGATCCAGATCAATGGTATACTTCTTCTGCTATTGCAAAGCGGACAAGAAAAATTGCAAATGATGTTCTTGGTGGTTATAGGGAAGATGTAAAACCTGGACGAGTAATTGAAATTGGAGACATTCTTTGTTCTTGTTCTAATCCTTATCTTGAAAAAAGAGAAATAGTAATTAGTCAAGAATTACTTGATGAACTACTCACTAAAACTATTATCCAGAATGGAAATGCAAATCATAAATTAACTTTGGGGCTTCAAAGAGCTATCTCTCAACAAAACCTTGAAATTTCAGATGCCGATGCTAGGTCTATTGTGGACAGTCAATTAGCTGCACTAACTTCATGTACTGCAGGATGTGCCACTGAAGCTGGAGAAGTCCGTGCCCTTCAAGATGAATTTGATCTCGGTAATGGGGCTATCAAAAAAGATGACGAAAAAGTTACATTAACATTCTATAAGCTTATCCGAGATCCCCCTCCGGTGCAAAGAAAAGAAGATGGCCAACTTGATCTTTATGGAATTTCAGCTTATGCTCCAAAAAAACCAGAAAACAGACAATGGATTGCATTAAGCAATGAGATCGGTCTTCCGACAGAACTTGAAGAATACCATAAATTCAAATCTGTGAGGCGGGCCGAAGTATTTGAAAGCAATCGTCGCTTTGCAACTCGGCTTGAAGAAATGCGCAAAAAAGGACTTGGAGTATATCTCCATCCAGCATATTATGATTCAAATGGACAATTATCAATAGAAAGGCTAAATGCATTTTATGTTCTTTGGGGGCTGGAATCACTTAGAGATGAAAACTCGTGCCAAGCAGAACGTATTCTCGGACTTTGTTATGCTAACAATTTACCTCTTTTAATTACTGTTCCTGGTGAGGTTTTTGTTCCCGATTCCAAAAACGATTCTAATGCACAATTTGTAAGATCGAGTGCAATTGAATCTTCTGGTTCAGGGAGAATTGATCAATCTCTTGAAATAATCGAGAACCTTGCAAATATCCTTGCAACCAGCAGCCATGAAGAGCAGCTAATAACTGTATTCGAGAATGCGATTCATGACATAACTACTGTGTATTCTGATACGGAAATGACTGTTGCAGGAAGGGATGAATTATTTGGTTATATCATAACATTGCTAAGAACAGCTGATGCTCTTGCTGAAAAAGTTGTTACAAAAGAAAACTCATTCCAAGTACGTGATCAGTTATCTGCAGCAACATCTAATATCTCTGGCGCTAGATCTGAAAAAGATATTAAACTTCAATTAGAAATGATTCAAGAAGCTCTTGAATCAACTGAAACGGCACAAAAAATAATTACTGGATCTATTTCTGAATCAAAAATAGTTGAAGAACCAAAACAATTGAGAGTACTTGCAATGGATGATACTCAATCAATAGCAATAACAACCAAGAGATTACTAGAGAAACATGGATACGATGCAGAATGCGCATTCCATGGAGGGGAAGCTGTTGATCTTGTACAAAAATCGGTTGATGATGGAATGCCATTTAATTTCGCTATTTTGGATCTTATGGAATCTGAAGGGAATATAGATGGAATTGAAGCAGCAAAGCGCATCCATGCAATATCTCCTGAAACTCATCTTATTGTTGCAAGTGGAAATAAGGAAGGAGATGCTATGATACATCCAGAAAAGTATGGATTTTGTGCATCAATCGAAAAACCAAGCACATGGAATGATCTTAATGCAGTACTTGAAAGAATTCAGATGAAAAAATAATGCCCTCGCAATTGTTTTTCAATAGTGTTTTCCAAAAATGAAAAGGTTTTAGCTTGGAAAACGCTGGGCCCAAATACCGAATCGGTTTAAGGGCGACCATTCTCATGTCCCGAAGGATAATAGTTGAGAATAACCATTTTGAACATGGTTGCGAGGCTTTAGTGCTATTCGCAATTGCATTTTATTTACTTTTCTATGCTGCGCTAAGAGCTTCCTTGATCAGCTCATTCATTTTTTCTGGCGGATCAGTCTTGACATGTATAATAAAACTGAGGATATTCCCAACTGTGATATTGTCTGCATTGTTGAATATGTTCAGTGCATCCTCTAGTGGCATTGTTAATGTGAAATCTGCATCTGAGTATGATCCTTCTTTTACATTTACTATGTAGCCATCATCAAGCTTTGCCTTTAGTTTTATATCCTCATCTCCTTCTATCCTAAGGTTTACTCTATCATATTTTTTCATTACTTTAACAAAAACCGGGTTGCTGTTGAAGAAAGAAACAACTGCTTCTGCATTTATCCCATACTCCATGCCGACATCTGTTTCAACAATTCTATCTTCCTCAGGTATCTCCTCTACTTCCTCAATTTCTACTATTTCTGGAGCAATAGAGTATTCCTTTGCGCATTTTGGAGAATCTCCTATGAATTCAAGTACATCTTCATTGTCTTTGAAATATCCATCTTCGCATATTGTTATCAGATTATATGACTGGAAATTACAGTAGGTGATCTTTGATTCTATATGAAGTGTAAAGTTTTCATTATGCATTTGATATGCTATCTCATGCCTGCTGGGGTTTTTTTCAGAAAGTTCCAGGCTGTCATTTTCCTCTATGTATTTTTCTGTCCAATCATAGAGAGTATCTGATGGCGCATTATACTTATTCACAAGTACTGTGCATGCTCCCTGGCTTAAGCTGATTATTGTTTCATTTTCTGCTTTGCCCGGGTTCCATTCAGGTATTTTTGCTGAGTAATCCTCATCAATAAATGTGCCGTAATTTGTATTGTCAAGATCAGGAAGGCTAGGTGCTGCGCTGTAATCTGGCTCAACATATTCTCTAGAACAGCTCACACTTGAAGTAAAATGCTCCAAATCCTCCTTATATTCATTCCAGTAATCCTTTGCGCATGTTGCCAGAATCACATATGTTTTATGATTGCAATATTCCATGTTTGTTACTGCCTTGAAGGTTATATTATCAAAATCTGCCTCAAAACCTAGTGAGTGCTTATCAATCTCAACTTCATCCAAGCTCACATTTTCGTTTGCTGCTGTTGCATTTACTATCCAGTTGAAAAGCGGGGTTATTGGGGCATCATGCCTATCTACATTCAGGACACATAATGCATTTCCAATTGCAAGGATACTGGTATTTTCATGTTCTCTGGGTTCCCAATCTGGATATTCCAGAGAAAAATCATCATCAGTAAATTTTGTGAATTCTGTTTCCTTGACTTCTGGAGTTTGTTCTTCTACTTTCTGCTCTTCTTCTATTACTTTCTGATCCGGCTCTGCAGTCTGATTAGTACAGCCAAAGAGAATGCTAAATAATAGCAATACTGCCAATATCCTTGAAATTTCCATAATTAGAATTCGAAAGAAAATAATTAAATGAATATATAAAAAATGAAATTATCTTGCGCTTCTTGCCATACGCTCTGTTTCGTCACGCTTTTTGATAGAGTAACTGGTTTGAACGTCTCCCTTTGCAGTTGAGATGATTTCGCTAGCAAGAGATTGTGCAAGTGATTTTGGCTTGTTGAATGCTCCCATAAGAGCAGAAAGTGAAATGTTTCTAAGTGCCATGTCAAGTCTTCTTGTTGCTGAAACATCTACTGCAATCTGGTAGCTAACTCCACCATGTGAAACACGTGTTACATCTTCTCTTGGAGCTGAATTTTCAAGAGCTCTAATTAGAATCTGAACTGGATTTTCATTGGTTTCCTTTTCAACTATTCCAAGTGCCTCGTCAACTATTCGAAGTGATTTGAGCTTTTTCCCCTGCATTCTTCCCTTTGTTCGGATGACTTTTCCTGATGTTTTTTCACCAGTTCCTCCTCTCATCAGTTTGTTTGCAAGTCTCTCAACAATATTGACTTCCATCTTACCAAGAGTTTTCCTTGCATTTCTTCCAAAAGTGTGTGGAACTGCAATTGGTGTGAGGGAAATGGTTTGAGCAAGACTCAAATCCTTTATCTCAAGCTTTTCAAGTGAATATTTGCCAAATAGTTTGTCCATTAAAATCATCTCTTAGGCTTTTCTTTCCTGCCCTTTCGAAGCATTTGAAGATCTGCTCCATTTACAGCAACGACCTTGTATCTAACTCCTGGCATAGATCCCATCTGACCTCGTTGGGAACCTCCAAGACCTGCCAAAGTGACCTGGTCGTGCTCATCAATGTAAGTAATTGCCTTGTTTCTAGGTGCATGTGCACTGACAACTTTTCCATTTTTTAGAAGCTGGACCTTTACACATTTGATAAGTCCAGAGTGAGGCTGTTTCTGCTCGAGAACAATTTTTTCAAGTACAATCGCATCTGCTTGCGGGGCACCTTCTAGTGGATCATGCTTTTCTTTAAGCCTGAGTGTTCTTCGTTTCCATTTCTTAGAGAGCCAGCGCTGACCTTTTCGGCGCCTTTTCATATTTCTTCCGGCGAATTCGCCATTTCCTCCTTTTCCCATTAATACACCTAGTAATAAAACTCAAATATGAGTAGAGACTATTGTAGTACTGAGAAGGTTTTATAAAGTTTATGACAGGGGTTCATTTATGGTTTCCAAGTTTCTCTATTCTTTTTCACTATCGGATATGGCTCCAATTATTGAAATGCAACGTCTTGCTGCAAGCCAGATGGCAATTACTGCATTCAATGACAGGAGCACCATGCATGAGACTCTGATGAAACTGCAAGATGGTGCTCGGCAGGCATCTGTTATGGCGCAGGCTGAAACAGCAAATGTATCTACAAACCTTCATAAGAATGCAGAAAACCAGTCAATTCGCACTTATAGCCTTACTTATTACAATCCAGAAACTCAGGAAATAGAAGTGATCCAGGAACATGCAGATATACATGTTAAGGATTATGCCAAGGCAATGATTGAAGAGTCCATGGGCTCTGCCTCAGCAATTCCACTATATCAATATATTGGAAGCCCAATTGTCCGGGAAGAAATAGTCCCCTGGAAGCTTGAGAAAATCCTTTCTGAGCGTGAATATGGAACTCCTCCTTCTGCCGGAGGAGGAGCTGCAGTTGTTCCAATGCGCGTTATTATTCAAAAAAAGGAGGAGCGCAAAATAGCCCAAGCCCGGGATGAAGAGATCAAAGCAGCAGTTGCCGAAGCAATTCTAAGAAAGGAATCCAGCGAATTAAAGATTGTCGAGGAGATCCTTCTTCTGGAAGATGCTATTGAAGCTCTTCGCAATGGAGAGGATATTGACAAAATTCTTGAAAAACTGCCTGCCCTTTCCCGGGCCAGATACCTTATTGCACTAAAGAAAAAGCATTTTACAAGAAGACAAATAATCAATATGCTTCTTCGCGATGCTCTTTTCTTAAAGAAAATAAAGAAAAAACTAGAGCTATTTACCTTAGATGATCTTCTTGATATGGTAAAAATCTTAAGAAAAATGACTACTTCTTAGACCGAATTTCCTTTCTCTTTGGTCTGAGGTATTTTGAACCACATTTTCGGCATTGTTTTACGCTTTTCTTATTCCTTGTTTTGCACCTGAGGCAAATCTGTGTTTGAGCAATTTCTAAATCAGCTTCTGGAAACTTTCCCATTGTGTACACCTAATTAGTAGGTTGATAATTGTTATATATTGTTTTTAAACTTGCCCATTGCCATTAATTATCGAGTTCGGTGCAAAAATGGAAGTAATTATACGAGGTTATCTCCCAGAAGACGGGGCTGATATTGTCCGCATTTATCGAAATGCTCTTGAAACTTTGAGGAAAAGCAAAGGCGGCGAGCATGATGATTATTCCATAGACAAAATTCTTAGTGGATCAGATAAAAAGATATTATCTGAGCTTTTTTGCAGAAATGATATTGTTCTTGTTGCTGATGCTAGTGGAGCTGCAGTTGGTTTTACCAGCTTTTCAAATCGTTTGATTGATAAAATTCTCAAAAGCGTCTATGGTTCCAATACTTATGTTACCAGCGAGTTTCAAAGAGGGAAAATGGGAGTTAATGTTGGCAGAATGCTAATTAGTGAAAGAAGGAAATTAATGAGTAAAATGAATTATCGGAAATACTACTCATATTCAACTCCTGAATCTGTTAAATTCGGAAAGAAATGCGGAGTTAAATACTATCCAGCACACAATACATATTCATTGAACAGTTCCTTGGCACTGCACTATTATGAGTTTATCTTGCGTCCAAGTTTTCTCAATAAGATAAGATTTGAGCCTTATCTCTTTGAACTTAGTATTATATTTGGAAAAATCATTCACAAACTCAAAGGAAGATGACATGAAACCACTTGAAATACTCTGGCAGTTTTTTATTCTTCGCTCTGAACAGTGGAAAACTTCTCTTGAGATAGAGAAGATTCAGGCAAAAAAACTTGAGAAAATAATATTGTCTGCATCCAAAACCGAATTTTACAAAAATCTGCCCTCTGACATTTCTCCAGATAATTTTCATGAACTTCCGGTAACTTCCAAAGAAGATGTTCAAAAAAATCCAAAATCATTTCTCAATCCTGAAATTCCAATTGCTATCTGCAGCAAAACCTCAGGCTCAACCGGAACTCCAATTAGTATATCTTTGGATAATGCATCTGCAGTGCATGCCATTGCAATGCGCGCTCTATCTACAACTGAATTTGGATTTGGTCCTCTTGATAAATTTGCAATTTTTGGAGTTGATAAAAAACCTGCTCCAATTTACCGTTCTTTTCCTGGAACTTATCCATCTGTCTTCTTCTCAATTTTTGATGATCCTGCAAAGAACTATGATTATCTTCAGAAATCAAAAGCCAATATAATCGGCTGGTATCCTTCAACAATCACAACTCTTGCCCGAATCAATGCTGAGTCTGAGAATCCGATCAGGCTCAAAGCAGCATTCTGCGGCGGAGAGCCTCTGACTAATGCTGCCCGCAAATTCATATCTGATTCTTTTTCCTGCGAAGTGTTTGATCACTACGGGCTTGCTGAATTTTCAACAGTGGCATTTGAATGTCCAAAGCACAATCTTCATGTCAATACCAGTTTACTAGTTGAAATTGTGGATTCAAATGGGAAACCAATCCAAAGCGGCGTTGGACAAGTCGTCATTACCTCTCTTCATAATGAGGCCATGCCACTGCTTAGGTATTCCACAGGAGATTTTGCCAGCTTTGGAACATGCCCCTGCGGCAGAGGCTCTAAAGTACTAAAATCAGTTCATGGCAGGAAGGATGACCTTATTGTTCTTCCAAGCGGCAGACTTTGCTCTGCTCTTAACATCAACAGAATGGACGATCTGACTTATTTGCTTGAATTCAAGATAATCCAGGAAAAGGAGGATCTTTTTGTTTTCCGCTATGTTCCAAATGGAGATGATATTTCAGCTTCCCAGAAAAAAGAAATAACTGATCTGATACAAAAAGGATGTTTGGGCGAAACTGTCTCTGTAGAATTTGAAAAATCCAGCTCTCTTCAAAAAGGAAAATCAGGCAAACTGAGCACAGTTATCTCAAATGTCATTCCAAAGGAAAATGTTGAGTATAAAATCTGGAATTCTGATGATCATTAGTGTTTTTAATTTTGTTATCTTAACTCTGGTTAGACTATTTTTAATGGTGAAATCTATGGGAACAAAAGGAATTGAAATTGTTGGAATGGATGTTAGTGAGCTTATTGACATGCTCAACAAAGCTTTAGCAGATGAATGGCTTGCATATTACCAGTACTGGGTTGGCTCCAAGGTCGTACAAGGCCCAATGAGGCCTCAGGTTGAAGCTGAACTTGTTGAACATGCAGGCGAAGAACTTAAGCATGCAAACATGCTTGCAGAGAGGATAGCCCAATTAGGAGGAACTCCGCTGCTTAGTCCTGAAGACTGGATCAAGAATACAAACTGCGGTTATGAAGCTCCAAGTGATCCTAATGTAAAAAAGATCCTTGAGCAGAACATAAAGGGAGAGCAATGCGCAATTGCTACTTATCACAAGATTCTGGAGAAGGTAAAATCAGGCAATGATCCAATTACTTTCAATATGATTCGAAAGATCATGGAAGATGAAGTTGAACATGAGCATGATCTACAAAGCATTCAGCAGGATATGGAAATATCCAGATAATTTTTTTTATTTCAAATTTTTTTACCTGATCCTGTTTCTGAAAGTGCTTATCATCACTCCGGATTTTTCAGACTATTCCATTACTGTGTTAATGAATGAATTAATATGTATTTATAAATTTTCTTGACTAATGTAAATCAACATGAAATTGAAGCAGAGACAGCTGAAAGGACTAGCCCCAAAACATGGCAACAATTCGAACCGATGGCTTAGAACTGTCGCTGTCTTGTTCAGCACAGTAGCATTATCAGGAGTCTTACCCTCATGCTCATCGCAAAAAAATCATTCTGGGAACGAAGCTGCTGCTCTTTCACTTTCAGTAGGATCCTTATCGCGTAGGGCTCCGCCAGAAAGGTGCAGTGAATTAATTCGTGAAGCAAACACGATAGAAGAGCAGCTTGGTCTTCTTAGCAGCCGATTAAGGCCTTGCAGGCCAGACCCTGAAGAGGTCAATGTGCTCAGGTCAATTGCAGAAGATAGCCGATTGACAGATGATTTAAGATGGGGAGCTCTTGGGGTTACCCAAGATCGTTATAATAGAACAGTTAACATAAACTCTCCAGATCTTCAGCAATATGCTGAAATCGCAGCAAGAGTTTTCATGGATGGGGATGTTCATTTAAAGAGCCATTTTCTTAGTGAAATGGAATTTTTAATCAGGATGAGCAGATATGATGGCGGGGCTTGCTTTGCAGTTGATGTCATTGGAGAAATTGCTTTGGGGGAAATAAACAGTTCATTAAGGAATTGGATAGTGCAGAATCTTGAGAGAGCCTTAGATAATCCACACTTTCTTGTCCGTCGCTTTAGCCTAAGGGCTCTTCGGAGATTATTTTTGGATGAATCTACTAGCCAACTTCTACGAAATCGGATAAGTGCTAGCGCAGAAAGAGCTTTAGATGATATTAATGATCGGGATGCTGGAGTAGAAATTCTTAGGCTTGAAGCATTATCATCAGATACTACTCATACACGCAGGGAGGAGATAGTTAATCTGCTAGAGGTAGAATATCCAAGATTCTATTATCGACAGAGCATTACAGATTCTCTTTTTGACATAGCAATTTATATCAATACAGAAAGATCCCTCAAGGAAAGAATATTGGATAGGTTCATAGACAGGCTTTCTGAAATGCCTTCCAGAGCTGAGCATTTTCGTGACCGGCTTGTGAGATTAGCTAGTTCTCCTTTGACAGAACCCTGGATAATAGATATGATAAGAGACAGGGTTGAACTTACCTCAACAGAAAATGACCTTAGGCAAGATGACATAATCATATTCTAATGCCGTAGGCATGCAGAGAGAAGATTCTCTAATCTATTCTGAGTCTTTTTCCATGTTGTGATGTCAAATTTGGCGAAAATTAACCTATTGACTTTTAGTTTGAATATGGTCATGGCAAATTTTGGGCTGTGCAAAAAATTATTAACTGTCATATAGTTAATCTCAGATGATGGAAGGCTACATAATCCAGATAGAAGTTCGACATCCTTGCATGAATATTGAAGCGTTGGATAAAGTTAAGGACAAAGATGCACGAATTCTTATGAAAGGAATAAAGCATACTGGACGCGAAGGAACAAGCCACATCTTTGAAGTGGAATCCAAGAAAACCAAAGAATTGCTTGAGGCACACAGGAAACACCCGCTTACCAAGAAGCTAGAAGTTATTTCAAAGGGAGAGGAGAAGGCACTATTTATTCTCACTTCAAAACCAGATATCGGAGTTGCACATGCACTTGCTAAGACCAATTGTATCATCCTGGGACCAGTGCTCACTGAAGAGGGATGCGATAAGCTGACTATTTTTGCTCCATCATGGAATTCATTCAGGAAGTTTTTGGATTCTCTTCCTGAGGATTTTGAGGTTACTATGAAGTCCAAGAGATCCATGGATGAGAAGTTGGGTGTGGAAGCAGATGCATTCAAAGTACTTGGTTTCATGGAGCTAAAGAGCCTTTCAGAGATGTTTACTTCCAAACAGATTGAGATACTCAATATTGCCATTGCAAAGGGATACTATTCGAAGCCACGGAAGATAACTCTAAATGAGCTTGCAGAACATTTGGATATCTCTCCAGCTACTTTGCATGAGCATTTGAACAAAATCGAGTCCAGGATAATGCCAGTAATCAGCAAAATTATGCATCTTTTTGGGTAGAGCCGAACATATCAGGCAGCTAGTTTAAGCGCGAAGTTGTTCCATATAATATCACAGAAAACAACTGTGGTGGAAATGATGCGCGAAACTCAACGAGTGCAAAAAACAAATGAAAGTCAAAGAGTCAGAGGATCGAATCTTGCCGTGTTTGTGAAAAGTAAGAACGGTGTGCCCATGGAAGAGGCATTGAGAAAGGCTGATGATGCCGGACTTGTTATCGCTTCGAACAGGAGGTTGAGCAAGGCTTTGATCGGAAGTAAAGAACATCAGAGTATTGACGATGCCTTTGTCTGCTGGAGTGGCCCAATGACTGCTTATGACAAGCCTGATGAGAAGCTTGGGAAAGAGATCATATACACCGATTCAAAAACAGGCACCAGATATATATTCCCTGTTCCTGAGGAGTACCAGGGAAAGGAAAACGTCGTCCTTGTTGCAGAACATCCGAAATTCAGCCTTGTAACTGAGGGAAATGACTGGATTGTACAGGCAGCTGAAGTTGATGCTGTGGAAAGATTCCCGGCTTCAAATGGCTGGTACCTCGGAGATCCAAGATATGATATTCCACAGGGAAATGGAGTTTATGAGGGCAATGATGATGCCAGACATCTCTGGAGAATGGAAAGGAGAGTGGGTCTTGTTGTCCGCGGCAGCTACTACTGGAGTATCAATAGATTGTGGAGTTGCGTTTTCCTCGACCTCAGGCCTTCCAATGCTCTCGGGGTGGTTGTAGAAAGCCCCGAAGCAACTTCTCAAGATATGAGAATAAGAGAAGGAAGCGGGAAGCTAGTTATTGAAGGCACTCAAGAACAACTGGCAGCAGCTAAAAGAAAGCTTGCAGAGCTTTGAACGATAACTTCTCCTCCATTTTTTATTTTATTATGCCAGTAATCAGCAAAATTATGCATCTTTTTGGGTAGAGCCGAACATATCAGGTAGCTAAGTTAAGTGCAGTTTTTCACCATATAACATCACAGAAAACAACTGTGGTGAAAACAATGCGCGAAAAAGAAATTAAGGATAATGGAAAGAATATGGAACGGTCAGATGCTTCTAAGCTTAAACAAAAATTGAGCAGACTCAGTCCATTGACCAGCAGTATTTCAGTCAATGATATCTGCGAAGAGCTTAATGTGAGTCAGGAAGTAAGGGAATTTGCTGAACGTCTGCATTCCAAATTTAAGGAGGAGATTTATGCTGAAAAAAATAAAAGACGTTATCCTTCAGATAGAAAAAAACATGAGCGTGTATCTGACTATGAATTGAAAAACATAAAACATAATGTACGCGGACTTCTTATGCTGGCAGATATTCAGGATGGAGATGACCTTAGTGACCTATGTCCATGGCGTGATGCTGAAGAAAGGAGCGAAGAATTACTCTCAATACTTAAGGAAAGAGGGGCTGGAGGGTTTTTCCTGATTGCAGCAAGAATGGCCGAATATTCAGGTAACTTCGTATTTGAAGCATCAGGGTATAGCAAGTACGGACACTCTTATGGATTAGGAGGCAGAATAGTGAGGCTCATTTTCGAGCAAGGGGGATATCATGACGATGAAATCGAAAAAAAGTTTGAAAGAAACAGCGCACTAGGTATCTATGCTCCAGAAGGAGAAATATGCGATATAATGCTAGGTATCATAAAAGAACTTGGCAAGGAAGACCCTAAGATATGGATTAGCTTTCTGCATGATGTGGGAGACAACGTTAATATTTCATATTCGTTGTCTGAACTTGACTTATATGCAAGAAGGGAGCTTAACAATTTAGAAAAAGTCATCGATTTTACTGTGGCAAGGATTACAGATCCTGACAGAACCGAAGCATATGAAGATAGGGATATGGGTCATTTCGATAATCGTCTTGTGGATCCTTTGATAGCTGCAAGTATTAAAGGAAAACTTGATGAAAAATTTCCTTTTAAGCCAGCCTCGCTATCAAGCGAAGCATTTCGTGAATATCTGAAAGCAACAAGACGTATCGGCATGTTGGCATTTTCCTTGGCCGAAACACCTAGGCAATTTGCGGAGGAGATTGCAAAACTTGAACCAGAATTCGCTGAGCTGATGAAAGTTTGGCCGGTTGGGTATGTTGAGACTTTTAATAGTACTCTTAATCGGATTAAGACAAAAATCGCCAAGAATCTTTCTGAGGATATCAGGAAAACAGCAGGAGCAACTGTGGAAGGACTCTTTGTAGATGTGGGTGGGACACTGATTCAAAAAGATGCTGAAGAAGAGTTAGAATTATCCATACGTGTACTGGATATGATGGCCAAAGCAATTGAAGCTGGAAGAATCGTGACTGTATTCACAGGAGGCTCTCCCGAAGCTGCAACGGAACAATTGCGCCAGATGGGCTTAGATATGAGGTATCTGCCTGTTCGATCAAAGTCAGAGTTTCGTGGAAAGGTTCTTGAAGAAGTTATTGATGATGCCTTGCCTGAATTTCATGGTTTTACTACAGAAAAATATATGAATCCTGAAAAAATATGAATACTACAATTGTATTATTCTCAAAATAGAGTTTCATAAAATAAGATGCAGGAAAAATAGCAGATTCGGCATCCTGCAAATGATGCAATAATTCAGTTTTGGCCCAGCTTTTCCTAACGTAAATGACGTTTTGTGTCATTATGCCCATGGAACTTTTTTCCATCGGGAAGATGGATGCAGAGAGAAGGATTCGAACCTTCGAAGGCACTAAGCCAATGGGTCCTAAACCCATCACATTTGACCGCTTTGTTATCCCTGCATAGGAAACACTATCTTACTTAGAATCCTTTTTATATTGTTTCTCAAGAAACTCGTGAGCCTCATCGCTCCCTTCCAGAAGTTTTTCAAAAAGCTCTGAGCTGTCAAAGCTGACTTTTCCTGAGGTTTTTGCACTGAGCTCTGCAAGCGCAATTTCTCTTATCGACAGGTTTTCTGCTCTGATATTCCGGATTCTCTCTAATTTTGTGCTAAGATCTTGGCTGTTTAGTTTGTTGTCTATGTATACATTTGGATATTCACTAAACCTTAAATCTGAACTGTTCAATCCTTCTTTTAATTTCCCTTCAACTTTTATCGATATAATTGCAGTATGGTCATTGATTTCTTTGATCTTGTTTTCAATAGCCTGCCTAACCTGCATTTCTGTTGCATCCTCAAACTCTAGTTTCTCATAAAAGAATTTTCTGGAGTTTATTGGAATAAATTCTGCTTTTTTTGAAGTAGTATCATATAGATAATATCCTTTTGGTGCTGTTTCCTCTTTTCTCAGTTGGGTTATCACTGTACTTCCGGGAATTATGAATTTTCCCCCGAGTTTTGTTGTTGTCTCATGTATGTGTCCGTTTATTATCAGATCAAATGGAAGCCTCTCTAAAAATTCCAGTGAAATCTCTTCATCTGAACCTACCATCAATTCCTTGATTGACTGATGAAGCATAAGGATGCTGAAAGTTCCATCTTCTTTTTGGAATTTTTCAAGCGATTGTTTGAGTGCAGTCTCAGCATATTCTTCAGGTACACTGCCCATCCCAAACACCTGTACTTTTTCCCCATCTTTCTCAAATGTTTCGCTGCTTCCATGGAGAAGTTTGATATTGCTGCTTGCAGCAAGCAGGTGAACTGGATTTACCATATCTTTTGCCCGTCGCTCATGGTTTCCAAAAATAGCAAAGATCGGGATTTTTGGTTTATTGAAAATATCAACTGCTCTCTTGAGAGTTTCCAACTTTGGAATTTTAGTATCAAAAATGTCTCCAGCACAAAGAAGCAGATCTGCCTGCTCTCCTGCCTGGCTCATAATCATCTCTGCCTGTTTGTAGGAATCCTCTTCGAATCTTGGGTAGCCCAGATGATGATCTGAAAAAATAGCAATTTTCATAGTATATACTAATTAGAAAAGAAAAAATAAAAAATCAGTTGCAATCAAATGCCCGGTCTGATGCCAAGGTTGCTGTGCAGCTTTGGTCTCCTGAACCATCATGACTGCAAGGTTCTGGAGTGGTATGACAAAGCTCAAATTTTGTCGGTCCAGTCTCAGCAACTTCGTGAGTTATCTGCTCTCCTACTTTTAAGAATATGAACTCTGGATCTCCCGGCCAGTCATTCCAGAAGTACCCGAATCTTGCTGTAAGCTCGCTATTTTGTGTAAGATCAGCAAGCATTAATGAAAATCCGCTGCAATCTGCAACATCTTCAGCCTCTTCAAGTGGAAATGTGTGCCTGTTTTCATGTCCTTCTGGATATTCATCGCACAAGCTTGGGCCTGGAGCATCACTATCTGTACCACTGTCAGTTGTTACATCAGAATCAGTTCCTGCATCTGTTGTAGTATCAGCATCATGTCCCCCATCATGCGTTTCACTTCCATTGCCACAATTCATTGCTCCAAACGTTACTACTGCTGCAGTTATCGTAGCAATTACTGGAATCTTTAGCTTATCAATCATCCCCTTCAGCTTTGGAAATCGTCTTTCCTTTCCTTCTTTTTCCTTTCCTTCACCAACTGTTTTCCTTACTTCCATCCAAACACCCCAATATAATTATGTAAAATAGTTCTTTTAACCTTACGTTTTAACATAAATTGCCATAAATAGTTCCAAACGAGATATGAATAGTTTAAAAACTAACTGTTCAAATATCACTTTACACTTTATTGGGCCCGTAGCTCAGCAAGAAAACTTTTGGAAAAAGTTTTATCAAAACCCAGAAGTTATCCTGAACCGGTTAGAGCGTTCGACTGATACAAGCTTTTTAGAAAAAAGCTTGACCAAAAACATGGTCTCTAAAAAGCCTTCAGCGATCGAAAGGTCACGAGTTCAAATCTCGCCGGGCCCATTTTCTTATTTTTTCTCAATTCCTTCAACATAAAGAAAGATATAAATCATTAGTTTGAGAAGGATTAACATGAAGTTTAAACTAGAGTTCGGGAGTAAATGGTTCTACATTTTCGGCATTCTAGTGGCAGCTCTGTTTTGGCTTCTTTTTTACTTTACCAGCATTATTATATCGGTTGTATTTGCACCATTATTGATTATTCTTGGAGCTTATCTTGCAATTGCTAAATCAGGCATTGAAAAGGAAAAATGGTACATAATCGCGAATTCTCTCAATGCTTATGGAATAGCAGCTGGTATTGTGAATGTGCTGTTTTTCTTGATTCTATTGGGTCCTTTTCTTTGGGATAATTTCTTTGAAATCAATGGCTATGTTGCTGCTATTGGCGGATTATTCATATTCACGCTGACTTTGGGAGCAATAACCGTTTTTATTTGTTCATTACTTGGAGGATTCGCAGCATTCATACGTTTGAAACATAAGGTGAAAACATGAGATCTGCAAAAAAGAAGTTCGGAAAGCAGCAAAACAAAACTGCAAAACTCGGAACAGAAAACCGCAGAACTCAAGACATGTCGAAAGACACATCTTTCGACGGTCCATTGGTCGCTACAGCGAACCAATTGGACGTAAAACCCACAACACAAAACCCTAAACTGAAAACAGAATTGCTGCCGGGCCCATTTTCTTATCTGCATGAGCCTATGCTAAGCCTTAGGATAAATCTATATCTAACTCAACTGAGTTTCCAAAGCATCTAGTGTATCACGAATATCCCCAATGGTCTGTTGATACTCTGGTGAGATTAGTTTGTTCTCTGTAATATATTTTTCCATATTTTCAAGATTAGACTTTATCTGAAAAACAGATT
This sequence comes from uncultured Microcaldota archaeon, assembly GCA_963723105.1. Taxonomy (GTDB): domain Archaea; phylum Micrarchaeota; class Micrarchaeia; order Anstonellales; family Bilamarchaeaceae; genus Bilamarchaeum. The sequence goes on from CAVRPK010000003.1 coordinate 29,594, forward strand.
CTGACTGATACTCTTTGAATTTGTCAAACTCATCCAGTTCCTGTTCAGTATTGATGTTCTGACTATCAAGATAATCCTTATTTTCCTCAAGATAATCATCGCAGTTTTCAAGATGATTAATGGAATTTTGCAATGTCGTCACATAGTAGTTTGAATGATAAGCATACAAACGGGATTCATCATCAGCGTCACTCAATGACTGAGCATTGTTCCAATTTTCCACATCTTCATTCATCAAAACCGAATAATTCTTCAGGGTATCTTGATAATATGTGAAACCATCGACACAATAAAAGTATTTCATTACTCTGGTATCATTCTCAAGATAAGCAGCATTGGATAAACAAGCCTCTTTTGCTACTGAACTATTTAGCAACTCGCAAAATGTTTCAGGTATCTGAGATTCCTGAGGCTGACTCAAACACCCGAGGGAAAAAATACTTATGAAAAATATTGAAAGAAGAATTTCTCTCATGAATGTTCTTCAATCGACAAATGTTATAAATGGATTTATCTCTTTCAATAAGATGTTTTTTTTTGGAAAATATGAAATTTACTGGAAAGAATCTCAGCAAGCAGCAAAATAAAACTGCAAAACTTTGAAGTTCCTCATCTACTTTCTTTTCATTACCAATCCCCAATATTTTTATTTCACATCTGCGACTTCTTAACATGGAATTTGAACTCATCCTCATGGTACTCATTTTCCTGGTCATTGTTGCTGTTGGAGCTGCAGCTATCATCATGGCAAGGAAGAAAGGTCTGAATGCCATGGAAAAAGATGGCAAGTACCCAAAGGGCCATTACATGGGAATCGGAATGGCCATGGGAATCCCTCTTGGAATTCCGATCGGTCTTGCTCTTGGAAATATTTCTCTTGGTCCTGCAATCGGCGCTGGTTTTGGCCTTGTATTTGGAGCTGCTCTTGAAGAAAAATACAAAGACAAACTAAGGCCACTTACTGAAGAAGAAAAAGAGAACAAGAAAAAGCTCATGCTCATCACCATAGGAATTCTTTTGCTTGGGGCTCTTGTATTCTTAGCATTTTTCCTAACTCAAGGCAGCTAAACATAAGTTAATAGCTATTGATGAAATTATCTGTCAAGGTGAAAATATGAAATACTTAATCATGTTTGCAGTTCTTTTGTTTGCAGGATGCGTAACTGAAACTTCAGAAGAAAATACAAATACTAATACTGTTAGTGTCGGATCTAGCCAACCAACTGGTGGTGAGGATAAAAGCGGAACAATAACAACCGGAAGCTTTGAGCAGTGCATAGACCAATGCTCATCCGGAATTGGCAGCGGTGAATACTGCGAGGATGGCTGCAGATTCGAAAAAGCAGAAAATACCAAGGATGTATCAGTCTGCCATGAGCTTGATCAAAAAGACAGTATTCCTGAGTGCTATGGCACCGTTGCAATTGCAGCCGGGGATATCAAGATTTGTGATCAGTTAGCTGAGCAGGAAGATCGGAACCACTGCGTAGCAGCATTTTCTCCTAGATAATTTATTTTTTTCAATTTTTTTATTACAAGTGTTTTAACTTGAATTTAATCAGACTAACGCCCATCATAAATCCATCTCTAATAAGATTGAATTTGGATGTTCCAGCTTCATTCCATTCAATTGGGATTTCTTTTATTCTCAGTTTCTTCCATTGGGCTCTAACTAAAAATTCAGCATCAAAGAACCACATTTGATCATCTATTTTTTCAAAAATACCAACTGCTTCTTTTCTTCTAAATGCCTTGAACCCGCACTGGTGATCTGAGATTTTTGACCCCAAAAGAAGGCGCACCAGCCAGTTGAAGCATCTGCTTGCAACATGCCTGAAAAAATCCCTTGATGTTTTTGATCCCTCAAGATACCTGGATGCAACCACAATGTCTGCTCCTTCTTTGATAGGTTCAATTAGTTTTTCTAAAAATTTAGGCTCTGATGCAAGATCTGCATCCATAAAGATTATGATATCTCCAGTTGCAAATTTTGCTGATCTGATGATTGATGCTCCTTTTCCCAATCTTTTTTTACTATGAAGAAGCCTGATTTGTTCATTCTCGAGCCTTTTTGCAATCTCAACTGTTTTATCAGTGCTTCCATCTTCACTGATAATTATCTCTGTTTTTTCAGGTATTTTGGCAAGTATTCGCTCAATCTGTTTAACTGTGGCCTCCAGTACCTTCTCTTCATTGTAAACTGGGAGGATTACAGAGATCATATGGTTATATCATTTGATTATGGCTTAATAAATTGTCCGTATGCCATACCTCTCAAAATCAGCTTATTTTTCCAAGAACTGTTGCAATGGTCTCCAAAGTCTTGAGAATCAAAATCCCCATCATAAGAATTGGCTTGCTATAGAATCTCTTATTTGCAAAAAATAATTTCAATCTATAAAAAACGCTTGTGTGTTTGGATCTTGTTGCAGTTTTTCCATAATAATATTTTTTCTTAAGCCATTTTCCAAGTTTAAATCCTTCTTCATGGTGTAATATCTCAGATTTAATCCTTACTCTGGTGCCAAATCCAAGTTTTTCGATTTTCTCAGGTAGAGCTGCTTCTTCAAAAAATACCACTTCCTCACCGAATCCGCCGGCTTTCCTTACTGTTTCCAATCTGAAAAATCTTGCTGATTCAATTATGCTTCCAGAATAAAAACTGCGTTCATAGTCTCTGACTTTGACCCAGAATGATTTTCCAATGCTTCTCTCTGGAATAATCACGCCTCCAGTTTTTGGGCTCATCCTCTCTACACATTCTTGGATTACATGTTTCTCCAGTTCCATATCTGAATCAATAAAACAGATATATTCTCCTTTGGCATTAGCTATCCCGATATTCTTTGCCTTGGCCCTCTCTCCTTTATCCAAAATTACTTTGGCAGAATATTTTTTTGCAATTTTTCCTGTTTTATCATGGGAAAACTTATCAACAACAATAATTTCTATTTTCTCATAACTTTGTCCTTTGATGGACTCTAGACATCTGGAAATTTCCTTCTCACTATTGAATGTAGGAATTACTACAGAGACAAGCTCTCCCATGATCAGAATTGGTCTTCTGTTTTTTTATGCCTTTCTTATGTTTTAAAAACTAATCTTGAATTATTACCCCATGCCTAAAACTGATGGAAAAGCAATAACATTGTTTCTCAATGATTTTGTTAATCAGCTGACCTCTATCTATCCTTCTGAAATACACCATATCATATTAGCTGGAAGCGCATCCCGGGGGGATTTTGTACCAGGCAAAAGCGATCTTGATATGGGCATAATCATCAAGGAAACAAAAAATGTTGTCAAGGTTAAGAAGTCTGCTCTTGAAATCTTTTGGAAGCTTGATGCGAAGCAAAATATGAAATTTAAACAATCTCTTAAAACTCCAAATGGGCAGAAGCCTCCATTTGATGTTGTTGGGCCTGAAGGAAAACCCAAAAAACGAGATTTGTTCGCACTAATCTCTCCATTTTTCGGATATCAAAGGGCAATGCTCCAACATACTGTTCGCTATGGAAAAATTCTCTATGGAGATGATTCCACTATCAAGCTCTTCAAAAAATTATATTCGGAATGGGGCCTTTTCAAAATCTTCTTTTCATACGACTTGTTTCTCTCAATATTTTCTGTTTTTTCTTTTTTCATAGATCCAGATCAATCATTAAGAAGATCAACACGTGCTCTTCTCTATACATTCGAGGATGATCTCTCCCACCCATTATTCAAGAAAGCAAGTCTAACAAGGCTTAATTTTGACAAGATCATCAAGGAATGGTCTGTTATGGAGAAAGTTCTCATTTTGTCTATCTGTTCCGTTTAGTGTTCTCTCAAAACTAATCTCAGAAGTGCGAAAAAGGTTCAAAATTATTTTTTAGGACGATTCAGACTTTTATTAATCATTTTCATTCATCCTATTTCTTATGCGACTTCCCTATGTTCTCTGGCGGATTCTTGAACTTAAAAGAAACCAGTGGAAAAGCCAGGATGAATTTGAAGAAATGCAGCAGGAGCAATTAGTAAAGCTTGCAGATCACGCTTCACTAAATGTCCCATACTACAAGAATTTGAAAATCCGGGATATTGATGATCTGGCAGATCTTCCATCTCTAACCAGATCTGATTTTCTCAAAAATAAAGACTCTCTTATCAGCAGGACTGCCAATATGAATGACCTGATTGTAAGAAAAACTTCCGGATCATCCGGAACACCTATGAAGGTTCTTATTGATTCAAAAGAGAATATATATAGAAGCGCAAATAGCTATTATGCATTTTCTGAAGCTGGCATGAACCTATTAGATGATGTGGTGTTTATCTCCCATGCATTAAGTTCGCCGCCAAGGTCTGCTTTTGTCAACTATCATTTCTTTGATATCCTGGAAACTGAAAGGGATCTGCTGCGCCAAATAAAAAAAATCAATCCAAATATCCTTTGGGCGTATCCAAGTATTTTGGTTCTTCTTGCAAACAGAAATCAGAAGGAATCCTTCAATATCTCAATACCTCGGATATTTACTCAGGCAGAAATTCTTTCAGCTACTGCAAGAGAGCTACTAAAGCGTTCCTTTAATTCAGAGATCCGCGATTTTTATGCTTCTATGGAATTTGGAAGAATTGCATGGGAATGCGAAGAAGGAAGCATGCATTTGCTTTCAGATTCAATGATTGCAGAGGTTCTGGATCCTAGCGGAAAACCAATAAAAAATGGAAAACCTGGGAGACTGGTCCTGACTCAACTCTTCAAATATGCAATGCCACTAATTCGCTATGAAATTGGAGATGAAGTTTCCATTGGAACAAAGTGCAAGTGCGGAAGGGGATCCCATGTCCTTTCATCAATCAAAGGCAGGCTTAATGTCCATGTAGTTCTGCCTAGCGGAAACCTTTATCCAGCAACATTCGTAGATACACTTCTTCGAAACCTTCCAAATGTTCTTGAATTCCAAATAGTTCAAAAGTCCAGGGACCTTCTGCTCATCAATGTAATAGAGTCAAAACCAATTGATCCTCATCAAATCGCAAAAGCAATCAATCTAGCAATGCCAGAGTCCATGGATATAGAGGTTGCTTTTGTTGATTCAATCAAAAGAGAAAAGTCCGGAAAATTTTCTCATTTTATCTCTGAATTATAACTCGTCAAACACACCAGCATTTTAAATTTCATCATTCATAGCCTAATTATGGACTCCTCCTTTTTTCAAAGGCTGAAAATCTTTCTTTCTATAAGGCAGCAGCAATGGCAGTCCAAAGAAGATCTTGAAAAGACTACAGAAGAAAAAATTGCTCGAATACTCATGCATTCAGCAGGAAAAACCAAATTTTATGAGAAGTGTTCTCAAGCTTCAGAACCAATGATCTGATTGAGATCTATCTCAATTTCCCATAACTACTAAAGCAGATCTCGCAAGAGCACCAGAGGATTTTATCAGAAGTGATCTGGACAAATCAAGACTCAGAGTAGAAACCACATCCGGCTCAACAGGCATTCCAAAAAAACTTTTTTTTGATTCATATACTACTAATTATCGTGCTGCCCTTCTTGCCATGATACAGCTTGAATTTGGCAGAAGCCCATTTGATCTTTATGCAGAAGTCTCGCTAAAGACTCCTCCTCCATTTCCTCTTTCATCACTAGGTCTTTATAGAAAATTATATCTTCCTCTTCTTGATGATGAAGAAAAGACATTTTCAACCCTGAAATCCAGAAAGCCTGATATTCTTGCCTGGTATCCCTCAATGCTCACAATGATGGCAAAGATAAACAATGACAATGGAAATCCACTCAAGCTCAAAAAAGCATTTTCTGGTGGGGAACTACTAACCGGTCCATCAAGAAAGCTGATAGGAGATTCTTTTTCCTGTTCTGTGTTCAACCAATATGCTGCAACTGAAGTTGGTGCAATAGCATTTGAATGTCCGGAAGAGCACAGTTTTCATGTAAACTCAAATTCTGTTCTTGTTGAGATTGTTGATGATCGTGGAAGGCCAAAGAAAAAAGGAGTAGGGAGAATCATCATCACCAGCCTGATTAACCATGCTATGCCTCTGATTCGCTATGATATTGGCGATCTTGGAAGTTGGGGCAAGGAATGTTCATGTGGGCGTTGTTTGCCAGTTTTAGATTCAATAGACGGAAGAGCTGATGATTTAGTTGTTCTTCCAAGCGGCAAAATCAGATCAGCACGTCACATCATCCCGCTTGATTTTCTGGACTCTATCAAAAAATATCAGATCATCCAGGAATCTGAAAATTTGTTTACATTCAGATATGTTCCAACTAAAGCTTCTCTTTCAAAGAACGCAGAAAAATATTTTGAAAATCAGATCCGCACTGGTTGCCTTGGCGAGGATATTCATGTGGATTTTGAATCTGTTGATTGTATAAAACGTGAAAAAAGCGGAAAGCTGAGGAAAGTTATTTCTAAGCTCACAAAGAAATAATATTATAATAAGGAAACCAGATAGTCTAGTTATTGAAGGTGGGAGAATGCTGGAATTATCAATGATGCTTGCGAAGTTAAAGCTGAATCAATGGAAAAGCGAGGATGAATTCAAGCTGATCCAGGAGCAGAAATTCAAGGAGCTTTTTTCCTATGCTAAAGCACATTCCCCTTACTATCGAAAAACTCTGAAAGATTGCACTTTTTCTAGTCTTGAGGATCTTCCAAATCTTCCACTAACCATGAAAAAACCACTACAGAGCTCTCCAGATGAGTTTCTAAGCTCAAAGTTCACTAAAAAATCTCTTATCAAATCTTCAAGCTCAGGATCTACTGGGGCTCCAGTAGACATTTATCATGATAAGAGCGAGGCTCATTTTGGTCCAGGTTTTGAGCTTCATCAGTTTACTGAAGCTGGAGTAACTCCATTTGACAGCCAGATTCGTATAACCCACAATGATTACAAGCAAAATTTCCTCCAGAAACTTGGCATCTTCAGAAGAAAACACCTTCCTTTTTCCAATTCGCCGAAAAAAAATCTTCAAATCATAAAGCATGGGCCGAAGAAAGTTCTGATTGGCTTTACCTCTGTTTTACTTCCTCTTGCAAGAGCAAATCTGGAGACTCGCGCAAAAGCAAAAATAGTTTTTACTTCTGGGGAAGTGCTCTCTGAATCGGATCGTAAATTAATCAGCGAATCTTTCTCCTGTCCTGTTCGGGACATGTATGGATGCGTTGAAACTTCCTGGATTGCATGGGAATGCGAAGAAGGCAATATGCACCTGTTTTCTGATTATCTGACTGCTGAAATTGTGGATGATCAGTATCGTCCCACAAAAGGCTATGGAAACATAGTAGTCACTCCACTCTGGAAACGATCCATGCCTCTTATTCGCTATTTCCTTACTGATCAGACTGCTATAGCAAAAAGGTGCAAATGCGGAAGAGGCTCTACTGTTATCAAACCAATAATCGGAAGGGATGATGATTTCATTGTTCTAAAAAATGGTTCAAAACTTTCTCCTGCTGTCATCTCCTGTGCATTGAATGATGTTAAGGTTAAGGAGTATCAAATAGTGCAAAATGCAATTGATGATTTTGTCTTCAAATATGTTCCAGCCAATGGGCTTAACATCGCCAATCTCAAGGAAATTTTCAAAGATCAAATCGGTGATGCACATATAGAATTTGAGGAATTGGAAAAAATTAGCTGTACTAAGACAGGCAAGAGGAAAAAAATCATCACCAGGATCTAATCTCTTCTCTTATCATTTCTTTTGTTTTTTCTGATCTTTCTCTAACTCCCTTAAAATTCTCAGAGACCAACCTGCCAATTTCATCCCTCTGTTCTATTTTGCCCATTATTTTCTCAATATCTATTTCATCCACTTTGCTCCAGCTATCTTTAGCAAAATCTCCAAGAACTTCTTTGAACTTGAATGTATTGCCAATAGCAAAAAAAGGAGTTCCAGAAAGTGTCCCCAGAACAAGAGGATGCATCCTGCTGGATATTATGAACTCTGATCCTGCAACTAGTGCAGCAACTTCATCTGGATTCTGAACTATCTCAATTGACTTTGCATTGCTTTTTTCTGCAAGAATCTTGTTTATTTCAACATCTGCTCCGTTTGCAGGCATAAATACAACCTGAAATCCGGATTTTGCTACTTTTTTGCTAAGTTCTATCATACTGCTGGCATACTTCTTGGATTTCACATTTTCAGCGCAAAATATCACTCTTTTCTCTCTCTTTGTTTTTTCTGGCTGTTTATATGTGAAAACAATATCAGCTGTCAGTTTTGCTTTTTTAACTCCAATTTCTCTCAGAAGCCTGGCACTTTTTTCCTCACGAACAAATATCAGATCAGCCATGTTCAAAAACACTGAAGCAAAGTTCCCATTCAAAAGCCCTTCAAAAGGCCCGAATGTTTGAGGAAGTATAATGATCTTCTTTTTTAGTATTTTTGCAAATAAAAACTCACTGAAGGTCGTAATAAATCCATATTTTGGACTTATGAAATCTCCGCCAGGGCTGATCAAAACATTGCAATTGAAAAATTCTGTTAATGGTTTTTCAAATTCCCTGTTGAATAGAAAAAACTTTTTTCCAAGAAAGCGAAAAACCAGTACTGATATGATATGTGATCCATATATGAACGGATACTTTAGTATGTCCAATCTGCCTTTCTTTTTAACTGGCCATGGCCATTTTTCAAGTTTTACATCCACTTCAGGACATGTTTTTCTTGTGAATGCCGGATCTGATACCAATGCAGTTATTTCTGATTTTGGAACAATTTCTCTCATCCATCTAATCGAAGTCTTGAGCAGTGCCATATCTCCTACATTTGGACTCCAAGAATGAGGTATCAATATCTTCATCACTCGGTATTCTGGTTGCAGCTTTTAAATATCTTCGATGATAGTCTTTTCTGAAAATTTATGGAGGACGTATCTCATTACTCAAAAGAAGTTGCCAAGGGCAGCCTTTGGAGTATGGCTGGAAGTGTTGTTTTCTACACATCTTCATTCTTTTATGTCATTTTGATAGCTCATGCGCTATCGCAAAATGACATTGGTCTTTTCTTTCTTGCACTAAGCATTGTTTCGCTTGGAGCAACATTCGATAATTTTGGCCTGGGCACTGCACTATCTCGCTATGTGCCTTATTTTGAAGGGAAAGATGAGAAAGGAAAAATCAAGCCTCTTCTGAAACTAAGCTATCTGGTAGTTACCATATCATCTATTGTTTTCCTGGTCATCTTCTGGTTTCTTTCAGATTTCATCGCATCAATCTATTCCAATCCAGCACTTGCAGGAACGATCCAGACACTTTCAATTTTCTTTCTCTTTAGCAATATCTTCAATATCAATATCTCTTATTTGCGTGGAAGAACCAACATTCGTGCCATGCAATATTCAGCCAATCTTCAAAATCTTTCAAAGCTTATCCTAACTGCGTTTCTCTTCTATTTCTATGAAGCATCCCTTCTCACTCTTATTGCTGGTTTCCTTTCATCTTATGTAGTGAGCATCATCCTCTCATCCTTTTTTGTAATCAAAGATACATTTACTCTTCCAAAGAATGAAACTCATTTTTCTGTTTCCAATTTTATATCAGAAATTGTTCCATTTGGTCTGATGCTGAGTTTAATTCATTCTGTCGGAACAATCTTTTCTTCTGCTAATCGTATGCTCCTTGGATATATGGTAGATCCAATAGAATCTACCCAGGTAATTGCAATATATGCTGTGGCATTCACACTTGCGAATGTTCTGATGGCACTGCCTAAATCAATAGGGGATATTTTCCTTCCACTAATCTCTCGTTTGTACGGTAAAAAGGAACTTGGTAAGATTTGTTCAATTACAACTACTGCTCAGCGATGGTCTCTTTTCCTGACTATTCCATTTGGTATAATTATGATATTGTTCTCAGGAGACATACTTTCCTTGATGTATGGAGAGTCATATCGAAGCGGAGAATTAGTTATGTCGATTCTTACTCTTGGAATACTTTTGAGTGTAGTATCCTATGTGTTCTCGCTTTCCCTGGCAGCAATGAAGCTTGTAAAAATTCAGCTTTTAATTGCAGTTGTCTCAGGTGCGATAAATCTTACTTCAAGTGCCATACTCATCATGATGTTTGGCATGATTGGCTCGGCAATTGGTACCTTCATTGGTTTCATAATAACTATTCTTTTGCTAAGTTATTATGCAAAGAAATACTTCAACTTCAAATTCTCTTCAAAAGTACTCAAATTGGCTGTTTCGGGAGTTTTGGTCATGGTCATCATGCTCCTAATCCGTCCCTATTTGCTCTCATTCTTTGGCATTTTTCCAGAAACTGAGGCAATGGGAGTTGGTCTTTACATTTCAAAAATAATTCTTATGGCGTATATGGCTGTTTTGGCAAGCATCTCAATGTTCTTCTTTTTGATTTTTGCTCTTATTCTGAAATGCGTTTCACAAGAAGACGTTTCTCTTTTAGGACAAGCAATGATGAAAGCAAGGGTGCCAAAACCACTTATAAAATTCACAAAAGATATTGCATCCTATGGCGTCGGGGCGGACTAATCCATTCCATATCCTAATGTTTTTATGTTTCTACTTGAGATTATCCCAACGACAACCAGAAGCAATGATGCAAATACAAATGCTGGAACCAGAATCAGCATGATTAACATTCCAAAAATTATGCCAATTTTTCCCCTGCCTTTGTATAGCTCATAAGTTTTTTCATCGCCCTGAAGATATGCGTTTTTTGCCATTAACATAATTGGCAAATGAATCCTTTCATATCTCTTGACAAAGACTACTGTTTTCCCAAAATATTTTTTGAAGTCCTGGAAAAATAATAATGATTCCATGGGCCGCCTTATTAGTCTTGGAAAACCTGCAAAAATTGAACCGTAGCGGAATTTGCTTGGATATGAGTCCTTATCAACAACTACATCCCCGCTTTTTTTCTTGTACTCTACTACTATAACATCATCAGCAGCAGGGATTTTTTTATTGCCAAATTCCATTACTGATCCATTTATCATTGCACTTATGATCACCTTTGCACGTTCATTCTTCCTAAATATCAAGAAGGAAGTAGCGCCAGTCAGATGAAAAAAACAAAACAAGAATGCTCTCACATAATTTCCAAGCAGTAGCCATGCTTCAAAACCACCACGTGAATACAGGTATCTTTTTTGTGTATTGTCTATCAAGGGCATGTCCAATGGTTCATGGTATGTTGTTGCTTCAGTATGCTCAACATTAATTCCCATCTTCTTTATCCTTTCAATCATCTCGACATCGTCCCCTCCGAAAAAAAGAGGGTAGAATGGCAAGCCTGCCCTTCTCAATATTTTTTGCGGGATGCAAGAATAATGGAATACATATTCATGTTGAATTGTTTCCTTGCCACGCCTCCATTTAGATATGGCAATAGTATTATCTTTTTGTACTCTATGAACAAGTTCCTCAACAAGTGTTTCTGAAACAGGAAAACAATCATCATCTGCAGAAATGATATTCTCATAGCCTTCCTCAAGAGCAGTTTTCTGTCCAATATAAAAAGCTCCAGCACATCCATTTCTTCCATTTTCTTTAATGTGAAAAATACTCCCTGAAGCCCCGTCCAAAAAATTGTCCTTTTCTCCATAAACAATAATTATGTCGAAATCTCTGAATGATTGTTTTTCAAGAAGATCAAGGTGTTTTCTCAAAACTTCTGGATTCTGATAAGTAGCAATGACTATGACTGTTTTTGCATTTTCTCCATTTCTCTTGTCGATTTTTTTCAAGATAATGCTGTCAAGCTTTGGGGCGGATAATGTTTTCATTTACTTCCTCTTTTGCACCAGTTCAATAAATAAATTAGCTATTCCAGCTAGCATGATCCAGTAGCTTGATATGGCCAGTTCATTGTTGTCTGGTATTGTTGCCATTGCAAAAATCAGGATTCCAAGCCAGATCGATTTTTTCCCATCCAATTGCCTTTTATAAAAAATGAAAATAAGAACTGCAGATATCATGGCACTTATAATTTCGCTTTGAACCAAATTGATTATGAAACAGGCAACAACTGGCCAGACGTACTGTTCGTTTTTGTAAATCAAATCCCGTATCTCTTTCTCTTCTATGATCATTTGTCCCATCTCTTCAGAACATAAATACTGCCAAGTATTACTGTCAGGATACTTATGCCCATTCCCATCTCAAATGAATCCTGAGAAGCGTATCTCATAGTGATATCAAGTTCTCCAGTCTCATCTATCCAGTACCCATTCATCTGGCCGTATAATTTAATCGGCTTTATCACCTTGCCATTCATTCTAAGCTCCCAAAACTTTGAATATTTTTCAGCAAATCCAAGAAGGAATGGTTTTGACGAATCAATTTTTACTGTCCAAAGTGTTGGGTTTATTCTTTCATACCCAATTATCCTGGCATTGCTAGTATTGTTCTGGAACTCTGGGGTTTCAGATATGCTGACAAAATCCAAAACAGAATAATTTCCAATCCTAATGCTGAGGTTATATTTTCCTTTCTCTAGTTGTATCTTTCCTCCATCAATATTTGCTAGGGATTCCGATTCAAGATTCATGCTCCTATTAGATATGTTAGTTTCGAAAGAACCCTTTCCATGCACCACAATCTCATATGTGCCATTTCGCTCTATCTGAACTGTTCTTGATATTATTATTGTTCTATTTGAACTCTCGATATAACTAGTATTTTTTCTATATCTCTTGTAATTAAAATCATCTTCTGCTTCGAATAGGAAAATGGAATATTGATCATCCTTTGTTTCGTTATTCAATATGAACTTTGTATGATTTTCTTCACTGGAAGTTATTGCAAAATTTTCTGGCTGGATCTTTACAGCAGAATATATCTCTTCATCTGCTGCAAGTACAGTTCCTTCGTAAACTGAAAATGGCATTGTTTCTTTTCCGTCAGTACAAATTGTAATGTCTCTATCAGATTTACAATCCCAACCCTCCTCATCTGCATCATTTCCGAATCTTACGATGTGGTGAATGTTCAGCGCATCGAGCAATTCATCTGGAGCATCTCTAAGCGCTCTAATGCTACCATATGTAGAGACCGTTCCTTCAAAATTTGGACGTGTTATCTGTTTTTTCTGGCCAAAAATATCTATTACAGGTACTTCCAAGTCTCTTCCTAAATACAATACTGCCTTGTTCTCTTTTGGTATGTCTTCTATCATTTTCCAGTTTTCATCCAGGTATGCTGCTGCATAATTTTCTCTAAGATATACTGTGCCAGGAGACAAAAGGATATTTACAAGCAGCATTACTATGAATCCTCCAATCAAGATCTGTTTTTTTGGCCTTTGGATTTTGTTTAATCCAATCGTAATTATAACTATCAAAAATGCCGGTATGAGGATGCTTATCCTTGCCCATTCTCTCATGGGCCCAAGAAGTTGTGCTAATCCAATCCCAGCAATAATATCCATTATATATGATAAAATTTCATTATGGTGCCCCCTAGCTAGAAAAATTACGGCAAAAATCCCCATCATGAAAATCACTGATAATTGTTTCTCCTTAATGCCTAATTTTTGGTATGAAAGAACGAAAATTATGAAGCTAATTGCAAACAATCCAAATCCAGAATACCTAAATAATATATTTCTAAAAACCAAATAATCCGGTACCTGCGGCCACCAATTATTTGAAAACGCAAATAAATTCAGTATCTCTCCATGTTTTGATAGATAGCCGAAACTGTCTGTTGTTACTTTTATTGGGTATTCCAATTCCAGATCCTTAGCCAGTAAAAATGAAGGTGCATTTAGAAGTACAAAAATTACAAGTGGCACAAAAAAGAATTTTATTGTCTCTTTTTTATCTCTAAAATATGAATATGTGGTAAGGCCAATGTGGAATATTAACATGTACAAAAATGAGTGCGGTAAAAATCCAAACACTCCAAATAACAAACAATAGCCAAACAGGTGAACTGTCTTCCTATTGGTCAGATATTGAAGACCTAATTGGATAAACATGGGAAAAATTGCATATGTATACCATATCCATATGTGGCTAATTCGCTCTACTGACCAGAGATTAAGGAAATAAAACGGGATTAGCAAAAGGATCATTATTGCAGATTGTCTATCATTTTTTTCAAAATGTCTTACTAATTGATATATCCCAACACTTCCTATTATCATTGAAATCAGGATAAGTGCGCTTGTAAACTGCGCGTCTGAAAATTCAATAAATTCCGAGAGGATGCTCCACCCTCCAAGTAGAACAAATCTGTTTGTTGTCTGCCTTGTTCCCCCACCAAAAAAAGAGTATATGCTTATGTTCTTTCTTATTTCTCCTGATTCCGAGCCAATAATGGTGTTGATATCTCCATAAATGATCAAAAGTTCTGAATCCATTATCGGTGCTAGGACTGGGTAAAAGTTGTAAATTACAAACATCAGTCCAAGAAAAAACGCTATATAGCTAGCTTTATTCGAAAGTTGCACATCAGACTTCTTACAAATTCTTTTTTTTAAGCTTTAGTTATATATCAGTGTCACATGAAAATTGCTTTTTTTAATTGGCGTGACATCAAAAATCCGTTTGCAGGAGGAGCAGAGGTTTATGTTCACCAGGTTATGAAGCATTTAACAGCACTTGGTCATGACGTTACTTTATTTACTTCTACTTTTCCAGGCTCACCTGAAAAAGAAATTATTGATGGGGTGGCCCATGTTCGCTATGCCGGGAAATATCAAATTTTTTCCAATTCTTACTTTTGCTATAACAAATATATCAAAGGAAAATTTGATCTGATTGTTGAAAGTATCAATGCAATGCCTTTTTTCACTCCATTATTTGCTAAGGAAAAAGTAATTCCATTTATCCATCAGATGACCCGTGAAAATTGGTATTCTGGAATCTGCTTTCCGATTGCTTTTTTGGGTTATCATTCTGAGAATCATCTGCTTGGTTTATACAAAAAGCTTCCAACAATTGTTCCATCTGAATCTACCAGAGATGATCTTCGTTTATTAGGATTTCAAAATATTTCAGTAATTAAAGGAGCTGCAGATGTTCTTCCTCATGAGGATTCCAAAGAAAAAAACCCAACTCTTCTTTACCTTGGAAGACTTACATCTTCCAAGCAAGTGGATCATGTTCTTCAAACATTCAGAAAAGTTATGACTGATATCCCAAATGCAAAATTATGGATTGCCGGAAGAGGCCCGGAAGAATCCAACCTCAAGAAAATGTCAATTGATCTCAAAATTAATGATTCTGTTAAATTTTTTGGATATGTTGATAAGAACAAAAAAACCAGAACTTCTATCAAGAGCGCATATGATGCTGTTTCCTGCTGTTCGTGAAGGATGGGGGTTAGTTGTTCTTGAAGCAAATGCATGCGGCACTCCTGTGATAGGTTATAATACATATGGGTTGAGAGATAGTATTATTGATGGAGTTAATGGTTTTTTGGTTGACGATGTTCAATCAATGTCTGCCAAAGCAATTGAACTGCTCTCTGATAATAATAAAATAAATTCATTGTGCGAAAGTTCTTTGGTCTACTCCAAAAAATTTAATTGGGAAAAAACAACTGATGAGTTTCGTTCTTTATTTGAAAGAGTGATTGCGAAGTGATTTTTTTGATAAAAAAGATTATAACATTGTCAATATATCTCATAATCTCCCTTCTGATAATACTCCCCCTCCTAGATCCTGGGATACTATCTTACCCTTGATATGCAATGGGGTCCGGAAACTTTTTCTGATGATCATTTTGGCAGTTTATATGGGGATGTAGCAAATCCTTATGGTGCATATCTCCCGTTTGAACTTGTTTTTGCAGCACTTTCTCAATTCCTTTCAGTT
This sequence comes from uncultured Microcaldota archaeon, assembly GCA_963723105.1. Classification (GTDB taxonomy): domain Archaea; phylum Micrarchaeota; class Micrarchaeia; order Anstonellales; family Bilamarchaeaceae; genus Bilamarchaeum. Next base: position 45,408 of record CAVRPK010000003.1, read on the forward strand.
GAAGTTGTACAAAAGCTATTGCTACTATTTATCCTTTTTTTCTCTGGAGTTTCTGCTCACTATTCTTTGCCCTCTAAACTCGGAAACAATAGATTTGTTGCTGGATTTTTCTATTTATTGAATTCTTTTGTATTTGTAAGATTTCTTGCAGGGCATTGGAGTGTTCTATTATCTTATGCATTTTGGCCATTTGCAATAAAGTATTTCTATGAATTTCTGGAAAAGCCTGGCGATAGATCCTCACTGGTAAAATGTGCAGTTCTAACTTTTATTGCTTCAGTAAGCAGCCATGCACTTGCAATTCTTCTTGCTTGCATATGCTATTCTTTTCATTTTATACTATGCCATGAAGACAAAAGAATCTCAATTACTAATCAAAAGAACCGCTGCTCTTGGCTTAATTATTGTTGCAGTTAATCTTTTCTGGATACTTCCAACTATTCTAACTTTTGATGAAACTTATTCTCTAACAAGCTCATCATCAGATTATCTTGAAGATTTTGGCGCTCGTGCTAATGACATGTCTACTGAACAATCTGTATTTTCGTTACATGGATTTTGGAGAGGTGGCTTTAGGCTTACAAAAGATTTTTTCGACCACTGGTATCTTCCATTTTCCTTTCTCGTCATTATTGCGGGATTGGGCATATATCATCTGCTGAAAACTGATCTGACAAAATGCCTTTTCCTCACAGTCTCATTTTTCATTGCATTTTTGCTGGCTCTTGGAGCAACAAGTCCTATTTCATTTATCTTTGATATTTTTGGAGAGACCTTACCACTATATTTCTTTTTCAGGGATTCTCAGAAATTTGTCGGACTGCTGGCACTGGTATATGCAATTGCAGGAGCATATGGTTCATTTTTCTTATCTCAAAAATCAACTAAATTTTTCTTCATTATCCCGCTTCTCGCAATTCTCATGGCCAATTTTGGCTTCCTCTGGCTAAACGGACAGATTACATCAACCGAATATCCAAATGATTGGCAGGAAGCAAAATTACTGATGGCAAACGATACTAGTGAAACCAATATCCTTAGCCTTCCCCTTCATCTATATCGTCCATATCCTTGGGTTAATAGCTTCTCAAAAACAATGGCAACTCCAGCAAGCCAGTTCTTCTCAAAGCCAGTAATTACTGCATCTACTGTTGAGACTCAAAATGTTTATTCAGATTCAAACAGTCCTGTGACAAATTACCTCAATTATATGTTTGAAAATAGAGAATATATCAACAATACTGCCGAGTATCTTTTGCCTTTGAATGCAAGATATATCCTGCTGTTCAAAGATGACAGTAATTCAATACATTATCTTTGGCTTTTCTATCGCCACCAGGGGGTCGAGCACATAGAGCTTATCTACGAAAGCCCATCCTTCTATCTTTTTAGAAATAATCTTGCAACTGGGCCGTTCTTTTCATCCAAAGAGAATGGCAGCTCTACGTTATCCTCTTTTGTTGGTTCTAACATGTACTCCTCAGAAGTTGAGTATGAGAAAGTTTCTCCAAACAAATATCAAATAACTAATTCATCCTATGATTATACTGTTTATTCTGGGGTATTGAAGAAATCTTATTACTATTCTGGTGGCGCGCTGTCAAAATGGCACAAGGTCGCAACAGTATTTGATTCATCTAGTGGTGCTGTTTTTGAAAACCGGATGATGCAGATATCTGTAATCCTTTTTGCACTATCCTGGTTTGTTTTATTGTACCTTATTCTGAATCCGTCTGTTCCAGAGCTTGCATTCATCATATTCCTGTTTTTCGTAATTGTTTTCTTAATCCTCGAGGGAATAATTCTTCCGGAGATTATCGGAATACTTTATGTTCTATCATTTATAACAAGTTTTATTCGGTTGCTATCTATCAAAAATAGTGCGACATTTCCTAAACGTTTTTAAACATGTACCGTTCCTTCATTAGTCATGAACGGTAGAATTCTTATCATATTTCTAGGATTGATGATACTGACATCAATGAGCTTTGCTCAAGCGTCTCGTTATCTATGTTGTGACCATCCCTATGGCCCATCTCTTCCTAATTTCATTTGTCTTATGTCATGTGAATTATGTTTCGAGTGCGGTGACTTTAGTGAATTTGGTTATGACTGCGAAGGCAGCTATGGATATGGCTATACTGGTTATGGCTACCCATGTGATGATGGTGATAATGATGACGGCGGAAACCAAAATCTTCAGGTTTCTTTAGATTCCGATTGTGAAGAAAATGTTGTTACTGTAAAAAGCGGCAGTTCTCCACTAAACGGAGCCAAAGTAACTGTTCAGGTATATGATGGAGGACCACTTGCATCAGGAAATACCGACAGCGATGGTGAGTTCACATTCTCCGGTTGCGATATGAAGGTTAAGGTTCATGCAAGTAGATCTGGATACAGTTCTGATGATGTAGTAGGAACTTTAGTTTCATGTTCTTCCTGCGATGATGGAGAACCAGAACCAGAGCCTGAACCAGAGCCAGAACCAGAGCCAGAACCAGAGCCAGAACCAGAACCAGGCCCTGATGATGATCATGAATGTACTGTTGATGGTGATTGTGCACCTGACAAGTACTGCAGTTCAGCTTTCAATTGCGAACTTATAGAAGGTTGCGGTGATATCGTCGATCATGCACTTGTTCCTTATGAGTGTGGTGATGATGTTGACTGTCCTTCTTGTGGTGCAGAATACACATGTGTAGATCATTTCTGCAAGAAGAACGAGGTTGAAGGTGAGGATGGATTTGTTGGTGATACAAAACCTATCAAAGTTACTATCGGTGACAAACCTTGCGTTGGTTGCGATGTTGAAATAACTGGTCCAGACGGAAAGGTTTACACTGGAAAAACAGATGAAAATGGTAACCTTGAGCTTCCACTTACTTTGGAAGGTCCATATAAGGTTGCACTTCTGGATGAGAATGGAGATGTATTGACCGAAACAACAGTTAATGCACTTCCAAAACCAACTCTTCCAGATGACACAAAACCATCTGAAACTGGTGACGATACCGGTCCATTCTTGCTCCTTGTACTTCTCTTAGCACTTCTCTTAGGAGGAATTCTTTACTGGAGAGGCAAAAACAAGAAATAATTTTTTTTATTCTTTTTCTATTTTTATCTTAAGTAAAATAATAACAAAAGCAAACTAATTATCAGTGGTTGATGTATGACATATATTAGCAGTGAGTTTCTTCCAAGGTATGTGAGGCCTTCTGTTAGTTTATTCTTTACTTTGAACTCTGGCATAACCTTTCCCAGAAACAACCCGATTAGCACAACTCCAAACCATGGAACCAGTGGATAATGATCAAGTGCAGTATATGTATGAGTTATCCATCCAAGCCAGAACAAATAATATATGTCTGTATAATGAACAGAAATTCCTGCAATTATCAATATTACTCCTAGTATGAGGTTAAGCCATTTAAACCTGAAAAATAGCGGAGCAATTAATGTGGATACTGCTATGCAATGTATTACTCCAAATTTTATGAATTCCTCTGGAGCAACTATCCATGTTGCTATGCTTATCAAAAGTGCAACTGCACCCAATTTCACAGCTCTCTTAAGATGCCTCTTATATCCTTCATTATTCTTCTTTTCGCTTAAAATCAGAGATATCCCCACAAGAAGAAGGAACATGGTCCCAACAACTCTTTGAAATAATAATAGCTCCAAATCCTCAAAATTAATATGGACAATTCTCAAAAATTCAAGATCAAAAGTCAAATGGAAAATTATCATTAATACTATTGCAACTCCACGAAAAGCATCAATATCCATCCTTCTATCTTTGTACATGATCTGCCTTCTCCAAAATTTCTCTTGATTTGCGATCTGAAATTCCTGTTTTGCGTGCAAGTTTTTCTGGAGTTTCTGGAAAATCAAAAACAGTAACTATCTTTTTCTTAAGCAATTGCCTAAGCGTTCGGTCTCCCATTTTTATGACGCTAACTGGATAGCACTTTGATCGATCTATCCTAACTTCGAGACTGTTCTTGAATGGATATCTCCATCCAAGAAGGTCAATTTCCTTGTAGTCTGCATATGTGATAACATCCTGCGAGAATTTTGCATTTGTAACAAGCCATGGCCTGTAATATTTTTCGCAGGTTCCGAGTTTGGTTCCTTCTTTCAAATCAAGAAACCTTGCATAAACATAAAGTGCTGTTTGTATCCTGCATTTATATCCTGGTTGATTGCGGAATTTGCATTCGATCATATATCTCCTGCTATCTTTTTCTGCAACAACATCTATCTCGTGACTCAAGCATCTTCCTTCTATGGTCTGCCTTAATTTTGTGTCATATCCCTCTAGGCTAAGGAGCCTTCCCACAAAGTCCTCAAATTCATAACCTGCAGGGCCAATGCGCTGGAGTGCTCTTTTGAGATTGTATTTATGCGAGACTTCAGGTCTCATCTGTTCAATTAAATCATAAACCATGTGATAGATTGCTTTGGTGCTTATTCCATTGTAAATGTACGGGTATAGTTGCTGAAGAATCTCATCGCATTCCTTTGGGCTGAGCCCGCTTCTTCTGATTGCTTTTTTTACTTTAGCTTTCTCAAACCTTTCCTTTTCTCCGTTCTCTTTAAGCACCCAGTAAATTGACATCAGTATGTCTGGGTGCGCAAGCGTTTTATTATTTATTGATTTGCCTACAACTATTTCTTGGTTGAAATGATCGATCTAATCCAACTGGAATCAGAAGCACAAACAAAAGTCAACAAATCCATCACTTCTATAGAAATTGCCCTGGCAAGATGGGACAACACAAAAGACAAACCCTCTCATTTGAGAGAAAGAATGAACTATTTGAAAGTTTCACATAAAATGTTTTCCGAATGGCAAAAGAAATCACTCACAGGACAAAAGGATCTTCCAGCAGTTATTGCGAGGCTAAATGAATTTAGTAATATTTGCAATTATCTGAAAAAGAAGGAGGCAATGTAAATGGGAGGAGGACCACAGCAACTTGAACAAGGGCTTGAGGCTGCAGAAGAAACAGTCAGGCTTGCAACTGAACACATGAGCCATATTCCGCAGCCCCTGCAACCTAACATTACTGGAGCGGTTATGGCAGCGCTTGCTACAATCCAGGCAACTACTGCCTTTGGATCATCAACCGTAAGAGATGCACTAGCTAATCTTCCATATGGGATTGCACATGATACGATGCAGGTTTTTGCTAGTGAGGATGAAGCGCGTGATCATACTGATAGGGAAATGCGCTATATAGAATCACATAGACTTCCAGATCGAAGGTCTGATGAAGAGCTTGAGACAAGTGCAGCAGGTTTTGAAACTTCTCTGAGGCAAGATCGCAGAGAACTTGCAAGGCTCGAGAGAATACCTAATCCTGATCGAGGGGAAATAAGAAGACTCGATATAAGTATCCAGACAACCGAACTGGAACTTCGAAGAATACACTATGAGCTTGAGCGGCGCTCTGGAGTTGATGTTCCTGAAGTTTTTGATGAGGATGTTCAGGTTGCGCGTCAAGCAGGAACTACTGCACTTGGCTGGATGACTGCAAGTTATCTAGGTGCAGACCTTCATGCTGTAGTAAGCTCTGCTCCTCCAATACTCACAGTTGAATCTGAGAGATTTTTTGACTCTCTGGATGCGCTTGAGGGCCACTATGGATCTACTGCCAGGTATTTTCCAGGAACCAATCATATTGCAGTAAGATCTGTTCAGGATGATATTGTCAAGGATGCTCTTGAAGCGACTGTTGCACACGAAATGCTGCACTACATTGCATATCTTGGAGGTGGTCATCACATCAGATGGACTTCTGATTCAGGGGAGCTTGTAGATCAAGGTAACATCACCTGGCTTCATGAAGGGCTTACTGAATTGCATGCTCAGCAATTAACAAGTGCTCATGGGATACATCCAGATGCATCAACATACGAACATGAGACTCGAACTGCATTCTATCTGCAGAGAATCGTTGGAGAGCCGGTGCTTCGACGTGCTTATTTGACTGGTGACTTTAGCGAAGTTCGAACGCGCTTAAATGCAAGGCTTGGTGAAGGGACTTTTGAAACACTTGCAAAACAAAGGGAATATGTTCCAGATCCAAGACAACCTGGTGCAACTGGTTATGTGACTAGAGGTTCAGATGCAGTAGCATTCTTGCTTGACCGGATGGATGCAGCAGGAGTTGACCGCTCTACGTGGGACCAGGATCCTTTGATTGCTGATTCTGTTAGGGTTGAAAGATTGATTGAAGGTGGAGCGGATGGATCTAGTTAATACGACTGAATATAAAAATGCCAAAGCACAAATCGCATCCTTGATGCAGAAGCTAGATGCGGCAAAAAAAGATGATGTGGCTAAGTTAAGAGATGAGAAGGCAGAATTCTTCCAAAAAATGAAGGAGACAAACCCCAGACTTTATTCTGCATTTCAGATCGATGATAATGATCTCAGCCGAAAAATTCATAAAAAACTCACTGGAAGAGACGTAATTATCGACTAATCTTTCCGCGGAAATGAGATGATTCTGCGGTAATTTTAAACTTTATCTGTATTATTTTGCTATGCCCAATTATTTTGACGGTTCTTCAGATGATCCTTCTATTATCAAATTCGAGGAGATTCTTCTTCCAGACCATATGCCAGATGAGCTTGGGCATCGGGATAAAGAATTGCAGGTGCTTGCAGATTCAATAAAACCTCTATTATCAAGGAGGACTCCAGATAATCTTTTCATATATGGCCCTTCAGGATGCGGCAAAACAACATGTGTGAAATATATTCTCAAACAGTTAACTGACCATTCATCATCAGTTCTTCCTGTGTATGTAAACTGCTGGGAAAACCCAACTCAGATGGCAGTTTATAATAAAATCATCGAAGCAATGCGGCTCCCGCTTCCACGCAGAGGACTTGCTACAGATGAAATTTTCAATCGAATTACTGAATATGTGAAAAATTACAATAAGCCAATTTTACTTATTCTTGATGAGATGGATGGTCTTCGTCATGATAAGCTGCTTTATGTGGTCTCAAGAGCAAACGAGCAAAAGCTGAGCTTTGGGATTATTGGGATTACAAATAACAAAGAGCTTCTATCAAAACTCGATTCAAGAGTTCGCAGTTCTCTTAGGTTTTCTGATATGGAATTTGAAGATTATTCAGAAGATCAGCTCCTTTCAATTCTTCGCATTCGTGCTGAGCATGCGCTTCTTCCAGGAAGCTATGATGATCGGTTACTTACCAAAGTTGCACGTTCAGTTGACTGTGGCTCTGCAAGAGTTGTGATCGAGAGACTGTGGAAATCTGCAAAGCATGCAGAAAAGGCTGGCAGGTCAAAAATAATGCTTCAGGATGTTGAGGATGTTGCTTCAGCAGAGCCTTCTTTCAAAGTTTCAGAATATAATCTATCTTCAGAAGAACTACTTATTCTGGAAATCCTAAAAGATGGCGAATTGCCTTCTTCAAAGCTTTATGATAAATTTATTGCAAAGATTCCAAAAACCAAGAGGCAGATACGAAATTATCTTGAGCTTCTTGAGAAAAAAACCTTGATTGAATCTGAAGATGTTGAAGCAGATGGTATGCTAAAGCCAAAGATCTTCAGGCTGAGGTGATAAAATGAATGAATTGATCGTACTTGAGATGAATACTCGGGAAAGACTGAGCAAATCTCTTTCTAAAATTGAGATCGCACTGGCTGATTGGGATCAATCAGAAGAGAAACCCAAAAAGTTCATGAAAAAGATTTCATATTTGAAAAAATCACACACGCTTTTTTCTAACTGGATGAAAAAATCTCTCAAAGGGAAAAAAGATTCCAGTTCCAGTCGTATAAGACTTCAAGAATTTACTGAGATTTGCAGAGAGCTTAATCCAACGGTGGAATGATGGCCGAACCCAGAATTGTAAGAGAGCCGGCCAATCTTGGCAATACTGTTGAAGATGCACACCGAAGTGTTCGAACTGTAATTGATACGCCTGCTCCGGTAGTTGTTCCGAGAGTGCTCGATGCTGCAAGATCTGTTTCAGCTGCACTTGAGTCTATCCAGGACATACTTACCTATAGTTTAGAAGAAGTCGAGCCACAAGTAGTACTCTCAGATGCATATTCGCATGAAGCTCCACAATTGATTTTGGCATCAGTTGAAGATGCTCGGGCACATAGCAGTGGAGCAGCAGATGAACATGCCGCTATTATAGCCGAACGCGGACCTGCTCCAGCAGCCAGCTTAAGAGCTCTTGCAGTGCGTCCTGTTGATCCAGAGCTTGCAGAAGCAAATGCACAATTATCAAGAGAAATTTCAGGGACGTGGCTTACCGAATCTTATTTAGGCTCACGTCTTGGAGAGAGGTTTGCAAGTACTCCTCCTATTTTAACTACAGAACCGCAAGAATTCTTCGATCTTGTTAATGAAGCTCTTTCCTATCATGATACAAGAGGCCTTTATTTTCTTGGCACAAGCCATGTTGTGATAAGTTCTGAAGAACTTGAGGCTGATCGAAGAGTAGTGATTGTTCATGAGCAGTTGCATTATGCTGCATGGCTTGGTGGTGGACGCACCATAAGATGGGAAAGAGGCGAGGGGAGAGAAACTGTTCTTGGTTATGTAAGCTGGCTTCATGAAGGCCTTACTGAATTGCATGCACAGCAACTTACCCGGGAACATGGCCATACTCCAACTAGGATTAGCTATCCAATGGAAACTGCAGCGGGCTCTTACCTCCAGAGACTTGTTGGAGCGCGAAGACTTAGGGAAGCATATCTGTCTGGTGATTTTAGTGAAGTTAGGAGAATGGTCAATGGAAGACTTGGCGGAGAAACATTTGACAGGCTTGCCAGAATGGAGAATGGCTATGAAGCTCTGGTATTTCTGAGAAGCCGTCTTGAATCTGCTGGAATTGATTACAATTCCTGGGATGGTCCATTATCAGATATAACTCTTGTTTCTATAGGAGATGGAGGTCCCACTGGGAATTAGGTGATGTTATGGAAATTCATGAGACTGAAGAATATAGATCTGCTCTGATAAAAGTAAAATCCTGGAAGGAAAAAATTGAAAAATCAGAAAAGAAATCGTTATTCAGGGTTCTTGATGAAAAGAAGGTATTCTTTGCAAACATGAAGAAAACAAATCCCAACCTCTATTCAATATTCCAGATAAATGACAAAGAAATCAGCGAAAGTGTAGCTGAAAAGCTATATACAGCCAAAATTGTCATCGACTGAACACATAAAAAAGTATACTGTTAATCTAAAAGTGTTTATCTATGCTGACCAGAGCAATTAGAAATCTCGGGAACTTTCTGTTCCTAAATATCCTAAACAGGTGGGTTGCAGGAGCTAAGGCCGAGGATGCTATTACCTACTGCCAGGGCCTGAAAACACCGTGCGTTATTCATTACCTTGGAGAAGCACATACAGAAATTCCCCATGTGATGGATGCTGTTAATGAATACAAACATCTGATTGATCTTATTTCAAAGAATAAACTCAAAGCACAAATCAGCATCAAACCAACTCAGTTTGGCTTTAATGTTCTTGAAAAAGAAGATTCAGAAAAATTTTGTTCTCATCAGATGCTCGAAGTCATAAAATATGCATCATCTAAAAAAATCCAAACATGGCTTGATATGGAATATTCAGAAGTAACTGATTTTACAATTCGGTTTTATCGCCGTTTTGCATCTAAATACAAGCTTGGAATCACGCTTCAGGCAAATCTCAAAAGAACTGAGAAAGATCTGCTTGATCTGGCTAAATTCTCACAAAAAACAAAGGTCAAAGTCCGTTTGGTAAAAGGAGCATATCATGAAAATGATGAGCTTGTTTTATCTGATTCACATGAAATCCACGTAAAATATCTTGGCTTGATATCTCTTGCATTTGAGCAGACTACCAAAGATTTTGGGATCGTTGTTGCGTCACATCATACCCAAGCACTTGAACTTGCACAAACTCTTCAGAAAACACATAAGAAAAAGTTTTTTGGGCTTGAGATACTTAAGGGAGTAATCCCAAATTATTCTAGCGAACTTAGGAAAAATGGGGTATCATTGATTGAATATGTTCCTTATGGGGAGCATGTGTTTGCGTATTCTATAAGAAGAGCAGATAAAAAATATGCCAATTCTATATTTCTTGTTCCTTTCTTTGATGCATACAAGAAACTTTACAAGTGATGAATTATGAAAAACTACAAGCCTCTTGATCGTCAATACGATTATGTCAGTTCTCAAAGCAAGTTAATGTTTTCACAGGAGTGCGAGCTTCTAGAGGATCTGATTGCATTTTCCTTTGCAAGATATTTCCATCTTAATAAGGATGGGCTTAGTGATCTGGAACAAGAGCTTGCAGCTCTTTTTTACAGAAACTGCATTTATCTTTCTGCAACTTATCGTCTTGTTACTAGCGGGCTTCTGGATCCTGCTGGAAATAACCTTCGAACTGTTTTTGAGACTATTATCTGGCAATATGCATACAAGTGCGAGCTAGAAATTTTTGAAAATCAGAGTGAGATGAACCAGCTTGAAGAGCAAAAGCTTGCCAGTGAATGGTCTGGCACCAAAGAACGAAAACTTCAGAATCTGCGAAGAAAATATAGCTTCCAGAAAATGATGAAAAACATGTACTCAAAAGAAACATATGAGAATTTTTTCTTTAATCAATACTGGATATTATCCCAAAAATCTCATGCAAGTGTATTTGGTGTAAATAATAATACTCCGTCAATGGAAGGAAAGACAACTTTAGAAAAGAATCCCAAAGAACTTCAAAAAAATCTCTCTGCTTCACTGTATTTTTGTGCAGAGAGCTTGATTTGCTTTCTTAACTGCTTTTCCAAAAGGCTTACTCAGGCTGAAATTGATCTTTCTTTGAAAAAACTCAATCAGGTCAATCAGATTATTTCGCCAACTGCTGGGCTTGCTCCTGATAAAAAGAACCTTGAATTCACGATCCAGTTTCGTGAGATTAATTAACTTATGCCGCTAAAAGGCCATTATGGGCAAGCGAATTCTCATCCTAGTCAATGCAGTAGTTTCACTATTACTTGTTGCGCTGATTCTGCATTTGGTTGGCTTTGAGAATGTCATATCAGAGCTTAGCAAGATTAATTTATGGTTTCTTTTTCTGAGTATTGCTTCTCTTTTTGCTATGGATTTAGTAATGTCCTACAGGATTCAGATTTTACTTAGGGAAGCTGGAGAATCAATCAAATTTTTCAATATTTTAAAATCTCATTTTGTTGGTATTCTCCTAGCTGATTTTTCTCCATCAAGAACTGGATATTTTGCAACTGCTGCTGCGTTAAAATATAATTATAATGTTCCATCAGACAAGGCACTTCTCTCTATTTTCGGTCCACAGATTTTTGATTTTGTTTTTAAGGTTGTAACTGGAAGCATTGCAATTTTGTACATTTTATTTGTATTTATAGGACCTACAGATGGCTGGATATTGATTCTCGGGGCAGTTGTAATCTCTTTGCTCATTGCATTGATGGTACTTATACTGTTTTCTAAGAGATTTCTTCTCTTGTTCTCATTTGTTGAATCAATTCCAATCATATCCAAGCTATACAAAGTAGTTGTGCGTATGCAGGATAGCTCTCATGTTATAGTGAAAAAAACTCCTCATATAATTGCCTTGATCATTATAAGCTGGAACTTCAGGGCTCTATCCTGGTACTTTGCTGCAAAAACAGTTGGCATTAATCTGGAAACTGATTTCCCTGAATTTTTGGCATACTATTTCCTTCAGCCACTAATTACAATGCTGGAATTCATTCCTTCTCCAACAATTGCCGGTCTTGGATTAAGTGAGGGCGGGGCGACTCTTGTATTTGCTTTGTTTGGAGTTCTTCCTGCCAAAGCAGCGCTCTTTGCCTTGATTGCAAGATTCAAAAGCACTCTTCTGCATCTGATTGCGGTTCCAGAGGCACTCAAAGTTCCAAAAGGAATGTCTGGTGACCTTGGACTGGATTCATAATCTGATCAGGAAACTAGTTCTATATAATCTTCTTCCTTCTTCAAGACCCACAAGTTTCCTTGTGATAGTAGCCTTTACTTTCAGCTCACTTAGAAGAACAATCACTGCCTTTGAGCTTCCGACATAAAGATCAAATCCGCCATGTTTTTCCTCTTCTTTTGTGATAAATGTTTTACTGCTTAATTTTTTGATGAACATATTTGCATATTTTTCAACTTTCTTTTCAGGACCTCTTAATTGGACTATTCCTTGGAAATATCCTCCACTGATTCTTGAGCAGTACTTGCACAATGTTGTGACAATCTCAAAGAGAATGCTTCTTCTTACGGTGGTTTTTTTCCCATCTTTGACTACTGTGAACTCTGCGATGTGGTTCTCAAGATCGAAATTCCCATAATTAAAATCTCCCCTGCACTTTCCAATTACAAAATCGCTTATTTTTTTATCACTATAAGCTGTCCATTCACCACTAATCTTGAGCTTTTCGCATCCTTTACACTGCTCTACTTTAAGCTTTGTTGGGCATTTGAGTTTGACTGGATAGCAATCGCTGCAGAATGCTTCAATGAATTCTTTTTCATCACCATGCTTGCCACATTTTGGGCAAATCAAATCAGACATGACTTTAAAAGTGTTGATAATGTATTAAAAGCGATGACAAACATCAACAAGGCAGTAAGTTTGACTTCTTATCTTATTACTCTTCCAAAATCCCGATATATTGTTGCAGGAATAATAGTTCTTAGTCTGGTTTTTGGAATTCTGCTGAACCTGGAAAAACCTATTGAACAGGCTGCTGCAAATGGATTGATGGTTTTAGCTCTTCCAGCTCTCATATCATCACTTGTAGTAAAAATCCTTATTCGGAAAATGCCATATCGGAGAATCGCTGCAACTGCTCTTGGAGGAGAGATTGTCTATTCAATTGCCTATGGAATCAGTTTCCTGCTTGTTGGAGTAAATCCGCTTTGGGCTCAATTAGTGATACTTGTTGGCTCTGCTCTTGTTTTTGTTTTATGGTATGTTATTGCGAGATTTGTCTTTATTCTGAAATACAGATCGATTCTCTTTGCAATGATCCAGCTTTTGTTCTACTTGTTTTTCCTTGGAAGCAATCATGGTCTTTACTTTGCCGGTGAGCCGTTTATCGATCTTGCAGCCAAGTTCTACATATCATCATTCGTTCTTCTTGGTGCAATTGCCTTATTTTTCTTTATCATAAATGCTCCGATGAAAAAGAACTTTGGAATAAGAAGTACTGATGCTATGTCTTATTTCTTTGGCCAATGGCTCTATAATAATAAGGACATGGAAAAAGCGTTTATGCAAGTTGGAGAGCCGGTAAAAACACTGGTTTCTCTAATGGCATTTAAGAGGAAAAAAGACACTATTTTCTTTGTTACTCCATATGTTCATTTTGGTCCGTTTGGGAACCTTGGCGGAAGTGAATTTTCGCATCTTATCACAAAAGCAATGGATGAAAAATACAACTCAAGCACATTTGTTTTCCATGGAACGGTAACTCATGATCTAAATCCGGTTTCAACTTCGGAAATGGATAAAATTCTAACACTAGTTGACAGTTCTCTAAAATCAGCAGTCTATAAAGATGCAAAAGTTTCCATTTCAACTGGTTCAATGAAAGAATGCCAGGCACAAGCTCTTCGGGTAAACAATTCTTCAATGATAAGTCTCTCCAGAGCTCCAGAGCTCACAGAAGATATCAATTTTGGTCTTGGCCTTTCCCTGATGTTTGAAGCTCAAAAGCATGTAGAAGATGCAATGATAGTAGATCAGCACAATTCTGAGACTGGGGATATTACGAGCTTTGAGCCTGGGAGTTTGGTTGGATACGGTTATCTGAATGCACTTAAGAATTCTCTAGCTGTCAAAGATTCGAAAAAACCTCTTAAGATCGGAGTTGCAACTAGGAAAATTGATTCTGATGTTATCGGAGGCGCTGGAATTCGTGTTGCAGTGTTTTCATCTTCTCCGGAATATGTAGTTGTTCTAATTGATTCCAATGGAGTTACTCCGAATTTTAAAAATCAAATAGATAAAGAAGTGAAAAAAATTGGCAAATCTCTTGGAAGGGAATTTATTGTCGGAGTCTTTACTACTGATACTCACCAGACCAACATGGTCAAAGGAGTGCTAAATCCTCTTGATTCTGAGAAATCACTTCTTCTTGCTATTAACAGTGCGTGCAAGGAAGCAATTGATGATATGCAAAGTGCAAAATTCTTCTCAGATACACAGTGGCTTGACATTAATGTTATTGGGGCAAAGCAGTCTATTGAGCTCATTTCGACAGTCAATTCAATAGTTGCTGTTGCAAAAATTACTTTGCCGCTTATTTTGCTTGGCGCAATTTTTCTTCTGATTGCAATTGCAACCAAGCTGTAGCTTCAATATATTTATATTATTTTCCTAGTATTACCACTATGTTTCTGACTAATTAGAATTATTCATAGGGATTTATATGGCTCAAAAACAAATTCAAAAGCTTTATCATGAGGTAAATAGGTTGCGCAAAAAGGACGGACTCGAGTCAATTAGCCTGCTTCGTTTGGCTCATAAACTCTCAAACTTCCATGAAGATCAAAATCCAAGAGTAGCAAAAGCACTGGATAATCTTGGAATGGCTGTTTTGCCAATCAAAAAGTAGCTATTCTTCAGAGCAGAACTCTTCAAGAGCGCCAATTACTGCATCTATTGCCAGGTCATCTCTTTGCTGATCTACGTGAGCAAATGTCTGGTCAAGCAATCCTCTCTTTCTCAAAGCCTCGTATAGTAATGGATCATGTTTGTGCAATTGTATTCTCCGAGTTATTCCTTCTTTTTCCATCACTTCAATTGCATAATCAACAATTTGCCTATAGCTTACTTGGTCCAGCAATATCCTTCTCCTGGACAAAGGATTCTCAGTCTGCGATCCTTGGTTTAGGGGTTCTTTAGTAATTCTAGTTGGTTTTGCCTTTCCTTTATCTTTGGATATATGTTTCATTCTGGTCTGCCTCCTAAATTGCCATGATAATGTAATAACTACAACAAAACTAGTTAATTAAATCTACTTCTGGATTTTATGCAAAACATGAGAAAAATTAGTAAAAACCTCGGCTATTGATTATTATCGAGGTTAATATTAGTATGTTTTCCCAATTTTTCTTTTCCATTCCTTGAGAAGCTCAACACATTCTGCTCTCATGAAATCCCCCCTGATCTTAACTTTTGATTTTCCCTGTTTTTTCATCATCTTGCAGCTTATCGTAAGCTCTGAAAACCCAAGTTTCTTAACATCGGAAATAGTCGTTCCATAAACAATTGCACCAATTCTTGCCCAGTGGATTGCTGAAAAGCACATGGGACAAGGTTCAGTAGTCGAATAGATTGCGCAGCCAGAAAGGTCAAATGTTCCTAATTTTTTGCATGCCTTTCTAATTGCATTGATCTCAGCATGGTTTGTAGAATCCTGCTTTTCAAAAACAGTATTGTGGGTGGCTGCAACTACTTTCCCATTTTTCACAATGCATGCTCCAAACGGAGAATTTCCCTTTGTAAATCCTTTCTGTGCAATTTTGATTGCACTATTCATAAATTCCTTCATGCTCCAAGCACCATCCTAAGTATGTCCCGGATTCCAGGCGCAAAGCCCATAATCATCAAAACAAGCGCAATGAAATATTTGTCTTCCTGATCCATTTTTTCTCCTTTAAGAACATGTATTGCTGCAAATGCAATAGCGCATTTAACTAAATAAAACACAAAGAATGTTCCTCCGAAATTTCCAATTGCAGCAGAAAACACGTGCTGCTCAAAATACTGAATCCCAGAAATCTTCGAGAAAAAATCTATTACGAAAAATGTTGCTGCCCCATCAAGAGCCTGTCCTGCAACAACGGCTGCATATATCTTGTCTTTGCAATATCTATATGCAATATATGCTGGGATGGCTGCCAGTATGAATATTGGAATTGAATATAGCAGGTATTCCATAAATGGAAGAAGCAATATGAAATGCGGGAGCCATAACCCAATACCAACCCATGCAAGAAGATCCATTCTTTTTATTCTGTAAAGTATTGCCATTGATATGAATAGCAGCCCTGCAGTAACCAGGTAAATCCCAGGACTTACTGTGAGGTATCCATAGGCATAAATTCCACTATCAAGCACAAATTCGTGAATTGGAGATACTGCCTGGAAAACATTATTGTCAATTGCATCAGTCAGGCTGCGAAGAGTTGAGCCCAGTAAAACAAATGCAAGTATGCTTTTGACGAAATTCTCGTCTATTACAATTTTTCCTTTGAGAATTCTATTAATTACATAAACTGCTCCAATGGCAATTATTGCATAAACCAGGGTGTTTACCACATTATACCCTGTTTTACTCCAAATTGGATCAATAAAGTAATCAGTTATAAAATTTTCCATCGTACCATCTGCATGGACAATAGGCGCAAGAAGGTTATTAAATCAAGTGTCCGCTCTTCGATAATCGATTTGGTGATCATGGCCCAAAAGACCTACAGCTCGAAGAATGCGACCAGATCATCTAGATACATCAAGATGGCACTGGATTTAATCAAAAAACACAAGGTGCGCCTTCCAAAAGAACTCAAAAACAGTTTTTGTAAAAAATGCTGCATAGTATGGATTCCAGGCAAGACAATCAATGTCACTTTTGACAAAAAGAACGAATGCCTTCGAATCAAGTGCCAATGCGGACATTCAAAAAGGCTTTAAATAGCTCTTCGCACAAGGTTAGTTTATGGATTGCCCTCACATCAAGTCATATCTATTGAGTATAGAACAACTGATGCAGAATACTCTCAATGCAGAGGATGAGAGAATCTACGGCCTTCTTGCTCCTTATGTTATGCGCGGTGGAAAGAGAATTCGTCCAACCTTAGCTCTTCTTGCATGTGGTGCTACTGGCGGCAAATACGAATCAGTTCTTGAGCCTGCAGCAATCATCGAATTATTCCACAACTTTACTTTAATCCACGATGATATAGAAGATGATTCAGAGTTCAGGCGTGGTAAGCCCACACTCCACATAACCCACGGGCTTCCAATGGCATTGAATTCCGGCGATGCCCTCTACACACTAATCTGGAAAAAAATCGTTTCCCTGGATCTTGAGCCTGCAAAGCTTTTTGAGCTTCAAAGGCTCTATGCAAATGCCTTCAAGAAAGTTGTTGATGGTCAGGGAATTGAAATTTCCTGGATTCAGTTCGAAAAATTCGATGTTTCAGAAGAGGAGTACCTACAGATGATCGGCGGTAAGACATCTGCACTAATAGGTCTTTCATGCGAGCTTGGAGCGCTATTTGGAGATGGCACTCACAATTCCAATTTCAGGGAATTTGGTGAAAATATTGGAGCAGCATTTCAGATTCATGATGATATTCTGAATGTCACTGGTGATTTTGAGAAATATCAAAAAGAGATCGGAGGAGACATTTCAGAAGGCAAAAGAACTTTGATGGTAGTTCACTGTTTGAAACATGCATCTGCTGCTGATAATGAAAAACTTATTTCTATTCTAAAAAGCCATTCTAAAGACAAAAAAGATATTGACGAGGCAATTGCTCTTCTCAATAAATATGGTTCTGTTGAATATGCAAGACAATACTCCATTAAGCTCATCAAAGAATCAAAATTGGCAATTGAAAAGCTTCCGGATTCTGTTGATCGGCAATCTCTTCTCTCTTTGGCCGATTATGTGATTAGTCGTGAATTATGAAAAAGTATTTAAATAAGTTTAACTGATTCTATGTGATGAACTCCCATAAAACCATTGTTACTCTACTATTATTGATCGGAATAGTGTCTGCATTTAATCCAACAGATTATTTCTATTCTAGTGAATCCGGCATAACAATTTCTTATAATAACTTTACTCTGGATTCTACCGACTATTCAGTCGTGTCATTTGATGGGCAGGAAACATTTTTGCTCAAAGAAGGAGAGCCGGTTTCTGATCAAGCTGAAATCGAATCCGTCATGTATGATTATTATATTCGAGAATACTATCCATCAGACGAAGATATAGAAGAATTAGAAGGCCTTGTTAAAAAATTCAATGACAGCAGAAACGATGGTTATGATTGGAAAAACAAAGAAGAATATCTTTGTAGAGATGATGTTCTTTTTGCCAATGGTAAAATTACGGTTTCAGGAAACCCTGTTACTTGTGTTGATGAAGAAACATGCCAGCAAAATGCAATGCTTTTATATGCGGCATATGGAGAAGGACTTGGACTTGGTGCTGTAGACCCACTTTATGATGCGATTTATGCATTTGCACCATCCAGTTTTGCAATGGATCATATTCTGGGCAATTATTCTGATAAGCTGAGCAACCTGAATGAGGATTCACTTCTTGATACAATATCCTACATTGAAGGAACGACTGGGGACCTTAAGGATTATTCCGGAGATATAGAATCAACTATCTTTAGAAGTCCAAGAAGAGATGATCAGGATGATAAGGATGATTGTTATCTGAAATGCTTTGGTATTTGTCCATCATTTGACCTGGATCAGGATGCAATCGACGAAATAGATGATGCTGTCAGTGCACTTTCTACTAAAATCGAACCACTCTCTGGTTATGAGGCAACATCTTCTTCAATTTATACTCAATCAAATTCAAGAATCAACTATTCAACTACTGAATCCTCAGCAGCAGAGTACAATTCAAAATACGCATCTCTAAATTCTTCTGCTGAACTTGCAGTTTCTCTTGGGGATGAGGCAACATTGCATATTCTAAATTCCACCCTTGAGCAGAATCTTGATTCACTAAAAGGATTAAAAGTTACTATTCCAAACGACATTGAAGTTCGTGACTTTTCTTCTACTGCAGATGATCTTGACACTTACGAGGAACTTATTGGAAAAGTTCACAATTCTTCAGCTATGTTACTTGAGCAATACAACAACACCAGAAATGCAAAGAACATGCTCAATTCATTGATTCTGGTTCTGGATACTAAAGACCTGGATCCTGTCTCTCTTAGTAGCCTGGAGCTTCTCAAGAATCAGACTGATGATCTTGATGCACAATTCCATGATGGAATTGTACTAGATGATCTTGTTTCACTTGAAGAAGAATACAAAGAGCTTAGTGCTGATGGTCAAATGCTTCTCAAAAAAGAAAGCACTATGCCAGCAACAAAGGTTCTTTTGCTTTTCAGAGGCTTTGCTAAAAATGTAAATCAAGGCATTGCAAGTGTTGCAGAAGATACAAATGTCCTTTCAAAAGAGGAGATTTCTGAAAACCCATATCTTGCTCTTGGAGGCTTCTCAACAATACTATTCCTTTCACTTGGTTCTCTATTGCTACTGGCATTTCTCTATATCTTGGCAACCTCGAGATTCATTATTCCAAAAACCAATCACATTCTCGCAGCTGCATTTGCATCTGTAATTGTTATTTTGCTTGGATTTAGTGCATTTACATTCCTTTTCCTGAGCAAAACTTCTTCAGATGCAACTTTGACTGAGTTCTTATCTGACTTTGAAGAAAAAAACGAAACTGCAATTTTTGTCGATCTTCAGGACACATCTTACGCTGATGCTATTGCAATGAATTCATGTGCAAGCAATCTTGCCAGTACATTTACAGAAAAGAACAAGAGCTGGACGCTTTATACAGTGGACTCATCGAAATGTATGGTCACAGATTCAAATGGTCAAAACAAATCATTAACTGTCAGTGACTGCCAGGATCAGTATGTGGTCGAGCCATCATCATTTGAACTTGGCTATTCAACGTCCAACGAACCTCCAAAATTCTCGATAATTTATGAAAATAAAGCTAAGATTAGGGCAAACTTGGATTATTATGATTCATGCCCAATAGCTTCTCTCTTCAGTTGATTTTCATGGTAAAAAAGAAAACCCGGAAGAAAAAAACAGTAAAGAAGAAAGAGCCGAAAAAGGCTCTTAAATCCACTACTGTCAAAAAAGAAGTAGTCATTGCAAAAGAGCCTGTTCTTCAAGAACCCCCAGAAACTGTTGTAAAAAAAGATGTTTCTGAAAAAGGAAGCGGCCTCAAAACAATTGCACTTGCAATATTGTTTGTTGCAGTTGTAACTCTTGCTGTTTATGTTCTTTTTGTCCAACCTACTGAAGGGTTTGTTCCAGGTTCAGAAGTGGATTCAGCAACATTCCTTCAAATCTTTGATTCTACTGAAAATGTTTATATCGTCATGGATGTTCGTGGAGTTACTGACCCGCAGGTAAGACACAATGTTCTTCAATGCGGAGTTGACTTTGCAGCAAGCAGCGGCATGGGCCCTAAAAATGCAACTTACTTCTCTATAGGAGAGGAAGGATGCATTACTCCAAAAGGCTCTTCACAAGATGCATACTGCTTCAATGAACTTAGACGCGGAGTGGCAATTTACATTCACGAAGGATCAGCTACATCTTATCATAGCAACGGGATTCTCGTTGGAGTGGGCTCAAATTATTCACTCGGAACTTGCGGCATCCACAGGTCGTAGTTTAATGGATGTTTCAAAATTCCTATTTTTTATTACTTCTATTTCAAGATCAGTGTGATCAATTCTTGTTTTTTCTCCAAACCTGATTGTTTGGAAGTGTATTTGTTTATCTTCCATAAAGAAATCGAACTCGTGCTTTAGTACAATGCCATTGTGGCCAATATCAGCAATACTCACTTCCATTGTTCCGTTTTTTTCTGGCATAAATCTCATAATAAATAAAATATCGCCTATATGTATGTCAACTTTACATGTTCTTTTTCCTATGCATCTGTTCAGTTTTCCAGAAATTACAGTAAGCCTTGTAATATCCCCGTGCTTTTGGGCGTCTGTTCCGCTTTGCAACTGTTCAACAATTGGCAGTTGTGTTGGAAGAGGAGTAGTCATCTGACCGCATGAACATATAAGTAATCCAGAAAGAGCAGCAGCTGCGGCTTTTGGTGCTACGCGATTTCTTAATGTTTTTTTAGAAATCATATAAATTAGTGTGTATGTAAATGCTTATAAATGGTCATCTTGACTTATATCTGAGAAATGCTCCAACACCTGCAAATCCATTTAGGAATTGAGCGCCTTCAGTAGTATTTGTTGAAATAATCTCTACTTCTATGTTGTTTGCCCTAGCAAGATCTGCAAGTTCCTCAAGAAGCGATTGTTTTTCTCTTAATTTAAGTTCTCCATCTCCAGATGGATTTGGAATTGTATCTGGAACCTGGTCCCGAAATACCTTTCTTGCTTCATTTCCCTTTGAATCAGAATATGTTCCAACAATATGTTCTACTCCCTCAGAAATCAAGACTTTATCTGCCTGCTTTGAAATTATTGCATTTCGAACTTGCGATTCACCATACGTTGCAAGTCCGTCATGAACAACCTGATTGATGAATCTGTCAATCAGGATTTTTTCCTTTATTGCTTCCTGCGCTTCAAGAATCGAATCGCATTTTGAAAGAATTTCACGAACTCCATATTCATCACTGTATCCAACGTCGACAGTTCCAAGTATTTTTAGCTGATAGTTGTAGTATTTTTTCTCAATGAAATAATCCTTTATTGGTCCAGGGCCTCCAATCACTACTCCTTTGACCTTTCCAAGAAAAGCGCGGTCCATTGCTTCTCCTACTTTTTTATAGTAGTTTTCTTTTTGCTCTTCAACAAGCCTTTCATATCTTCTGGCACTTTGTCCTCCCTTTCTTACCTTTGCATGCGCAAGAGAATGGACCTTATCATCAATTTCAATATAAGTTCCCTTTACTCTGGCGAGGGTGGCATCGCTTCCATCAATCGCAACAATTCCATAAGAATCAGTGGATTCTAACATGCGCAAAAGCGGCTCGAGGAAAAATTTGCTGTCGCAGCGGTAAGCTCCGATTGACAAAGGCTGAATTGGATTAACTGAAAAAAGTTCAATATCAATTTTTGCCGGGTTATCTGAAACGTTTCCTGCAAAAACTACAATTCCCTCATCTGGAGTTTTTTTGTATATCTTGAGATAGTTTAGTAATTTCTCAAGAGCCCCGCTGACGTTTAATTTTGTGGATTTTGACTTGATATTGCTTGCCTGTCCAAGTTCTTCACGGAGTTTGGTAGTTGTATCATGCAATGGAGAGCCTGCTGCTATGTATACTGAAATCAGTTCAGTTCCGCTTCCCCTATATGCCTCTAGTTTGCGTATTTGTTTTTTGAATAAATACATCTTTTCAGAATCAGCCATGTTTATCACTATTCCATCTATCTCTCTATTTTACTGGAATTTTATTAAGGTACTGTTATAATTCCACATGTCTCAATTCGTTTAAAGATTTCACCAATGCATCAATGGCTTTGGCTACTGCAGTTAACGGCTCCGGATCTTGTTCTGAATTCTCCATTAAATCAAGACTGTGTGTGCCTAATGTGCACAAGTTCTCCAACATCATGAGAAGTACTCTTCTATCTACATCTGACCAATCTATTGGCACAACAGTTCCAAATTCTGATTGGTCTTTCTTTATTCCATTGAGCAGTCTTAATGTACTGAGATCAAATTGAGTATTATCCTCTCTCTCAAGCTTAGATATCAGCAATTGGATATCTATAATAATCTGATTCGTTTGTGCAAGTGAGAGAATCTCTTGGATCAACTCTTCCCGGATCTTTCCAGGGTATCTTTCCACATAATCATAGTCCAAGTCCCTACCGGATTCTTCTCCTAAGCGATTTAATGTGTGCCTTGCAGCCATTACAGATCCACTTTTTGCATGTTTAACTGCTAATTCCAGGTAATATCGAAATTCGCTTTCGGCTGCACTTTTCGCAATCTCCTCAATTATATCTGAAGGTGCCTCAAATCCAAATTGTTTTGTCAACCCGATCGCTTTATGGAGTGTTAAACTTACGAATTCCCAAACTGAGGAATATCTTTCTTTTGCCAACTTCCTGGCAGCTTCCAAAACTGGATGATTCTCAAAGATAAAATCTTGCAATTCTCGGATTGCCGAAGGCCCGAGTTCTCTTGCTAAATCTATTGATTCAGTTGCATTTTTCAAAACGCTCCTGTATTCATACTGCTTTAGCCAGGATTTGTCTGTATCTTTATGCTTTGTTTTTAGATCGAAATCATCTGATAGTTTTTCACGGCGTCTTATTAAGTCTCTGTAGTGCTCATGGTGATACCCATAAAGTGCAGTAATCCTTTTTTTTGCTCTTGGCACTACCCATTTCAATTCTTTCCCGTGAGCGCAGGCATTTCTTATTATCTTTAGGCGCCTCTTGTAATCTTCTGTTGGCTCAGGATTAAATTTTGGGGCTCTAGCTATTCCACGAAACTGCATTGGCATACACCTTATTACATAAATATACACAACAGTTTATAAATATAGTATCGTGAACCCATGTAAAACATACTGGCAATTATTTTTTTATTTCAACTCTTCCATCTTCAATATAGTATTTCATCTCTATGATTTTTAACTTGCCTTCTTTCTCGAGATTTCTAATTATTTCACTTCTTCTTCGAATTTCCTCACTTGCAACATTCATGTTGAAAACAACTGACTCCTCGACTTTGTCTGCCCCCCCCTTTTCAACAGCAGGTCTTATCTTCTCAAGAATTGCTGCAATATTTGGTGGGCATGGTCCGCCTTGGCAAGCTGCAGTAACTGCTCCGCATTTCTCATGCCCAAGTATAATCAGTAGAGGTGTGTTAAGATGCGCAACTCCATATTCAATTGATCCAAGTGCAAGTGTGTCCACACAGTGTCCAGCGTTCATAACTACAAAAATATCCCCGACATTTACATCGAATAAGAATTCCGGAACTACTCTTGAGTCTGAACATCCGATTACTGTTGCAAATGGGTGTTGGCTGTCCTTATTTGCTTCTCTGGCACTACCAACATCTTTTTCAGCTAGTTTGCCGCTCATATATCTCTTATTTCCCTCTAACAATTTGTTTAATGCACTCTCTGCGTCCATAATTAATTCACCTATCAAATAATTCTAGAAATAATCACAGCAGATATGTTTAAAATCCCTATTTACCATAATAATATCATGTCTAGCCACATTAGAACACAAACTGGTAAAACTAGGGATGACGAAACAAAGAAAATATTGCATTTGCCTCTGAGCTCTTCACGCACACTTGAGCTTAAGGAAAAACACAGGGCAGGTGGACAAGGGGCATTAAATGCAAGAGAATCACGAGAGCTAATGCTCGGTGGAAATGTTGCTCACCAGGAAAAGGTTGTTGCTTCTGGAGCTACTCCAAAAGCAAGACACAACAAGATCGTTGCCAAAGAAGCTGATTATCTGGTTGTTGCTTGTTCTGATGCAAGAAACCAAACATTGGATTCTGAAGAAGATGCTGATAAATTAGTCGGACTTCAAATTCGGGTTGCAGGAAATGTTATTCCGAAGAGCGGAGTCTCACGGGATGAAATCAAAGAAGCTGCAGAAGGACTTAGGGAAGGCGGTCTTGTTTTGATTACTGCTCATATTAATTGCGGTGCTGTTGCAGAGCATGTAAAATGGGAAGCTGGAGGGTGCTGCGATACTGGCAGCGAACCTTTGAATAAATTACTCCATGCAGTGAAAGGAGAAAATCCAAAAGAAAACGCACTCGCGCAGCTTGAACATCTCAAGAAAATAGTAGGTGATGATAAATCTGTTGCTGCTGTTATTTATGATTGGGAAGCTGGAACATATGAAATTCTCAGTCCTGAGCCTTCTGAACTTGTTGAAATATTAACCTCAAAATGGGAAATGGCACACAAACGTGCAGATGATGGTACTTTGGGAGAAAGGCTTAGCGCAACTCAAAAACCACACGCAATCGTCATCGGAAGCAATGATATGCCATTTAGCGTTGATACTGTATTTGATTCAGAGCAGAACGCAATCTTCTCAACAACCGGCTCTAGCGGTGGACTTGACAATTATGATGAGGCTTCAATACTCTATGCAGTAGAGCATCTTGGAGTAAGTCATATTGCATTTGTTGCGCCAGAAACCGATTCCAATCCCGCAATGTTTGACAAGTGGGAAGCTGATATCAGATCAATGGGAGCTGTTGCAGAAAAGCTTGATTCTGGCGCATTGAAGATTACAAGGTTCGGATATGACCTTTCAAACGGTGCATGCAAAGATACGCAGACGTCTGCATAGTTGTTATTCCAAGATTTCGATGGAATCAACAACTCCATCGCCATCTTCATCATATCCTGCAACTACATGATTCATTTTTTCATCTTTAATATCTATTTTTTCTTTTACAAGAGCAATAACAGCTGCTCTCGTTCCATGACTGTTTAGTCCTCCTATTAGAAGAACTTTCTTGTTTTTGTTGTGTGGATTTTTAATCAGCTCAATTACTCCCACGTTCTCTTCATATTTCTTTCCTGTTATCTCACTTTTTACAATGAAATTTTTCTCATCAAATTTGATCGGCAGTTTATCGTTTATGTCATGTACAAATGTATTGACCTTTGGACCGCCCGCGACAATAAGGTTTCTCTCTCTTAGTTTCTTGTTCATTCTAACATCAAGTGAATAAAGCGGAAAATCAAATGTTGCATGCTGACCAAGATACATTGCAAGCTCCAGCATTCCATAGTCGCTTCCTCTTGCTCTATATTTTCCATGGGGCTCTGGGGAACCTATGACAATAGAAGCATCAAAAAATCCATCTCTGATAAATGGCTGAATTATCTTTGGAACTGGTTTTGTTGTAATCGAACTTTTTTTCCACTTTGTTTGGTTTATCACAATGGCAAGACTTTCTGCTCTGCTTCGATATCTTTTTGCAATTCCTCCATTTTTCTCCTCATAATCAACAAACTCCAAAAGATTTGCTTTCTCAAGAATTTTTATATGATAATAAATCGTTTGCAAAGGCATTTTCAATTTGCGGGCAAGCTCTGCTGGGTATGACGGCTCATTGCAGATCATCTTCAAGATCTCGAGTCTATCTCTCGACAGTGCACTGATTGTATTTGAATCAATGCTCAGACAACCCAGGGATTTTCCATCATCGTTAAACAGTCTCATACGAACCACTATGAAAATTTTTGAATACTATTAAAGTTTTTTCAATAGTAGTTTTAAAAATACTTTTGGTTTTACCTTTCCTGTGATTAACTTATGTGCGGAATTATTGGTTATATAGGTTCAAACGTAGCTTCTCAAATTCTTACAGAAGGCCTCAAGAGACTTGAATATCGAGGGTATGATTCTGTTGGAATAGCAGTACTGGATAGCTCAAGTCTTGAAATTCGCAAAGATATCGGAATGGTTGATGAAGTTTCAACAGCTCTTCAATTCACAAATGTTAATGGGCATATTGGCCTTGGACACACTAGGTGGGCAACTCATGGATCTGTTTGTCGTGAGAACTCCCATCCCCATTTTGACTCCAGTAAAAAAATAGTTGCAGCACACAATGGAGTTATTGAAAATTTTTCTAAACTCAGAGATGATCTACTGTCAAAGGGACACAAATTTGTATCTGATACTGATTCAGAACTTATCCCCCATCTAATCGAAGAACATGCAAAAGATTCCAATCTTCTAAAGGCATTTATCAAATCTGTTTTGGATATACAAGGTTCCTATGCAATAGTTGCACTCAGCTCTGCTGATAGTGAGGAGCGATTATTTTTAGCTAGAAAAAACAGCCCGCTTATTATCGGAGTTGGTCAAGGGGAAATGTTCTGTGCTTCTGATATTTCTGCAATGCTCAAACATACCAAGACTTTTGTTCCTCTTGAAGAAGGAGACATTGCAATTCTCACAAAAACAGGATACAAAGTTTATTCAGTTGATGGATCAGAAGTCCAAAGAAAACAGATAACAGTTGATTGGAACGAGGATATCGCTCAGAAAGGCGGCTATTCTCATTTCATGCTAAAGGAGATCCATGATCAAAAGCATTTTATCAATGAAAGTCTTGCAACAGATGTTACAGAAGCAAAAAAACTAATTGGAGAATATGAAAAGATACATGTTCTTGGCTGCGGTACTTCTTATCATGCTGGATTGATACTTGCCCATCTTCTTCCAGATAAAAATATTCAAGCCTTTATTGCAAGCGATTATCCATTTGTAGCAAAACCGGATGAAAAAACATTAATCATAGCAATAAGCCAGAGCGGTGAAACTGCTGATATTCTGCAGGCACTTCGCTTTGCAAAAAATTCTTCAAAAATAGCAATAACAAATACTGTTGAATCTACAATAACTAGAATTTGCGATATTACTGTTTATCTTAATTCCGGCCCTGAAATCGGGGTTGCGGCAACCAAGACATTCACGTCTCAACTTGCAGTAATTTTCAAGCTTGCCCAGGAAAAGCCCGAAGGTCTTTCTGCTATCATCGAGAAAATGATTGAAAAAGAAAATGAAATCAAGGCAATTGCAGCAAAGCTTGCTGGAAGCGAGCATGCATTCTTTTTAGCGCGAGGCCTAAACGTTCCAATTGCCAATGAGGGCTCTCTAAAATTCAAGGAAATTACATATATTCATTCAGAGGCATATCCTGGCGGAGAGCTTAAGCACGGAACACTGAGCCTTATTACTGATGGAACTCCAATTATCGCTCTTGCTCCAAAAGATGAGACTGCCGTGAAGCTTCTTGGAAACATCAAAGAAGCAAAAGCAAGAGGGGGCTTGATAATCAGCCTAACTAATGATGATAATATAAAAGAAGAAAGTGATTTTGTTATTGGTCTTCCGGATATTGAAGTTTCACTGTATCCGTTTGCACTAATCGTTCCACTGCAGCTACTTGCCTACCATGTGAGTGTGCTACGTGGAATAAATCCTGATCGACCAAGGAACCTGGCAAAGTCAGTTACTGTTGAGTAACTTTACCTTTTTTCTTTTTGGCAAACCTTTGCTTTAGGAACCTACTCCAAACCTGCCAAAGGACAATAATAATAACCAAAACTCCTCCACCCAGAATGAATGGATTGACCCCACTTTCATTTACTGTGAACTTTACTGTTTTGTCATTAAATCCAATTTTCTTAACAGTTATGCTATGACTGGATGGTTCGTTTAGAGTTAGTGTAATGTTTTTGCCTGACTGTTTTCCTTCTCCACTATTGAGTGTCCATGTAAATCTTTCAACTGGAGAACCATCGTCTCCATCATTTACATAAATCGTGAATTCTTCTCCTTCTATAATGCTTGGAGGAACTCTAATTTTCATGTCTGATAATGCGGCATTTGGATCATGATTGATTGTAACTTCAGTAAATGTTGGGCCGCTTTCCTGGCCGCTACCATCAGAAACCATGCAGAAAATCGTGTTAAGTCCCATGTTGAAATTTCCACTTGGGTCTAGATAGTACACCCAATTGCTTTCTCCTGTTTCTGCTTCTTTCCATTCTCCATTATTTATGCTTATCCAAACAGCAGCATTGCCAGATTCTGAAACATAATTCCCATTGACAACTACTTCCTTAAGTCCAATAACATCTCCTTCCATTGGGTTGGTTAGTGAACATGCTCTCTCAGTACTGTATGCATAAATGTTACTATCTCCAGATCCGAATATCACTGAATTCAGGTAGAACAATGGACTTCCAACTGCTCCTGCAGAAGGTCCGCTCCAGAGTATGTCTCCATTTTCTCTTGAAATAGCGTAAATATTTCTGTCTCCTGCACCAACAAAGACAACATCAATGCCGCCCATTCTTCCAAGTTCTGGCTGTGATTTAATTGCTAGTTGGGTTTTTGCTTCCCAAAGTATCTTTCCGTTTGAATCAACTGCATAAATTCTTCCATCATTGCTTCCGAAATATGCAGTATTTGAATCAACTACAGCACTGCCCAAAATCCAGTTTCGGCTTTGAACTTCCCAGTGTTTGAGCCCTGTGCTGACTCTATAGGCATGCATTTTACTATCAAGTGCTCCAATGTAAACAACATCTCCTGAAACTACAGGGCGTGAGAGCCAGTATTTTCCCCCGCTAATACTTGTTTTCCAGAGGGTTTGGCCGCTTTCGCTAATTTTAATTAGTTCATTATCATTTCCATAAATTACAAAACCACTGCCAGATGCTGGCGCAGTTAGAATTTGCTCTTCTTCAATTTCTTCAAAACTTACTAATGTTGTTACAGTTCCTGCTTTGGATACTTTGTAAACTCCGCTATCAGCCGTTACAAATACATCCTTATCATTTGCACTAGCTCCATAAATTCGTGAAGCATTGTAATCTGTTGTATTGAAATCAACCTGCCAGATTACCTTTCCTCCTGCTCCTAATTTTGTCAATTTTGCTGATGTTGTTGAACTAAATACTGCATTGTCAAAAACAAAAACCTCATTTGGAACTATTCCAACAGAAGTGGACCATTTTCGAGCGCCGCTAATAGCATCAAGTGCATATATATTTCCATCTTCAGAAGCAGTTACAATAGCGCCCTGGTAAACCACTGGCTTGATTGAAACTGGACCTTCAGTATCGAATTCCCAAACTAAAGAAGAAAAAGAAATCGAAATCAAAAGAAAAAGAACAAAGAGTTGTTTCATGGTTTCACATCATAGAATCGTGTTTTCCTTCATTAACTTCTTTGATGACCTCTCTCGCATTCTTTGAATCAATAGTTACGCCCATACTAAGGCATGTCCCAAGAACTTCCTTGACAATCTCTTTTTTGTTAGATCCAAGTGAATTGCTCTTTGCTGCTGCAATCTTCACTATCTTTTCAAGTGAGATATCACCAGCAGGAGCTTCTCTGTTTCCAGCACCCTTCTCAATTCCAACTTCCTTTTTGATAATTTCGCCTGTTGGAGGACTTCCAACTTCTACTGTGAATTCTTTGGTTGCTGGATCTACAATTACCTTTACTGGGACTTTCATTCCTGCAAAATCTTTTGTTGATTCATTGATTTTTGCAACAACTTGTCCAATGTTGACTCCCATAGGAGCCAATGCAGGTGCCAGTGGCGGTCCTGCCGATGCTTTCCCACCTTCAACAATAACATCAATAGTTTTCATTTCACAAAACCTCTAAATTATTAGTATGATTCGTCAGAGGTTAATTGATTATGTTTATTTTATAAATCTATTACTCCTACGAATCCGTGCTCTTTGCTTATCCCCAACCCTCAATTTTTATTTGCTTTGGCCTGGCTCCGAGGGAGATAAGCTCATCCTTTCTTTCTTTTGCCATGCTAAGCGGTCCGCAAATCCACCAATTAAGTTCAGCTGCATTTGGGACATGCTTTTCAATCATTTCTTTAGAAACTCGTCCAGTTTCGCCTTCCCAGTCCTCTCTAGTTAGGGTTATGATGATTTTGAATCTCTCATCTTTATCCAGTTTCTCAAGTTCTTCTCTATATAATATATATTCTTTGGACCTTGTGCTGTAGAATAATGTGAATTCTCCTTCAATATTTCTTTTTTCAGCATCTCTCAGGATGCTCATCATTGGAGCAATGCCTGTTCCGCCTGCAATCATTCCGACTTTTTTCTCATTATTGTATGCAAAATGTCCGCCTGCTTGTCCGATTCCAATTATATCTCCAACTTTCATCTGATCCAGTTTTTTAGTGAGTTCTCCTCCTATAATTTTGATGCAAAATTCAAGTTCATCGCCTGGAGCAGATGCTATGGAATAAGGTCTTTTTACTATGCTTTCATTATTTTCATCAAGCAAGTGGATAAATACGAATTGACCTGCTGTATATTCAATTTCTCCTTCAATTGGCTTTAGTCTATATCTGTTTGTGAGTGGAGCGAGTGCTTTAATATCACTGATTTTATATCTTTCCATATCTACCTTCTCGTTCGAGTATATATTTAAATCTTATTTGTAATGTCTTGATTATGGATGAAGAGTTATCTCGAGTATTCAAGTATTCTTTCGATTTCTACATGAAACGTCTGGGTCTAATTATAATATTCTCAGTTCCGTTTATCATTTCCTCACTATTGTTAATTTTAGTTGCTGCACCAACATATCTTGCGCTGGGCAGTGTTTTTCTTCGAATAGGAAGCATTCCTGAGCTCTCAATTTTTGATCTGCTCATAACTGTTGTTGTGTATGTTCTTTCTGTTTTCATTATTTCAGATACAATTGTTAATGTCAATATAATCATTCGATCAAAGCGGACCCTAACCTCAATAAAATCTGAAATTGTGACTGCTTTTGGGAAATATGCAACCAGAATCTTCTATATATACACAATGATGTCTCTTCTTCTTTTCATTGCACAATTATTGCTCTATGAAAATCCACTTCAAACCTGGTTATACCCATTGTTCCTGATTATGATTTCATTTTTCCTGTTTTTTGTTCCTCCTGCGGTTGTAATTGATAATTCCGATACTCCAACTGCAATCAAAAGATCTGTTCAAATGGCCATAAAAAATCCAACAATGGTGATTATTTGGGCTTTAGTAGGCCTTGTTTCAATGTCTTTAGTTGAGCAGGTTGCCTTTTTCATTCTTCCAAGTCCATTTTCAGGATATTTCATTCTTCTGGTGAACTCCCTGTTCGTACTGCCATTTTTGATCGTGCTTCAGACTCAGATGTATATGGAGAAGTATCCATTGGCCAGGTAACAGTTTTTTAAACTGTTTACAACATTAGTTAATCATGGTACCTATGCATAAAACTAAACGGGTAGCAGTAGTATTAACTGCTTTGATGGCCTCAGCATGCGCCATGCGTGTTCAAACAAAGCCAACAAATACAATGAAACCTCTTGTTGAAACGAGCTTGAATCTGGAGCCTGTCCAGACAAAAAGGACCGTACAGAAAAGATCGGAGAAGAAGCAGATTTCCAAGAAGCCTCAGAAGAGGAACGTTGGTGAAATCCTTGCTGATTTGAAGGATAATAACACACGATTCAATGCCATGTATGAGCTCGGTGAGCTTGATTTTTCCTCGATGGATGAGAAATATCTCGACAAAGTCAAAAGAGATGTTCTTGATACAATCAAATTCGACAGTGAAGTCCTTGCTCCTGGTATAGCTGTTCTCGGAAAGCTTGCAGACCCTTACCTTGTTTCGGAGCTGGCAAAATATTCGCTAAACAGAAACGATAATGTAAGAAGGCAGGTTGCAAAAGCCCTTGGAAACATGCCTACTGATGACTCAATACTCATCCTTATTGATTTGATTGGTGATCGTAGGCCGACTGTCGAAAGAGCTGCCATAGACTCTCTTGCAAAAATTGGCTCTTCTTCTTCAAGGCATCTGGTTGCAGTAGTTGCTAATGGTAACATGGATCGGCAGTACGCGGCAGTCGAAGCACTTAGTATGATTGGCTCTGATGCCATTCCTCATGTGGCAGTGCTGCTCGGACATCCTGACAACAAGGTCGTCTATCATGCTGTAACTGTGCTTGGCAATATAGGTGACAAATCTGCGACAGCTGCATTGCATGATGCCCTGTATCATTCGGATAATAATGTTCGTGGAACAGCTGCAAATGCACTTCGTAAGATCGGTGATCAGTCGTCAATCGATGCTCTTATGCCGATTGCCAAAAATGACTCAAGTGATTTCGTTCGCGCAGCAGCCAAGTACGCAATCGATGCGCTTAGTCAATAAATTTCTTTTTTAAAATTCTTTGCTTCCTATTTCCTTTATGTCCAAGACTGAATCAAGAAAAAAAGATCATGTTGAGCTTGTAATTGAAAAAGGAGCGCAATATGAAAAAACAACTGGTTTTGAAAAAATAGAATTTGTTCACAATGCACTCCCAGAGGTTTCTCTTGAAAAAATAGATCTTTCTATGAAGTTTCTGGAGTACAATCTAAAATATCCAGTTGTTATTACTGGAATGACTGGCGGATACTCTGATGCAAGTCGGATAAACAAAGGACTTGCAGAAATCGCACAAAAATATGGATTTGCATTTGGTCTTGGCTCCCAGCGCGCAATGATCGAAAAACCCGAGCTTGCAAAAACATACAAAGTTCGAGATGTTGCTCCTGATATCCCAGTTATATCCAATATTGGCGCATACCAGCTCAAGAAATATTCTTTTGAGCAGATAGAGTCTCTTGTTGACTCAGTTGAAGCCGATGCTCTTGCTGTTCATCTAAATCCCCTTCAGGAAGTTATCCAAAGCGAAGGAGATACTGATTTTACTGGCATCATTGCTGCCATTTCAAAAACTGCTGAAAAACTTGATGTTCCTGTGATTGCAAAAGAAACCGGAGCTGGGATCAGTCAAAATGTTGCACTGAAGCTTAAATCTGCTGGCGTAAACTACATTGATCTTGAAGGCTCTGGAGGAACTTCCTGGAGCAAAGTCGAATATCTTCGCTCTGCTGCCGTACCTGGTTTTGAAAATTGGGGAATTCCAACTGTTCATTCTATTCTTGAATGCAGGGGAGTTCTTCCAATGATTGCAAGTGGTGGCATCCGCTCTGGTATTGATGCTGCAAAATCAATTGCACTTGGAGCCGAACTTTCCGGCGCTGCGTATCCTTTCATTAAGGCCTTTGAGGCTGGTTCTCTCGAAGAATATGCATCAACATTTACTGCACAGATGCGAATGTGTGCGTTTCTCACTGGCTGCAGTAATTATGAAGATCTTAGGACTGCAAGAACTGCGTTTATCTGAGATTCTATTTCTTAGAATCTCAAGAACGGGGTTATCTAATTTTTTCCACTGTTCTGTGGTTTTAAGTGGAAAAACATATATTTAAAAGCTGTTTATGCCATAATTATATTATGTCCCCCACACTACGAGCAGGCACTGTAATGCAAAAATCGTCCAGTCCTGACTTTGTCAAAATATCTTCTAAAGGACAGATAGAATCAATTATGGGGGCAAAACAAATATCTGGTGTTTCAGCACCAATACTCTCGAGGCTGAAACAGGCAAAATCACATTATGAGGAGCTTGGAGCACATGATGTATATGCTCACAATTGCCGTGTTCTCTGTGCTGCTGCAGAAGGAAAAATAGCTGATCTGCAGGCAACAGAAGAAGATGTGCTTTCTCTTAAAGTCGTTGACCAGATTCTCTACCACTCAATATCATCAGACCTATTCCTGCCAAATTCAGTCCAATTTTCAACTGGCTTTATGCAAGCATTTACTCTTCAGAGACAGCTCAATGATCTTGATTCAACTAAATTTGATCGATCTGGAGAATATGTAAGGTTGCTCAATGATCCTTCAAACGATCTCACTGCCCTTCTGGTTGCTCTATATACCAGAATTGCAGACATGATGACAATCCACGCTCCAGAGACTAAAAGAGCATCAAAAACAATCCTGCCCGGAGTATTCCCGCTTCATTCCAGTTGGAGAACTGTACAAAGAGCCATGGCAGAGCCTATGCTCAAGGTTTATTGTCCAATTGCAGATTGGGGTGGACAGACACATGCATACAGGCAGATGAGGGACCATGCTGTTTTCTACCAGTACCCAGAGCAATTCCTTCAGCTTAGCAAAGAAGTGCAAAAATATTCCGGAGCTGTTGCAAATACAAATGTTTTCCTTGCAAGAGTTCTTCAAAAAATGGCCAAAAAACTAGGACTCAATGTCATTATTGCAGAAGATTATCAAAAAGTTTCCAAACTCTTTTCTGAAGTTGGGCCAAATACAGTTGTTGTTGCGCTCAAGCCTTTCAAAGGAGTTGGTGGGCTTCTGCACAAATCAATCAAAAGAGATGTTCCAGTAGAAAAGATCCATGATTGGTCAGGCCTTACAGTTATCACAGACAATGAGCAGCAAATGTATGATGTCGTCACGTTCCTTCAAAATGGGGGAGTTAGATCAGCAGCCAAAAGTGTGGGGGTTGCTGATCTTTATATTCACGATCCTACGGACTATGCAAGAAATCCAAAGCAAGTTACAAACTACCAGAGCGTTCACATCGATGTAGTTACTTCAAGTCCTCTTATGATGCCTGCAGAATTCATTGTAAGGACTCTTGACATGCATAAAAAAGCTGACGAAGGCGAGGCGTGCCATGATGGCTACAAAGGTTCCCCACTTGTCAATGGTGAGAGGGCCAGATTGATGCAAAGACTTGCCGAGATCACAAAATCGCATTTCATATAGTGTTACAAAAGTTTAAAAACAGGTTTTTACATGAATATAGACATGTCCCTAGCTAAAAAACTACCCAGTGGTAGAAATGTTCCTAAGCATCTTCATGCTCAAATGGCTAGATGGGCAGCTACTTATCAAAAATTCGGGGGTCAGGATGCAGTTCCACATGTTATGAGAGTTCTTGATTCATCAGTTGAACATAATATGGTCGAGCTAATAAAAATAGGCCATATCAAAAGAGATCCAAAACAGCTCAACCTTCAGCTTGCAAGTGTTATCATGGCACACGTGTTTCGAAGGAGTTCTTCAAACAAAGGAGATTTTCCAACAGAAGATTTTGCAAGATTCCCGTATGTTATGGAAGGCTTCAATACTTTTAATGCTCTGAGAGAAAATGATCTTTCTAATCAAGATCCATATGAATACAAGAGACTTCTAGCAGTTCCTTCCCTTGGTTTACTTGCCAGGATGATTGATCTGCCACAATATGGTATGGGTTCTCACCGCTCTGAAGGCGAGCTTCGTCATCTTGATCCTTGTCGGTTTTATGTATTTGATGGCTCACACGGCAAGTCAGAATATGAAATGATTGGCGAGGTTGCAAAAAAAGTATACTCACCTCTTGCTGATTTGCTTGGATATAGAACTCTTGCAGGCCAGCTCTATGAGCTTTATTATCATCATGTTGACAAGAAAACCCATGACGCAGTTGTCACATCTCTTTTCAAATTAAAGCACAGAATTGCATCCACATCTACTCTTTGTAATTATACAATTTCCCTGCTTTCTCATCAGCTTCAAGAAGAAGGATATAAGTTTTCTATAAAACGCAGATCAGAAAAGCATCCTGGAAAAGTTATGGAAAAAGCAGATCGGTATTCGCGCGAAAACGGAAGAAAGATTCCTGATGTTGTTTCAAATCTCAATGACCTCGTTGCATTTACTGTAGTGCTAAGATCAAGAAATGGCAAATTAATCACTCAAAATGATGTTCATGAATTTGAGAATGTTGCAAACATGATTGTTCGAATAGTGTCCTCCCTTCATCCAATTTGCCACACTTCAAGAGCAAGAATGTTTACTGATATGGTGACTACTCCAAAACCTAATGGCTACCAGTCATTCCATGTTGACATACCTTTGGAGGGTGATGGGGTAGTTAATCTTGAGGCAATTATAAGAAACTGGAGGATGGAAAAATATGCCGAGAATGGCGGAGCTGCACACTATCTCTATAAGGGCGGAGGAGACCTTGCAAGCTCAGTTTCAAATGCATACCACGGCATCATGGATGCGATAAGTGGCAAGTCTAAAGTTGTTTCAGATTCAATCAATCAAAGAGTCATCAATGTAAAAATCCCTGGGAAAGGAGTTGTTCAGAGGATAATTGATCAGCGTGCCTGTGTTGGCGAGGCTCTCATTTGCGCAGATGTTGATCTTTCAAATGGGCTTATTCTTAAACCTAAAATATCTCTTCTTGCTCCAATAAAAGGAATCGATACCCTGAATCTTGAGCATGCTCCAGTTTCTGGACAGATGCTCTCTCGAACTATGGTGCAATTGCTCTTAGAAAAATCAGTTACGCCTCATGCCCGAGAAAAACTTCGAGCATACCTCAAGCAATGCTAAATCTGCGCAAAGTCTGTCAATTTCTTAACTACATTGAGAACCATGTTTGTGTTTGTTTTTTCAACTCCATTAATTGCAAGAATTCTCTTTACTAATGCCGAGAGCTCTCCTCTGCTTTTGCACATTAAAATTGCAGTTGCATCATACTGTCCTGTGGTATCATAAATTGAAGCAACTCCCTTTAGTTTGCTGATCTTATCCTGAATATTGAGAAGGTCTCCCCTTATTGCAATCTGGACTATCGCCATGAATTCGAACCCTAATTTAAGATAATCAAAATTCGCTGAGTAGCCTGTAATCACACCTTCCTTTTCCATCCTTTTTATCCGATCTATCAAGGTCGCTGGACTCAGTTTGGTGCTTAGTGCCAGTTCCCGATATGAACGCCTGCAATTTTGTTTGAGTTCCTGCAAAATAAGTAGATCCGTCTTGTCCAATTGTTTGGAATTCATCGATGTGCACCTTCATAATCTAAACATATGTAATGAATATTTATATAGTTATCTATCATTTGTTTGGTTTTTTGTAAAAAACTAATAAATACAATGGAATTCTATCCAAATTCAATACAAATGAGAGGAATCAGCATGAAAGATGAACTATTTGAAAGTATGGAATCTGATAATGTGAAGTTTGTGAATCTTCAGTTTACTGATATGTTTGGGATGGTAAAATCTATCTCAATTCCAATCAATCATCTTGAAAATTCATTTGACCATGGGACTTGGTTTGATGGATCTTCAATCGAAGGATTTGCAAGAATTCATGAGAGTGATATGTATCTCAAGCCAGATATGCAAACATATGCCGTTCTTCCATGGCACAATTCTTCTGATGGAAATACTGCAAGATTTATCTGTGATGTTCACAAACCTGATGGTTCTCCGTTTGAGGGGGATCCTAGATACGTTCTCAAAAAAGTAATCCAGGAAGCAAAAGATCTTGGTTTTGATTATAATGTTGGTCCTGAACTTGAATTTTTCCTCTTTAAGCGCGAAAACGGAAAACTTCTTCCAATTCCGCATGATAGTGGAAGTTATTTTGATCAGTCAAATGATTTGGCATATGATATTCGAAGGGATATGAACGTCACACTTCAAAAATTCGGGATTAATGTTGAAGCGAGCCACCATGAGGTTGCACTTGGACAGCATGAAATTGATTTCAAGTATGGCGATGCACTTTCAACTGCAGACAATGGAACTACTTTCAAGTTTGTTCTAAAGGCGATTGCACAGAAGCATGGACTGCATGCAACATTCATGCCAAAGCCTGTTCCTGGAATAAATGGTTCTGGAATGCATGTTCATCAAAGCCTGTTTAAAGATGGAGAAAATGCATTTTTTGACCAGTCAAACAAATACCATCTTTCAAATAATGCCTATTCTTTTATTGCCGGCCAGCTTGCTCATGCAAAAGCAATGTCTGCAATTCTTTGTCCAACAATTAATTCATATAAGAGACTTGTTCCTGGATATGAGGCTCCAGTATATTTAAGCTGGGGGCATACAAATCGTTCTGCCCTAATCAGAATCCCAAGATACTCAAAAGGAAAAAGTCAATCTACAAGGTGTGAAATCCGTTGTCCTGATCCTAGCTGCAATCTTTATCTTGCGTTTGCAGTTCTTCTAAAAACCGGGCTCGAGGGCATGAAAAACAATATGACTCCTCCAGATTCAATAGAAGAGGATTTGTATGGATTTGATGATAAAAAACTTGAAGATATGAAAATCGATACTCTCCCTGATTCTCTGCAATCTGCTCTAAGAGAATTTAAATCTGATAATGTGCTTCGAGAGGCTCTTGGAAAGCATACTTTTGAGAAATATCTTGAAGCAAAAACAAAAGAATGGGATTCCTACAAATTGCAGGTAACTCCATGGGAAATTGACAATTATCTTGAAAAGTACTAGCGTGTTGCGTTTATGCAGCACCGTGTTCCAGTAGAATAATCAAGGTAGTTATCTGCATGTAGTTTTGCCTGCCGATAGCACCCGCTTATTCCTTTTCCACTAAATGGGTCTCCCATGAACCATCCCCTTTGGATTCCTTCAACTTCTTCACCGCCTTCAATCCACTCAGAAAGATTACCATCCATATCAAATACTCCATATGCATTAGTGCATTCATAATGGTCTCCAGTTTTTGTTAAGTATCCTGGTTGGAGTAACAGTCTTTCATCATTGAATTCGGCTCCTGCTCGTTTCAAGTGGGGTATGTCTGGGAAAAATAAATCTAGAATATATGGTTCTTTGCCTATATTGCATTTCCATTCGTCTCTTTTATTTCCATGTGGGAACTTAGTTTTCTTTGGTCCAGTGCATGCTTTTTGCCATTCATCTTTTTTGCAAAGTCTTTTTCCAGCATTTTTGCATGTTGCCTTTGCACTAATCTGGCTCATATGGCCTTGTGGAAAAACATCTGGCGCTGATACTGCCTTTAAATTAAGCCTATTTCTTGTTGGTGATTTATTGAACGGATGCACTGTTCCATCTTTTTTATCAACTAAATGAACTTCCCACTTGTCAATGCAAAAATAGCTGACTCTTGCCATTTCAGTTGGGCAGCCTGTTTTTTTTGGAGGCTTTGGCTTTACTTTCGGCGCTGAAGTTTTACTTGCAGTGGATTTTGTCTTAGTTGAAGAAGTAGGATTTAGCCGAATGCACTGGTTTACTTTTTTGAGTAGTCTGCACAGGCTCTGCCATTGGAGCATTTTGTTTTGTGCTCTTTTTTTCTTCACTGCAGGATGCTGATAAGAGAACTGAAGCAACTGCTACTCTTGCAAGTTGTTTTTGCATTCTGCCTCTGTGTAAAAATTGACTCATGTTCTGTATTGGTACTAAAAGTGTTAAAAACTGTGCTATAAATATTTAGAAAATAAAAAATGAGAAGAATCAACTTCTCTTTCTCATGTAGATTACAACTCCAATAAGAATTGCCATCAAGACAGCGAGCCAGAAGAATGGCGACTCAAGCATTGTCTGGAAGAAATCTTTTTCAAGATCGTCTCCTAGTGTGACAAGCACATCCTTCTTGACAATTACGTTTCCCGCACTATCTTTTAATGCAACGATGTAATTTCCGCCCATCAATACTGGGATAATAACATGGCTGTCATTGTCTGGGTAGTCGCCTTCATCTCCCATTGGGTCTATTGCACCGATTCCACAGTCTACACAACCTGGCGGAACATCTACAAGTATTTTATCATCAACTACCGCTGGGCTGATATCAAATACAATACATTCATGATCAACGCAGTATTCTCCTTCTGGACATTGCAAACAGCTTTCATTGCGATCTCCACATTCATACAAATTGCATGTGTGATTTGCAACAATTCCGCAGCATCCTGTAATTTCAGAACAAACTTTTCTTCCATTATCAATCTCTACACATTCTGCACTGTCTTTACAATCGGAATCAGTTTCGCATTCTGGTTTTGGCATGCAGCTTCCATCGCTGCAAGATTCTTCAGATCCACAATCGCCTTCTCCTTCGCATGGTTCTCTGCAATAATGGTCAACACAGCTTTCTTCGCCTTCGCATTCTGGACATAGATCCCCATCTCCGCATTCATATGGATGGCATGTGTGGTCTTTGACTATTCCACAGCATTCAATGTCTTCGCATGTATCCTCAATACATTCTTCTGTTCCTGGACAATCAATATCCTCATAACAGCCGCATTCACCGCAGCTAACTAGATTATCAATTTTTGTGAATGGCAGATAATCTTCCTTTGATGCAATAATTCGAACTTTTCTGCTGCAGCCTTCAAAGAAAACTTGTCCGTTGCTGTCAGTCAGCTCATCATCAAGAAGATGTTCAAGTGTATTTTCATCAAACACATCGACTTCCGCTCCTTCAACAACAGTTCCATTTAGCATAGTGGTCGTTATGATATTACCATCACAAGTGCTGTTGAATTCAACTATCAGATCCATGATATTGAAGTCATCATTGTCATCTCCACTTCCGCCATTGGCCGGGTCCGTGTGTGCAAATGTCAAGCTAACAAGTGCAATCAAAAATAAAATTGTTCTAGACATGCTCTAGAATACGTCTTGGGGGATTTTAATTCTTTTGTTATCTCTACCTATAGCGATTTTGAACAATTTTTATCAGTTCGTTAATTGGTTCAAGCATTTTGTTATCGATTTGCCCTATTAATTTTGCAACTGCATCTTCTGCGTCCTTACTCTTTTCTACTAATAACTGTGGGAAAGATTTTGTTCTTTCAGTTTGCTCTGGCATTGGCGCACTAGTTGAGTGTTTTTCTAAAATTTCAGCAACTTTTTCTTGTCTATTTTGTCTGGCTTATCTGAAGGAATTCTGTCAAGTTTCTTTAGAAGCATTCTTTTCATTCTTTGTCTGGAGGTTTATCAGTAACTGATTCAACTGTTCCTTTGCCGCAATCTTTTTCTATTCTTTTCCTTAGTGATTTGAAAAATGTTATCTGTTCTTCAAAATCAACTTCGCCTTTTGCACATGCTTCTGTAAATGTTTCAAGTCCAGATACTCCTGTTTTCCCAAGAGCCAAAGCAGTTCTCCGTAGTATGTTCGAATACTTATCCTCCAAAGCATCTACTGATCCAGGAACGGCAGCCCCTCCAATCCCCTCAAGAGCACTA
This sequence comes from uncultured Microcaldota archaeon, assembly GCA_963723105.1. GTDB lineage: Archaea > Micrarchaeota > Micrarchaeia > Anstonellales > Bilamarchaeaceae > Bilamarchaeum. The sequence goes on from CAVRPK010000003.1 coordinate 86,682, forward strand.
GCAGCTAATCTTTGCACATCTGGATCATCATCCTCCAAAGCATCTACTGATCCAGGAACAGCAGGTTTTCCAATCTCTCCAAGGGCCAGAGCAGCATGCAATCGTACATCCTTATCCCTCAAAGTATCTATTAACGCCGGAACAGCTCGTTCATCTCCAATCTCTCCAAGAGCCCAAGCAGCACTCGCCCGTACATTCTCATTTTTATCACTCAAAGAAACTATTAACAACGGAACAGCTCGTTCATCTCCAATCTCTCCAAGAGCCACAGCAACATTCCATCGTACATTCTCATTTTTATCACTCAAAGCATCTAACAATCCAGGAACAGTTTGTTTATCTTTAATCTCTTCAAGAGCCTCAATAGCACCATCCCGCACATTCCTATTTTTATCACTCATAGCAACTAACAATTCAGGAACAGCAGGTGCCCCAATCTCTCCAAGAGCCTTAGCAGCACCCTCCCGCACTTCCCAATCTTTATCCTTCAAAGTATCTATTAACGCCGGAACAGTTCGTCTATCTCCAATCTCTCCAAGAGCCTTAGCAGCACCCTCCCGCACTTCCCACTCTTTATCCTTCAAAGCATCTATTAACGCCGGAACAGTTCGTCTATCTCCAATCTCTCCAAGAAGTTCACAAGCACCAAATCTAATGTTTTCATTATTATTTTTCAAAGCAACTACTAATCCATCAACAGCAGGTTCACCAATTTTTTTAAGAGCCTTATTAATACTAAATCGTACAGACCAATCAATATCTCCTAGAGCAGTTATCAATTCTTCTATAGAATGTGGATCGCCAATCTTTTCAAGAGCCAACGCGGCCTCCTGCCGCACCCACAAATTCCCTTCTTTCAAAGCACCTATCAATTCTGGAACAGCGCGTTTATCTCCAATTTCTCCAAGAATGTAAGCAGTATGTGCTCGCACTTCTGAATCTGAATCCTTTAGTAACTCAACCAATACATCTATTGCATGTTCATCTCCAATTTTTTCACGTCCATTCACAGAAATTTTTCCAAGTTCTGTTATAGCTTCCTTTTTTTCTTCATGATCTCCAGAACTGATTATTGATAGTTGGTCAATTACAGCCGCTGGAATCATCTGAGCATCACAACCTCTAACTGAGACCCCCATATCTAAGATTCTTGGCGAATGTTCAGTTCCAAAATCTCCTTTTGGTTTTTCTCTTTTTGGATCATTTGATTTAACATCTGATTTTTTTTGAGTCATATTCGCACCATTTTTTTGAATGGCAAAGATTCATATGTACCATTTTCTAACAGTATTAACTACACAAAACAAGATAATATAACCATCTATGGATTTTTTTGACAAAATTACAAAAATGAGTTGGGATTTGTATTTATCTAAAATTAAGAGATCTGATTGAAAGACACAACTCCTTTCTTTTGATTTTTTAAACATTTCTTCCCATTATCCATTACATGATTCTCAAAAGGCTCAATCGCACTGCTTTAGATGACGCCCGGCAAAGTTCTGCATCAGGAACAGAAGCAGAGACTATCCAAAGGTTTAGGGCAAAAATAGGTGCAATAAGAGAAGGCCATTCTAAATTAGTTGACAAACCGTTACTTGCTGCTACGGCAAGGATGCTCCATGCAGGTGCTGGAAAAACTGCAGGAAGGCTCGTTTCATTTGGTCTTAGAAACCGTTCTAAAAAGATATTTGAGCAAACATCTCCATTCGTTGAAGGAGGAAGCATGCTTTTGGATCTTGGATGTGGTGATGGGAAAGTTGGTGAGATGTTTGTGCAAGAGCATGGATGCAAAGTTACACTAATGGATATTATGGACTATCAAAAAACTGCTTTGCCGTTTCACAAGTACAATGGAAGGGAAACTCGGTTTATTGATGATCAGTTTGAGCATGTTCTGCTTGTGACAGTTTTGCATCATTCTGATGATCCGATAGCGGTTATGAGTGAGGCTCTTCGCATTGCATCAAAGAGTGTTATTGTAATTGAATCAGTTTACTTCAATGATATGCACAGAGTTTTCAATTCCTTTTTTGACTGGTTTTATAATCGAGTGCTTAACAATCCAGATGTTAATGTGCCACTAAATTTCCTGCCTCCAAAAGCATGGGTTTCTCTTTTTGGAGAGCTTGGTGGTAGAACCACTCACATGGAGCATTTTGGAATAGATATGCCAGTAGTTCCAGAATGGCATACTCTTTATGTAATCGAGAAAAAACAAGATTAGAATCGGGCCCGGAGGGATTTGAACCCTCGACCTGCGGATTAAAAGTCCGTCGCTCTACCAAGTTACTCTGTACCCTTAGTTAAACAGCATCTCAAGTAAGCTTTTTCAAAAGGTACATCTGAGCTACGGGCCCAACATGTAGGAAGAAGTTTACCTGGAATCATTTAAAAATGCAACTATTGTAATTACAAAACAAGGCCGGGTTGGCAGATCGGTTATGCAGCCGCCTGCAGTTCGCTTTTCGAAGACATCTAATGTCGATGACGAGTATAAAGCGGCAGAGAGGGGTTCAAATCCTCGAAGATATTTTTATCTTATGGGAGAATATCTCCCTTACCCGGCTTTTTTTATCTTAATTCAAAATTCATTTTGCATAGTCTGAATCAATCTTAGCTATTTCTAAGTTTTCAATTCCTTCCTTGCTAAATATGTATGCAAGCTTTCCATCTGGTGACCAATCATAATAAGTCGCATAGGTGTAATCTGTCACATCAAAAAATGCTATTGATCTATTTTCTGTTGAAAACACTGCCATGAATTTTTTATCACTTGAATAAGTGTCTGGAGAGAAATGGCCTCCTATTGCAATATATTTACCATCATCTGAAAATTTGAACTCATTTGACATATGCAATATCAATCCATATCCTTCTTTTTTGTAATTCTCCTTTGCATAGTCCTCTAGGATGGATTTCAAAGAGAATGTATCTTTCTTCACCAGCATCAAAGTTTCATCTTTTTGTTCAAATGAATATAGCCTAATGCTGCCATCATCAAAATCCATTTGTGCCAAATCACCATTTCCAATCCAATTCAACCATTCTCGGTTCTCTATTTTTTGAGAATGAATCTCCTGAAAATCATTTGTAGAATAGAAAATCTCGTGCTCTTCCTCATTTGTATATTTGCCACCAATGCTCATGTATTTTCCATCTGGAGAAAAAGTTGGTTTTGGGATAAAATCTCCGTTATTGTTGAATGTTTTTTTAGTAAAAACGATATTTTTAATCGTCTCAAAATTTGAACTGTTCGTTATATATACACCATAAACTTCATTTTCGCCTTCTCGTGTGCCATATCCAATGGCAAGGTGCTTGCCATCTGGTGAAAGTGACAATCCATCTGGTCTTAGACTATCCCCCACCCCCTCTACTTTGAATGTTCTAGTGCTTGTGGCACCGGTTTCAATGTCTCTACCTTCAATGAAATGTTCTCGAATCAACATCTGTTCTGCCTTATTCGGATCCTGGCGCTCCCATACTCTGTAGAAGTAGGAAGTTATTATCTCTCTACTATCCGCTGTCCAAACAAAATCTTTTAAGAAATTCTCATTTTCATGGGAACCTATCATGTATCTTTTAAAGACAGATTTACTATCAGAATTTACAACGCAGATATACTCCTCAGTCATAATTGCAATATGCTCTCCATCTGGAGAATATGACATCTTCAGTATTTTAGCGTCATTTAAGTTGCAGGACTGCAAAGAGAGACATCCTTGGAATAATATCATCAAGAGCAACAATGATAGAATCAGGCAATTTTTCCCCATAAAAAAATCTAATGCCTGCCAATCTTTAAATATCTAGAGGCAGTCTCTGAAGTGTGCGATATATGCTTTCAAGTGCCAATGTGGTGCATACTCAGCAGGCAGATTTATATTCCTAAGGTGCATCCATAATTGGATGAAAATAGAACAATTGTATAAGATGATCAATTGGCGTTCATTTGATAAGAAATACCCGACACTCAAAGAAATGGAAATAACTGAAGATGTTATTGCTGCAATCGATAAATGGGCAAGTGAAGAAACCAGATATGGGATTCTTGCAACTTATATTCCAGAACTTAAGAAAGTAAATCCTGATCTAACTGCAATCGCAATTGGTGATTTATGCAGTAATAAAATTATTTACGGGTCAGGATCAAAAATAAAGATAAGTGCCCAATCAGTAATCAAGCCATTTCTCTATCTTTATGCTTTGGAAAAAGGAGTTTCGCCAGGAAAAATATCTGGTTTTGAAGCAACTGCACTATCCTTCAAATCTGATCGGATATTGCGACCTGATTTAGAATTAAAAACCGCAGAGCATCCTATGAACAATGCTGGAGGAATTTCTTCAGCCGGGGAGATTGCCGATTTCAATGATTTTTTGAAATTTATGAAGAAACTTACTGACAATCCCAAATTAAAAATTCTAAAAAAGGTTTATGATTCAGAGATGAAAACAAACCATAATAACAGGGCAATAAGTAATCGTTTTGTTGCTTCGGGAAGGTTCAAAGATTCAAAGCATGGCCCTAAAGCTTTGAGTAATTATACAAAAGCATGTTCTCTTGGTTTTACTGTTTCAGATCTTCTGACTGCTTCTCTTGTCATATCTTCTGGGGGTTATGATTGCAATAATAAAAAAATCATCAAAAGAAATAATGCGATCAGGGTTATGACAGCGATGAACACCTTTGGCATGTACGAAGAATCAGGAAAAATAACTTTGCTTGTTGCAGGAGCCCGGGCAAACACAACAAAAAGCAGTGTTGGTGGTCTTATCATCAACATAAACCCGGAAGTCGGTGCTTTTGTTACCTATAGCCCTTTACTTAATTCCAGAGGCAATAGCGTATATGGAATCCACGCCATGATACCTTTGAATAGTTTATTGGCAAAATCAAGATCACTCAGACTTAGTGTTAAACAAATTAAGGAACAGTTAGAAGATTACAATCTGGAAGAAAGTAAAAAAGTCCATGAAAGAATTCTTGAATTTAAAGGAGAAAATCCGAGGATTTTTCGTCTGGATCCAAAAATGTTGAAATCATTGGAAACTGAATATGAAACTAAACTGAATGCAATAAAAAAATCCAGGCGCATGTTATTACCTTAAATAATCTCAAATTTCCAATTCCTTGTTTTCAAATCACTGTTAAATATTACGAAAATCCTGAAAAATGTTTTTCCATTTAAGGGAAGAACAGCTCCCTTACCCGGCTTTTTTCTTTTAACTATGACTTAAGCATTTTTACAGTGCCTGGAATCTTTTCCAGATCTTTTATCCTCGAATACAAATCTCAACATACCATATATTACCATAATCAGCGTTTAGTGCGCCAGCATATTAAAATTAATGATTAATTATTATCTTGAATGGAGGCGCTATATACATGATGAGCAAAGAGGACATATCCGAGTTTAAAAGAGCCCATCATGTCTTGGAAAAACGAATCGACGAAATTGATCGAAATCAACTCTCTGCAATTGTGAAACTTTCAGAACAGTTAAAGGAAATACTCGACGATATTGAAGCAGTGCTGGAGAGGGACAAGAGCCTTTGGAATCCAGACATTAGCACAAAAATCAAGTTAGCAAAAAGAGGCGCAAAGGTTGGCAAGAGATTAAAATATTTTGAAGATGATATTATCAAAGAGTTTGACAAAGGCAATCTCTCAAAGGAAAATGGCAGGAAATTCAGTTCAATCACAAAACAAATCAAGGCTAAAAAACTACCTCTTGCAAAAAAGGAATTTGAAGATCTATGGAAGATTGTTGAACTGAGCAAAACATATGAACTATCTAAAGACGAGTTCGAAAGCAAGGGCAATATGCTTGAGAAAGAGAAATTCCGAGTAAAAAGTGTACTAGCCGAGATCTCAAGACTCGAAAGACAAACGTTTGATTCTGAAAAGGTTCGCAAATACAATGAACTATTGAAGAATTTAGAAAATCTGGAAAAAATCCGGGTAGCGTATCTGTTTTCCTTGACTTCAGACCCAATAACTGAATTGCTTGGTAATATAGATAACTTGGGAGATCATATCTATATGTTTCCAGAAAAAGAAAATATTGCGGATATTCTGAATTTCTTTTCTGAATATCCTGCTCTTGGAAAATATAATGCAAGTCAAATTTGCGAGATGTTTACTTTTAGTGAAAAAAAAATCTCACATATCTGTCCTGAGACTTCCAGATTTAAAAAAATAATTCTGGCTAACCGAAACTTGTTTGAAACATTGAATGGTCTTGAGCTAACAAATTTCCTGGCAGTAGACGATGAGAATGAAAAAGTACTGGATTTTTTTGCTGAAAAAATTGAAGGTGCAAGAAGTGTTGTTGAACGGATAATGGTACTGAGAAAAGAAAAACTCTCTTGTAAAGATGAATATGAAAGGAAGAAGGAAGTTGAAGGAAGAAAAAACGAGCTTTCAAAATATTCAAAAGATGACCTAGAGAAAGAGTTGAAAGAGATAGAATTACTTCTTGAGTTCTTGTATTCTGCTCCAGAAGAAAAAGAGGAAAATGGGCTGTTTTCAAAGATTTCATCTTTTTTCAAAACTGAGAAATCGGTATAATGTAGCGATTGCAGATCATGTTCTGCATTTGAAGCCAAAATATCGCTCTCGAAGTCATATATTTTATTTAATTACTGTGGGTATAGGATTAATCATGGTGGATAATTATGGATTTGCTTGAAAAACTAAAAGAAAAGGATCTGAAAAAAGTTGCAGAGGAAATTATGCAGCAAGATCCTGAAAAGATTGTTCCGGCTCTTGTTGAACTACTAGAAAATGAGGAAGTAAGAGAGAATGTCTGCTATATGCTTGTTGCTATTGTGAATAAGAATCCGGAGAGCAAGGCGATCACAAATGCCGTTCCAGTCTTTACTAGGATGCTAGATGATCCAGACAATACTATAAGGGCTAACGCATGTTTTTCTCTTCTTATTCTTGCTAATTACAATCCTAAAAACAAAGACATCATAACTGCCGTTCCAGTATTGACCAAAAAACTCGAAGATCCAGACCCTTCAGTAAGAAAGAATGCTGCAGGAACACTCGTATTCATAGCACAATACAATGGCAAACAAGTTGCAGAAGCTATTCCTGCTTTGATCAAACTGCTTGATGATAAAACTGAGAATGTTCGGATCAATGCTGCTAATGCTCTTGCTATGGCTTTCCAGGAAAATTCTGAAAACAAGGATCTTCTGGATGCAGCATCTAAATATCTTCAAATGTTTATGGAAATGATGATCGCTGATAGCGAGATTGTGCAGCAGAATGCTGCTCTTTTGATCGGTTATATTGCTCAAAAAAATCCAGAAGCGGTTTTGAGTAATGTTACGCAATTTATCCAGATGCTGGACAACAAAGTCTGGAGAGTGCGTTGGAACTCCATAGGAATTCTCGGATTAGTTCTTCTGAAATATCCTCAAGAAAAGGAAATCGTTCTTGCTATGCCAAGGTTCCTCGAGCTTATGGAAGATGAGAATACCATGGTGCGTTTTAATGCTGTTGGGATTGTGGGATCTCTTGCACACAAAAACCCAAAAATCAAGGAGATTTCAGATTCCATATCTGGATTGATGAAAGCACTGAAGGATGAGAATAAAGATATAAGGCTCAGGGCTTCGGCTTGGCTTCCGCTCATTGCAGAAAACAATGCAAATTATCTCGAGAAGTCTATTCCGGCGCTAAGAGAATCACTGAAAGATGAGGATGAGAGGCTGCAAAAAAATATCAAAAAAGTACTTGAAAAATTGGGGGGATAGTATGATGCCACCGATATGTAAAATTTGTGATAAAGATTTCAGAAACGAAGAAAAAGGCGGCCTTCTTCATTTCAAGAAGACAGAAAATGGCAAGGAATTTGATAGAAAATGCGAGGAAGAGGGCTTTGTAGGGCATCCTCCATATGCTGCATGGTTCTGCGAAGAGCACTACGAAGAAGCAAAGAAATTAACCAATCTCACTCTTGATGAAGCAATGGAAAACCTCAGAAAGAAATCCGACTCCTAAAAGTATTTTGGTGATACTTATGGATCTACCAGAGAAATTACAAAAATCCAAACTTGTGACTTTAGCATTTGAATTCTCACAAAAGGCTCACACAGGCCAAAAAAGAGACAGTGGCGAGGATTATATCATACATCCATACCGAGTATGCATCTCTTTGTCAGAAGAATTTGGAATCGAAGATGAAAACCTGCTAGCAGCCGGGCTTTTGCATGATGTTATTGAAGATTCTAGTACATCACACGAACAATTATCAAAACTATTCAATGAAAGAGTTGCAAAAATAGTTGATGTGGTTACAAAGAAAAAAGATCTTAATGATCCAAAATGGAAAGAAAAATACTACAAAGAGATTCAAAATTCCGATGAGCAAATTCAATTGCTAAAATTTGTTGATCGTCTTGATAACATCCGGGACTTGGTATCCTGTCCGTCAAAAGAAAAACAGATGCGTTATTTGAAGGAAACCAAAGAACTATTCCTTCCTTGGGCTAAGAAATTCGATGAAAAAGTTTATGAGAAACTAGTCCAAGAAATAGAAAAAATCGAGGTTTCAAAATGAAAAAATATATTGTCTATGTTGATGATAATTTTCATCATGGCAATGCGGAAGAGAGATACAAACTAGGTGAGTTTGACACATGTACTGAAGCTACTGCTGCATGCAAAAAAATAGTTGATGAATATTTTGAAAAAATTAAAGAAAAGAAGCACTCATTCAAGGAGCTTTGGCAGGGCTACACCATGTACGGCGAGGATCCATTTATAGTTTCGGATGATTCCGAATGCAAATTTTCTGCCTGGGATTATGCAAAAAAACGCTGCAAGGAAATGGCCTCGGAAGAATAATGGAATCGTTAATGGAACTGATGCGGTATATCAAAGTTCTGGTCAAATTTTATAAAAATTAGAAAAGGAAATTGAACAAATACCCAATTAGTATGATCCCAAGAGTAATTATTCCAAAGAAGAGCGCAAGCAGAGGAAGCCTCATTGCACGTCTCAAAATTATTGCCTCTGGAAGGCTCAATGCTGCTGTTGCCATCATAAATGCAAGCGAAGTTCCAAGCGGAACTCCTTTTTGAAAAAGTGCAGATGCAATGGGGATAACCGCGTTGCAGTTTGCATAAATTGGAACTCCTACAATTACTGCAAGGGGAACTGCAAATCCCCCACCTGCTTCAATAACTGAATTGATCATGTCCTCTGGAATAAAGCCGTGGATAATAGCTCCTACTCCAACTCCCAAAATTACCCAAAGCCACATTTTGCTTGTAATATCTTTTGCTTCAGAATATCCAAATTCCAATCTTTCTCGAAATGATTTGTATTTCTTTTCTTTGGAAGTTTTACCTCTATCAGCTACATCCTTGACAAGATGCTTCTCCAGGTTAAGCTTGCCAATCACAATTCCTGAAATTATTCCAAGAAGTATCCCAACAATCACATATGTAGCAGCAATTTCCCATCCGAATATACCAAGCATCAAGATTGCTACATACTCATTAACAAGAGGGGAAGTTACCAAAAATGAGAATGATGTTCCCATAGGAACTCCTGCTTCAAGAAAACTTAGGAAAATAGGAACTGATGAGCATGAGCAAAAAGGGGTTGCAGCTCCAAATAGTGAAGCAAATACGTTTGGTAATACTGGTATTTTTCCAGAGAGCAGATTTCTTATCTTCTTTTTTGATATGTAACTTCGAATTATTCCCATGACGAAAATCATGCCAAAGAGGAGTAATATGATTTTTATGCTGTCATAGATGAAAAAGTCCAGAGCCTGTGCCAAGGATGAATCTGGAGCAATTCCAAGAACTTCAAATACAATCCAGTTTGAGAATTGTCCAATCGGATCAGTCATTTACACTTTTCCTCGCATTTGCATTTTTTCTTTGATTCTTTTTCCATTTTCTTATCTAACTTTTCTAGGAGTTTTTCAAGGAAACTTTTTTTCTTTTCTTCATCCATTCAATCACTCTCATCTTTAACTATTCAAATTTAATAACTGAATTGATCGATCAAACTATCCCCATTCGAAGACAAATATCTCTTCAATTCTCATCTTGAAAATTTTTGAAACTTTAAATGCAAGTGGTAGTGACGGATCATATTTTTCACTTTCAATTGCAATTATTGTCTGTCTGCTCACTTCTGCTGCTTTGGCAAGATCTTCTTGTGTCATCTTAGTTCGAGCACGCAATTCTCTGATTTTATTTTTCATCTTCACCATTTCCTCTGAGCCCAGAGAAGGGTTATTCCCTTTGCAAATGACATTGCGAGAAGTATTGCAATTATTGGTCCGATTATATTCCAGTCTGGTCTGTGATTTGGACTTACTAATATCAAATAAATCAGAAATACTGATAATGAAATTATTCCAATATATGATGCTACTGTTTCAGCTAGCATCTGATGTTTTTGCTCCCTCTCATCCAGATTGCTGTGAACTTGAACCATGATATGGGCAGTATCAAGAATTACGATTCCAATTACAAACGCACTTCCAATGAACTTCAAATCTCCATCTATTGGTAGACTGCTTATCAATGCAAGAATTGCAAGAATTCCGACTATATACATAATTCCTTCCTTGGATTTTACTCCAAGCCCCCACCCAAATTTTCTTGTTGTGAACCACTCAGCTTTGCCTATCATTGTTTTCACCGTGTAAAGTATATTTTACATAATGTTAATAAAACTTTACATTATTTCATTTAGTTCTTTCGTTAATTGTACCATTTTTTTTCTGTTTTTACAAAACAATATAAACCTTACCCACCTAGAACTTATGTTATAAAATTGTAAACTGTGTTAGCTTGTATAGACCACACAGGCTGATGATTACTATGGCAAAATTTAAAGTAGATCAATTAAGAGGTTACCTCAAGACTGTAAATAAAAGACCGTCTCCAGCTTTAATTGAAAAATTAAAGATTCTTGGATGGAAAAGTGGGCAATGCATATACTTTGATCGTGAAAATATGAATATGCGCTTTTTTGATAATAAAGAACAACTCCATCAATATCTGGATAGTAAACAAAGCGATCCTCATCTTGATTCAATGGTTGATCTTGAATTGAAGTTTGATATGGTGAGTGGGGGACTTCTCTAATACCATAGCTTCTTAAAATTATTTGGAGCAATGATCTTCTTATGTCCGGAATAAAGAGGCTTGTCGTGGATGTTTTGATTCCCAACAATATCCCAATTGATGAGCTTTCATTAAAACTCTCTAAAACCAAAGGAGTAGAAGGCGTTGATGTCCTGATCCTGGAAGTTGAGAGAAAAGTTGAGGCAGCAAAAATAACTATAGAGGGAGATGCCCTTGATTTTGTTGCAATTAAAGAAGTATTCCATCAAACAGGTGCATCGCTCCAAAGTGTTGATAGGGTTACTTGTGGTAAGAGGATCGTAGGATAGATGATTTCATTCTTTTTAAAGAAAGCGGAAAAGAAGTTCAATCTCTATGATGCCATGACTGGCATGAGTGAGATTATCAGAAGAACTTTTGTTAACAATTCTTTTGATGGGGCACTTACGATGCTGGGTGTCCTGCTTGGAAGCTATATCGCAGGGATAGACAACCCTCTACTTGTTGTTAAACTTGGACTAGCAACATCAATCGCTGTCGGGATTTCCGGCCTTACCGGAGCATTGTTCGCAGAAAGTGCCGAGCGAAAAAGGCAGCTGAAGGAGATGGAAAACGCGCTTCAGCGTAATTTAGACAATACTGAATACAAGAAAGCTCATGATACCGCCACCATACTTACTGCCCTCATAGATGGCCTCTCACCCTTTGTAGCATCTTTAATTATTCTCCTCCCGTTTTTCATATTGTCCCAGGGGGATGTGGTGGTAGCATATCAGGCATCTGCGGTTCTTTCCTTTGTTATATTCTTCCTGATAGGGGCTTTCCTTGGCAAGACATCTGGTGATTCGATACTTTTCATGGGGCTTAAGATGATGGGGGCTGGACTACTCTGTATGATTGTCATTCTTCTGCTTGAAGGAATTAGTTAGACATGTGTCTAATCTATTAGACAAACGTCTATTCTTAGACAGTTGTCTAACTTTTTTTATGATCATTTATAAGTGCGGACCGGGTAATATTATATGCGCCTGGGAAATACAGGTTGATATCATGGCGACAACCTTGAGCGATTCCGACTGCGGACTTTTCCCCCTGAGGGCTCGTCCCGCCTATCGCTGGTTGCTAGTGTTTATCGTTGGCTTTAATTGCTGTCTTGATCAGACGGTTGATTCAGCCTAATCTGTACCCGGTTGGCGCAGAAAGATGTTTAGGATTTTTCGGTTGCCCTTGAAAAGGGTGTGTTGTGGGTACCTCTGCAAGGCATCGGCCATAAATGCGGTGGCTGGACTTTTTCACCGTATGAAACTCGTGTCCTGTATGTTGAAGTCTGTTGCACTGAAGGTTTAGCGGCGTAGCACGTCAGGGTTAAGTTCGATATGTGTTCGCAAGTTGCCCCTCAACCGGGTCCAGTTTAGCATCTTTTTCTAATTATTGGCATCTTTTTTCGCTGCAGCTTAGGCTATCCTGGCAATCTTCATTCTCGAAACAAAAACCCCCTTCAGGTGATTTGATCTCATCATTGATCATATTGTTTAGTTTTTTGCTTTGAGAACCAATATTCTCACTAGTTTCTTTTGCACTTCCAATTAGCTGTACTGATGCAAGTGCTACTATTGCTAGTATGACTACCATCAGAATAAGCATCTCTGCCGACAACTGGCCTTTCATTTAGTCCCCTCCTTTTGTTTTTCAAATACCTGGCAAGATTTTCTTCTGGATTTGTCTCTTCCTCATTATTCATGTTCTCGAAAATCAGCTCTAATAATTCGTCTACTTTTTTGCTTGCCTTATACTTGAAGATGTGCCAGGACATTATTCGTCCTCCTCTTCAAGTTCATCATCTTCATCTATGGCAGCATACTCGTGCTCTAATAGTTCGTCATCACTCATTTCATCCCCCACAGATTGGTGGGGCTATGGGTGATATATTTGTTATGTCAAAATTAGTGTGCAAGTCCAAGGTTTTTTTGGACTTAATTATGTACAACCACACATTTTACTATCTTTTTCAGAGATAAAGCAGTAATACAACCGCAGCAAAGACCATCTCAACTGCAATAAAGAAGATCACTAGATTTCTTTCGCTTATACCTCCAAATGCCTTCATTACAATATGTACTAGGCCCTTTACTTTTCCATCTGGAACAAGTTTTCCGCCTACAATTTTTTGTCTTGTGTGCGGGAATTTGTTTATGGCCTTAACAAAAAAGTCTATCACATATGGGATAACCAGTATTGCTCCTGCACTCTCAAGGTTTCCTATTATCACAATGCTGGCAAGGGAAGCTCCAATAGTCAGATTCCCCACATCTCCTGGGAATATTTTTGCTGGATAGAAATTAAAGACCAAAAATGCAAGAAGAGCGCCAAGCATTGAAATTGCAACAATTCCCATTTCAACTGATCCATTTGCAATTGCAACTAGTGCCATCGCACCGAAGATAACAGAACCCATTCCAACTTCCATCCCATTAAATCCTGCAAACATATTGGATAAATTTGAAGTTATTGCAATTCCCAGAGGTATCAATGCAACAATATAGATGATGCCAAAATCAATTGGACCAAAAAACGGAATTGTGATCATTGTGCTTCCTGCTGCTTTGACAGCAACAAGCGGAATAGCAGCAAACAATGGCAAAGTTGCCTTGAGCCACTGTGGAAGATCCAATAGATCATCGCTTATTCCAATTATTGCAATCATTAAAATAGTAATCAAGGCTGCTAGAACAAAAATCAGATTAAAGTCAAAACCCAAAAATGAATTGAAGAAAATTGCAAGAAGAACTCCTGCACAAATTCCGGCAATGATTGCAATTCCTCCCATTTCAGGAATTATTGGTGCATTTTCTTTGTTCTCATCTTTTCCTGTGATTTCTGCTCGCTTTAGTCTTGGAATAAGTGCTTTTGTAAGAATCAAAGTAACTAACAGGGCAATTATACCAGAACCAATATAATACTCAATCATTTACGGACCCTCTCAAGCACTTCCTGTGCATATTCTATCTGGAAATTCTTTTCTTTTGCCAGGACTTCTGCTACTTTATCTACTTCTTCCCCAACTGCTCCTGCTTGGGACGCTATGGATCTTGCATGGAGTTTCATATGTCCACTTTGAATTCCTACTGTTCCAAGTGCAGATAGTGCTGCGAAATTGTTCGCAAGTCCCACACATGCAATAACCATTGCAAGTTCCTTGATCCTGACGATCCCAAGATCTTCAGTGCAATTGTTGCAGTGGGATTGCTGCTCATAGCAGGCCCTGCAGTTGCAAGAGCAAGAGGAATGTCAATACTTCCAACAAGGTCTCCATTTTCGTTTTTATAGTATTTTGTCAGCGGTTCATACTTGCCCATCGCTGCATATGTATGGGCTCCTGCTTCGACTGATCTCCAGTCATTTCCAACTGCTATTGCAACTGCATCAATTCCATTCATGATTCCTTTATTGTGGGTAGAGCACCTGTAGATATCTGTTTTTGCAAATTCATACCCATCAAGTACTGCTTCTATGACTTGTTCTCCTACGACCTCTTTTTTCCAGACTGTAGTTGCATTAGCTAGTCTTTCTGTCGCCAGATTGCTGACAATTTTTACTCTTGCAGTTCCATTTACAATTTTCTCAAGGCTTGGAGCTACTCCCTCAAGAGTGCTGTTTACCATGTTGGCTCCTTGTGCATCTCCAACATTTATGAAAAAGTTAACCACAATCATCTTTCCCCTGTCTGTATCTAGGACTTTTGCTTTGAAATCCTTCAATCCACAGCCGTATATTTCAACATGCTTTAGGAAAGAACTTCCAATTTCAAGAATTTTCTTTTTATTGACATCAATATTCTTCATTGCCTGTTCAATATCCTCAATATTGGTCAGAAGGATCTGTCCGACCATGATCGGGTTGTCGGCATTTGCCTTGAATCCATCAGGAAGTGTTTGCTTTGCTGCTCTTGAGGCTGCCGCAATTACTGATGCTTCTTCAATTGCCATTGGCACAACATATTCTTTTCCATTTACTTTGAAGTTTGTAGCAACTCCCATAGGCAGATGTATTGCTCCAAAAACATTCTCAACCATCTTATCTGCTCTCTCAGCTGATAATGATCCTCCATTCGTAATTATTTTTACTTCTTCGTCAGTTAGTTTTGCGTGTTTTTTTATCCGTTCCATTCTTTCTTCTGTACTGAGTTTGTAAAATCCTGATGTTTCCATTTAGCTCACCTGTATCCGCTTTCCAGTTTTTCCAGTGCCGCTTCAATATTTAAGAATGCGCTATCTGCTTTTTTCATATACAATTTCTTAAAAATCCCACTTAAGCTCTTATCATTTCCATCCCCGAGGAAATATCTCCCTTTCTTTCTGCTTATTACTTCAGAATCTTTCAATCTTTGAAGGTGATAATATATTGCCTTTGGATTCTGCTTGGATTTGGTTGTCTTCTCCAACCTTGCAATGATATCTTTTGTTGTTGGCTCTTCTCCTTGAACATGATATTCAAAAATAACATCAATAATATCCAGAATAAGGGTTCTGCTCTCATTAGGCAGTATCATCCCAAGAGATAAAGCAACCCATCTTATAAGTGATTTTTTTGCAAGCAGAACGTCCTGAGGAAGTGATAGTTCTCTTAGTGTAAGCTCTGATTTGATTAGTCTAGATTCTGGAATCATATTAGAATTTTCTATCAGAAAGATTATAATATTAGTTGTAATACTATTGAAACTAAGAGATGAGCCATGTGATAAACCTTCAACTTCGAAACCATCCAGATGTCTTGTTTAGTTATTCTAGAAATTACAATGAAGTTATCCTTCGTGTGGAAAATTCAGGCAATCACCCACAATGGATCGAAGCAGATATCTCTGTTCCAGAAAAATTATCGCTTGGGCCTAATTCAGAACTTTACAAGGGCAGAGTAAGAGTTGGTATTGTCGGAAACAAGGAATTTCTTGAGAAGGCAGTCCGTGTTTATGCTAATCAGTATACTAATCCTCAGATGTATAGATGCGATGTTACTATCTATATCTACAACCACGATGGCGTGATTGAATCTCGCATGGAAAAATCAATTGATTTAAGATGCGAAAAGAAAAAAGAAGCTTCTCTCTAAACTACTTTCATATGAAGATCAGCAACAAGATGGGAGAAATATCCAAACATTCCAGCTATCCCGACTTCTAAACCTGCTATTAAGAATAATGCAAATCCAAAGACAAATGTTGCTGCCAATGTGTGTGTTATTCCTCTATGATTTGGCTTGAGGAACATAAAGAATGCAAAGTATGTTCCAATTAATGCAAAGAATACTGTTGCCATTGATGCCAATTGCTCCATTGTTGGAATGCAGATATTTTTCCCGCATCCTGACATTACTGCAGATAGCATTGCGAATCCTACAAAAGCAACATCAAGCATTTGCTTTCCTTTGCTCGAATCATGGTCTAAGTCCGGAACAAGAGCACTTAATCCCCCAATTGCTCCAAGAACTACCAATGTAATGATATCGCGTGTTCCAAAAATCAATAGTGCTACTACTGAAAGTATTACTCCTGCTGCAACATGGGATCGCCAATCCATAGCTGCATATCGAGATTAATGCTTTAAACTGTTATCCTCATGCAACATCATCCTCCGCAGAATTATTGTCATTTGCAGTTCCAAATGCTTCAAGAGCATCAATGACATCTTGTCTTGCTTGATCATCTTTTTGCTGATCTATACGGGTAAATGTACGGTCTAACAAATCCCTTTTTCTTAAGGCCTCATATAATCCGCAGTCCATACCTTGTAACTCGGATCTACTACCTATCATATATCTCTTTATTACCCCTCTAGCAAATTCAATTATCTCATCATAAGTCATATCATTCCAGGATCGTTGTCTTTCCTTAAATCCAATTTCATCTAATAAGCCTCTAATTAGTAAAACTTTATACAATCCCCCGTCTCTTTTTTCGAGCTCATGTCTTCCAGCTATGTTTTTTCTCTTTACAAATATTTTTACAAACCTAAGAAGTTTCTCATCACAAATACATTCCCAAGATCTTTGTTTATACTCAAATCCAATTTGTACAAGCAAGTTCCTTTTTCTTAAGGCTTCATACACACCACCGTCAGCTTTTTTCAACCCTATCCTTGAATTTATCCCTTCCTTTTCCATTATCTTCTCTGCAAGTTCAATAATCTCATCATCACTAACATCCTTCCAAGGTCTTTTCTTTCTTCTTTTTCTCTCAAATCCAATTTTGACGGATATTCCTCGCTTCAATATTACTTTATACAGTCCAAGATCAACTTTCTGAAATTCCTTTCTTCCAGTTATTCCATTTTCTTCCATCAATTTCCTTGATATCCTAATGATCTCCTCATCATCGGTATCCTCCCAGGATCTTTGCTTTTCTTCAAATCTAATGGCATCAAACAACCCTCTTCTGTACAAAACTTGATATAATCCATTATCTTCACGTTCCAGTTCTTTTTTTCTAACCATTCCTTTGTTTGCTACTATTCTCTTTGCCAGTTCCACAATCCCCTCATCACCCATATCTGCCCAAGATCTGCGTTTATTCCCCAAACCAATTTCATCAAACAGTCTCCTTTTATACAATGCCTGATACAATCTAGGATCTTTCTCTTCAAGCTCTTTCTTCCCTGTTATCTCATTCCCCATCAATACTCCTATTGCATATTCAACAATCTGCTCATCACTCATTTTACTCCAAAGTCTTCCTCGAGAATCCGTTGGAACTACGATCTGCAAGCCTTCAGCTAAAGGTTCTTCCTTTCTTTTCCGAAGTTCTTCTGCTGGAGGCTTTTTCATCTTCCTCATGCGACGTCATCCTCCGCAGAATCATTGTCATTTGCAGCAAATGCCTCCAGCGCGTCGATTACTGCATCTCTTGCAGTGTCCTTTTGTTGTTGGTCTATATGGGCAAATGCACGATCAACTAATTTCCGCCTCTTCAAAATACCATACAATCCACCATCAGCCTTGTCTAAATCAATCCTCCTAGTTATCTCTTTTTCTTCCATCCTTTTTCTTGCAAATTCAACAATCTCTTCATCATCCATATCTTTCCAGGATCTTAACTCCCCTCGTTTCTCATCAAATCCAACATCCTCAAGCAATCCCCTTTTCTTCAAAATATTATACAATCCCCGATCAGCCTTCTCCAACTCATGTCTTCTAGAGATTCCTTTTTCTAATATCACTTTTTTGGTAAGTTCAATAATTTCTTCATCACTCACATCTTTCCAGAATCTTATTTTCTCCTCAAACCCAACCTCGTCAAGCAATCCTCTTTTCCTCAAGATATTATACAATCCAAGATCTGCCTTCTCCAATTCTCCTCTCCCACTTATCTTTTTCTCATTCATTACTCTTCTTGCAAATTCAACAATCTTATCATTATTCATACTGATCCAAGATCGGCCTTTCTTAATTTTCTTCTTAAACCCAACATCCTCAAGCAATCCCCTTTTCCTCAAAACCGCATACAATCCACCATCAGCCGTACTCAAATCTTTTTTTCCAGCTATTCCTTTCTTCTCCATCACTCTCTTTGCATATCCAACAATCTCATCATCACTCATGTCCTTCCAAGATCTTCTTTTTCTAATTTTAGTCTCGAACCCAATTTCCTCAACCAATTTCCTTCTTCTCAAAATAAAATACAATCCAACATCTGTCTTCTGCAATTCTTCTCTTCCACTTATCCCTTTTTCTCCCATAAATTTCTTTGCATACTCAACAATCTCATCATCACTCATATCCTTCCAAGGTCTGCTTTTCTTAATTTTCTCCTCAAATCCAACTTCATCAAGCAATTCTCTTTTTCTCAAAACCAGATACAGACCAGAATAATTCGTAGCTAACTCTTTCTTTCCGTTTAGCCCATCTTTTTTCATCACTTTTTTTGCATGATCAACAACCTGTTCATCAGTCAGTTTACTCCATAATCTTCTACCTCGAGAATCAGTTGGAACTTCAACCTGCAAGCCTTCAGCTAGAGGTTCTTCTTTTCTTCTTCGAAGTTCTTCTGCTGGAGGCTTTTTCATCTTCCTCATGCAACATCGTCCTCCGCAGAATCATTGTCATTTGCAGCAAATGCTTCCAGAGCGCCAATGACTGCATCCCGAGCTTGCTCTTCTTTTTTCTGCTCTGCCCTGGCAAATGCGCGATTGAGAAGTCCTCTTCTCTGTAGGATGGCAGATAGCCCACCATCAATACTATGTAACTTTCTTCTAACAGTTATCTTATTTTCTTCAATTACCCCTCTTGCATATTCAACAATCTCATCATCAGTCATATGTTTCCAGGATCTCTGTTTCTGCTCAAACCCAACTCTATCAAGAAGTCCCCTCATCTTCAGATGATTAAATAGTGCATGATATGCTCTATCCAGTTCTGTTTTTCCAGTTATCTTCTTTTCCTCCATTATTTTTCTGGTAAGTTCAATAAGTTCCTCATCAGTTTTGTCTTTCCAGGATCTTATTTTCTCCTCAAACTCAATATCACCAAGCAATCCTCTTTTTCTCAACGCCCCATAAAGCCCAGGATCTGCAGAACTAAATTCAGATCTGTAAGTTATTCTATGCTCTTCCATTACTCTTCTTGCAAGTTCAATAAGTTCCTCATTGCTGGTTTTTTTCCAAAATCGTTTTTTCTGAGTAAAACCAATCTCATCAAGCAATTCTCGCCTATATAAAATAGCATAAAGTCCAGGATCTGCATTCCCCAATTCTCTTCTTCCCTTTATTCCTTTCTCTTTCATAAATTTCCTGGCATGCTCAATGATTTCTTGATCATCCATCTCTTGCCATGCTTTTAGTTTCTCCTCAAATCCAACTTCGTCTAGTAATCCTCTATCTTTCAGGATAGCATACAATGCATAATCAATCTTCCCCAATTCAGATTTTCCACTTATTTTATTTTCTTTCATTACTTCCCTGGCAAGTTCAACAATCTCTTCATCACTCATACCTGTCCAGGATCTCATTTTCTCATCAAATTTAATCTTACTAATAAGTTTTCTTCTATGCAAAATGGAGTATAGTCCTTTATCCTCATTTTGCAATTCTTTTTTTCCGTTTATTCTCTTTTCGACCATTAACCTTCTGGCATATTCAAGGAGCTGCTCATCGCTCAGTTTGCTCCAGCTTCTCCCCCTGCCAGTTGTTGGTACTGTAATCCGCAAGCCTTCAGCTAGAGGATCTCTTTTCTTTTTCCGAGGTTCTTCTGCTGGAGGCTTTTGCATCTTTCTCATGCAACATCGTCCTCCGCAGAATCGTTGTCATTTGCAGCAAATGCCTCTAAGGCATCTATTACGGCATCTCTTGCCAGGTCATTTTTCTGCTGCTCTATATCTGCAAATGCACGGTCAAGAAGACCTCTTTTTCGCAAAGCACAATAGATGCCATCATCATTATCTTCCATATCTACTCTTCTATTTATGGCATTCTCTTTCATCCAGTTCTTTGCAAATTCAACAAGTTCGTCATTGCTCAGATCCATCCATCGCCTTAGTTTCTCAACAAATCCGACTTTGTTCAACAGCCCTTTTTCTCTCAAAACATTATACAATCCAGAATCTGCCTTCTTCAACTCCCTCTTCCCAGTTATCTCATTCTCTTCCATAAATTTCTGTGCGAACTCAACAATCTCTTCATCATTCATATCCTTCCAATATCTAATTTTATCCTCAAACCCAACCTCATCATTCAATCCTCTTTTCCTCAAAATATTATACAATCCAGGATCAGCCTTCTTCAACCCTTTTCTTCTAGTTATCTTCTTTTCTTTCATTGATTTTTTTGCAAACTCAATGATCTGCTCATCACTCATATTCTTCCAAGGCCGGACCTTCCTTTGTTTTTCAACAAATCCAACTTCATCATTCAATCCTCTTCTCCTCAAAACATAACACAATCCAGAATCTGCCTTCTTCAACTCCCTCTTCCCAGTTATCTCATTCTCTTCCATAAATTTCTGTGCGAACTCAACAATCTGTTCATCACTCATTTTACTCCAAAGTCTTCCTCGAGAATCCGTTGGAACTACGATCTGCAAGCCTTCAGCTAGAGGTTCTTCCTTTCTTTTTCGAAGTTCTTCTGCTGGAGGCTTTTTCATCTTCCTCATGCAACGTCATCCTCCGCAGAAGCATTATCATTTGCAGCAAATGCTTCGAGTGCATCTATTACTGCATCTCTTGCTAAGTCTGTTTTTTGTTGATCTATTTTGGCAAATGCGCGCTCAAGTAGATTTCTTTTTTGTAAAGTATTATACAATCCTCCATCAGTATTTTTCAATTCCTTCCTTCCAGTTATGTCATTATCTATCATAACTTTCCTTGCAAATTCAACAACTTCTTCATTACTCATGTCCTTCCAAGATCTTCCTTCCCTTCGTTTCTGAGCAAATCCAACTTCATCAAGCAATTTTCTTTTTCTCAAAGCATGATAAAGTTCCTGATCAGCTTTACCCAACTCCTTTCTCCCAGTTATTTCTCTCTTGTCCATTACACTTCTTGCAAGCTCAATTATTTGCTCATCACTCATCTTCTTCCAATATCTTCGTTTCTGAGCAAATCCAACTTCATCAAGTAATCCTCTTGTTCTCAAAACCTGATATAATCTCTGATCAATTTTCTCCAATTCTTTCTTCCCACTTATCCCATCTTTTTTCATCACTTTTTTTGCATGATCAACAACCTGTTCATCAGTCAGTTTACTCCATAATCTTCTTCCTGCAGAATCAGTTGGCACTGTAACTTGCAAGCCTTCGGCTAATGGCTCTTTCTTCGAACTTGTTGGAAGGTTGGTTTTATTTCTAGTTACATGCCGCACATTAATGCCTCACATTCACTAGAGCACATTAATTATCACTGTTATCCTATAAAAAGGTGTGTATCCTCCTGGGAGGATACAGAAAAAAAGAAAAAAAATTAGTTTAATTCATATCCTGCACTGACAGTTGCGCTTACTTCTACTTCACCAGCAGAAAGAACAGTTGGTGCGTAGCTTGACTCTGCCATTGCCATGCCATAGTCGTATGAACGGTAGTATGGCTGTGGGTAGTAGAAAGATTCACCTGCAGAGACAACCTTTCCAAGAGTTGTTCCAAGGCCTGCTGCAATGCTTTCTGCTTTTTCTTCAGCTTCCTCTCCGGCAAGCTTCAATAGTGATTTCTGAAGCTCTTTTCTAGTTTTATCCTGCAAGGAAAATGAAACATAGTCAACTAGAACGTCGTTTTCACCAACACTTGTTGCAGTATCTACGATTTCTCCACCAAGATCAAGATTAGTTGTCTTTACATTTAATGTGTGTGTTGTCTTATATCCAACAACCACGTAGCTGTAAGTACAATCATAGTAATCATCACAATCCTTTATTGTATCTTGAACAACATCCACCCTATATGAAGCTGTTTTGATCTCTTCTTCAGAAATGCCCAGGGCCTTTAATTCAGCTAGAAGCTCTTCATTTACTTCTGCATTGTCTGCCTGGGAATCCTTTGCATTTACTGCCTCTGTTTCAATACTCAATTGAATAGTCAGCAAATCCGGAGCAACCATCTCAGATGCGGTTCCAGAAACAGACAATACATGCTCTGGAGGATTACTAGAAACATAAATATTTGGCGTTGAAGTAATATCAGATACATTCACCTTTGGCGAATAATCTACTGTTGAAAGCAGATAAGCGCTTCCAATCATTCCAAGTGCAACCAAGAGAGCTGCAAATACAACCACTCCCATTTTGCATTCATTATCTTCCTTACTCATAAGTTATCACCTAGTTTGGATGTTATCAACATCGCATAAACTAGGCTTTGGTTCGATTATTTTAAACCATTGCTTTTTTGCTTCGCTCAAAACCGAAATTTCCGTCTTATTAAAAGCATTGTCAATTAAACTCATTATAGAATGGATCGAATTTTAGAAAAAAACTCAGAAGCTACTATGAATGCCATACACAAGTGTCTCGGACGCTTAGTTATCGCAGATGCTAATTCAACGTATCAAAAGCTCAATGATACTGATTTCCTAAAAACTGCTATGCTTGAAGCAGCAAAAGAAGGAGGTCTCAATATTATGGACATCAATATCCATAGATTTGAACCACATGGTATTACTGCAATTTTTGTTCTCAAAGAATCTCATTTCTCTGTTCACACCTGGCCAGAGTTTGGACGTTTTTCTGCAGATATCTTTTCATGTGGCAATGAAGGTGACCCATCCAAAGCAATGAATAAATTCTTGGAACTTATGGATGCAAAATATGAAGAGGTGAAATCATTTGAAAGAGGCATTTTACGAAACAATGAACGGGATATATCACAGAGTGATTGTTCCAGACAAAGTTCTTCTATCAACAAAGAGTAAATTCCAGCAAATTGATGTAATTGAGCTTGGCGGACAAAAAGCCCTAATAATTGACAATTTCATCCAATATTGGTGCGGTGACGAATTCATTTATCATGAAATGCTTGCACATTTTCCTCTTTCTCATCATCCCAAGCCAGAGCGGATTCTTCTTCTTGGAGCTGGTGATGGGTTTCTTCTGCGCGAATTGCTCAAGTACAGTGCAGTGAAAGAAATTGTGATTGTTGATATTGATGAAAAAATCGTAGAAATTGCCAAGGAATACTTTTCAGAAGAAAATAAACATAGTTTTGACGATCCACGGGTTAAAGTTATTATTGATGATGCATTGCACTTTGCAGATACTACTGATCATAAATTTGATGTTGTTATTATGGATTTGATTGCATATGAGGCTGGCAGTGAATTATATTCAGAAGAAACTGTTCTGAAGTTCAAATCTCTAATGAAAGAGAATGGGATTTTTGCAACACATGGGGATGATTCAGCAGATGTGAATCATATTGGATTAAAGCTTTTTTCCAAACTGTCCAAACTTTTTCCATTTTCAAAAATTGGTTTAACCTATATCCCTTCTTTCGATAGTCTTTGGACGTTTATGGTCTTATCAAATCATGAGATCTCTCAAAAAAATGATGAGCAAATTGAAACTAAATTCTATGAGTTTGGTAGGGATTATTCTCCAGCACCATTTCTTCTACAGAAACTCGAAGAATATAAGAAAAATGGGTTTGAGAAATTTGTGGAGACTAAATTTATTTCTAAGAGAGTAAAATTATCAGAAAAACTTGAGGATCTGCTTTAGATTGCTGAAAGTGCTCCTGCCATCACTAGTTCATCAGAACTCTTAATTAGTGAATATGCTTCTCTTATATGTCCATTTGCAATATAATGTATTACTAGGGCGGTTGCTGCCTTTCTCTTTACGCTACAATCTGATAGTGCTGCTGTTAATTCAGGAACTGCTTCTGAAATGTCTCCTCCTGCCTTAGCAATATCTATGAAAAAATCTGCTGTTGCTTGTTTTACTAGAACATTTTCATCCCGCAGATATTCTGTAAACAATTTGATAATTGCTGGCTCTTTAACGACCCTGTCAACTAGTTTTTCTGTCCTGCGCTTTCTTAGTGTTTCTCTAACTGCTTTTGAATTGCCAATAATTAGTCCTTCAATCTGCCCAGATCTAACTCTTGCCCTTGTTCCTGATCTTGGAGGCCTGCTCGTTTCCTTTCTTCGCAAAGGTCCAAGTGTTTCAGTTCTTCGCAAAGCTGGGACAATACTTTTTCTAGCTGGTTGGAAATTCATTAACTAAATTAACATAGCAAAATAATTAAAAACATGTAACATTTGTTTTTTCTATGGTCTATTTTTTACGTCGATAAAATTTTCTTTTCTTTATCCAGTATTATTCCTGTCTATGGGCGTTTCTGCTGTTTTATGTGAAAACAAAATTAGTAAATGTAAAAATCAGGATGCTGCTTCCTTCTTTTCCTTGTCAAGCCTTCTTTTGATTGCCTTTAGAGAAACAAAGCTATCTCGCTCCATTTCTTCAAGAGTAAATGTAATCATTCTCTTCTGATCTTCGAGCCTTGGCATAACAACAAATTCAAGAGCATTAACTCTTCTCTTTGTTTTTTCAATCTCAATAATCAGTCTTTTCATTGCAGTTTCTGTTTCTGCAAGTTTGATTACCATCTCAAGAATGTCGCTAAAGTCTTCAACAGCAGCATCTATCTTGGCGCTAGTTCCTGCAACTGAATAAGTCGGGATATCAAGGAAATGGGTCTTATCAATATCGTCAGTCGTAATATTTGGTATCTTTACTCCCATAACATTCCGAACTTCTACATTGACTGTGATATCTTTTCGAAGATCCTGGGATACTTTGGAAAGCTCCTGCATGTTGTGATATATTTCAGCAAGAGCAAGTGATTCGTATCCCTGACTCATCTTTTGTGACAGCTCTCCACGTAGGTCCTGTGCCTTTTTGAGGATTTTGAAAAATTCAAGGATGAGGGCGTCTCTTTTTTGCTTTAGGAGTTTGTGCCCTTTTTGGGCTAGTTTAATCCTATCCTTGGTTTTAATCAATTCCATTCTTGTTGGATTGACATCGTTTGCTCCCATCTAAAACCCTCTAAATTTCACTCCTTATTCTCCTGTTGCTCCTCTGGCAAATATTTCTTTATGTGTTCTGTCTTGACTCTCTTGAGTTCTTCCTCAGGCAGAATCGAAAGCAGATCCCATGCAACGCTAAGAGTATCTTCGATTTCTCTATTTTCATATGCTCCCTGAGTTACAAATGTTTTTTCAAACTCATCTGCAAGTCTTAGGAACTTTCTATCAGTTGCGGATAATGCTTCTTCACCAACAACAGCACTAAGGCTTCTAAGGTCCCGTCCATTTGCATATGCTGCATAAAGCTGATCTGAGACTCCCTTGTGATCCTCTCTTGTTTTGTCTCCACCAATACCAGAGTTCATAAGTCTGGATAGTGATGGAAGCACATCTACTGGTGGGTAAATGTTCTTTCTATGAAGGTCACGGCTAAGGAGAATTTGTCCTTCAGTAATGTAACCTGTAAGGTCTGGAATTGGATGTGTTTTATCATCTCCAGGCATTGTAAGAACTGGGATCTGGGTAACCGAACCCTTGCTGCCCTTAACTCTTCCTGCTCTTTCATAGATCGTAGAAAGATCAGTGTACATGTAACCTGGGTATCCTCTTCTTCCTGGAACTTCCTGCCTTGCCGAAGAAATTTCACGCAAAGCTTCGCAGTAGTTGGTCATGTCTGTGATCAATGTCAAAACATGCATGTCCATCTCATAAGCAAGATATTCTGCTGTTGTTAGTGCGAGTCTTGGCGTAATGATACGTTCAACAGAAGGATCATCTGCAAGGTTCAAGAACAATACAGCATTTTCAAGAGCTCCTGTTTTTTCAAAGTCTCTCATAAAGAAGGAAGCCTCTTCGTGAGTAATACCAATACCTGCAAATACAACTGCGAATTTTTCTCCAGTTCCCCTAACCTTTGCCTGACGTGCAATTTGAACTGTCAGCTGGTTGTGTGGAAGACCTGCTCCTGAGAAAATTGGTAGTTTCTGACCACGAACAAGCGTGTTCATGCAGTCAACAGTTGAAACACCAGTCTGAATAAATTCATTTGGTGACTCTCTTGAGAATGGGTTGATTGGAAGACCATTGATGTCTACTCGCTCCTTTGGAATGATTCGAGGTCCCTTATCTCTTGGTTCTCCAAGTCCGTTGAAAACTCTTCCAAGCATGTCAGAACTTAGTCCAAGTCTCATTGTTTCTCCAAGGAATCTGACGCTTGTTTGAGTTGTACTGATACCTTCTGTTCCTCCAAAAACCTGCACAACTGCAGTATTCTGTGTAACATCCAGAACCTGACCCTTTCTCTTTTCTCCTCCTGGGACCATGATCTCAACGATTTCGTTGTAACTTACACCGCTAACATCATTTACTACAAGAAGCGGACCTGCAATTTCGTTGATTGTTTTATATTCTTTCATCAGTATCACCTCAACCTGTCAAAGCTGCCATCTACCTTCTTCTGCAGCTTGTCGAATTCTTTTATATCGGCAATTTCCTTCATTCTACCGATTTGTGCAATAACCTCAAGTTCACCAATTCTCTTTAGTTGAATTCCAAGATCAAGTGCACTGTTTGTACGCTCTCCAAATCTCATAATTGTCCTGAGCATCTCATATTGTTTCTTGAGCTCGCACCTAGCATCAACCTCGCTAAATGCGTTTTGCTGAAGATAATCTTCTCTAAGCATTTTTGTAATCAATAAAATGGCCTGTTCTTTTTCAGGAAGTGCATCTGGACCAACCAACTGTACAACTTCTTGGAGCTCTGCTTCTTTTTGCAAGAGAACCATGGCATCTTTTGTAAGCTTTGAGAAATCTGAAGAAACATTGCCTGCAAAATACTCTTCAAGAGCATCTGTGTAAAGTGTGTAGCTCTTTAGCCAGTTAATTGCTGGGAAGTGTCTTCTGTATGCTAGTGATGCATCAAGTGCCAAGAACACTTTCGTAACACGGAGTGTGTTCTGTGAAACAGGCTCTGAAATATCTCCACCTGGTGGTGAAACTGCTCCGATAATTGAAACAGAACCATATCTATCTTCAGTTCCAAGACATCTAACCCGTCCTGCTCTTTCATAGAATTCAGCAAGTCTTCGAGCAAGATATGCAGGGTAACCTTCTTCACCAGGCATTTCTTCGAGTCTGCCACCGATTTCACTCATGGCCTCTGCCCATCTGTGAAGTATAGTCTGCCATAAGAGCCACATCATATCCCATGTCTCTGAAATATTCTGCAATTGTAACTCCTGTATAAATGCTAGCTTCACGAGCAGCTACTGGCATGTTTGATGTGTTTGCAATCAAAACAGTTCTCTTCATAAGTGGTTTTCCAGTATTTGGATCTTCCAAGTGTGGGAACTCTTTGAGAACTTCAGTCATCTCGTTTCCACGTTCACCACATCCGACGTAAACAACGATCTGAGTATCGGAATACTTTGCAAGACTCTGCTGTGTAACTGTTTTACCAGAACCAAATGGACCTGGAATAGCTGCCGTTCCTCCCTTTGCAATTGGGAAGAATGTATCTATAATTCTCTGACCAGTAACCAGTGGAATGTTTGGAGGGAACTTCTCAACTACTGGCCTTGATTTTCGAACAAACCATCTTTGAACCATTGTAAGTGGGTATTTTTTTCCTTCAAAAGAAACTGAGGCAATATTTTCTTCGATTGTGTATTTTCCTGACTTAATTGATTCAACTCGCCCTTCCATTGGAGACATAATTCTGTGTTCAATAAGGTCTGTTTCCTGTACTGTACCAATAACATCTCCTTTTTTGATTTTGTCTCCTTTTTTTGCTGTTGCTTTGAACTCCCATTTCTTTTTCTTGTCAAGTGCAGGAGCATCAATACCTCTTGTAATGTAAACTCCTCCTGCAGCTTCTTCAATGTATTGCAATGGTCTTTGGATACCATCGTAGATGTTCTGAAGAATACCTGGGCCAAGTTCAACTGAAAGTGGCGAGCCTGTAGAAACTACTGGCTCTTCTGGTTTTAGGCCAGATGTATCCTCATAAACCTGAACAACAGAAGTTGTTCCAGTAATCTTAATGATTTCTCCAAGGAGTTTTTCCTTTCCAACTTTAACAACGTCATAAAGCCTTGCATCCGGAAGATATGCTTCTACAACCGGACCACTGATTCGCTCGATCTTTCCTGCTTTTGCCATTTTGAAACCTCCAATTATTTCTTTCCTAAGTCAAAGCCCAGAGCTCTCTTAATGAGGCCTCTGATTTCATCGCCTTCTTTGCTTCCTCCGCTTTGATCTGGTAGCGGAACTACAACTGGATAGGCAATTGAATCTAGCTTTTTCTTTAATCTCCAATCAATATTTTCAAGTAATTTCTCGTTTGTGATAATAATTCCATATTCTTCATTCGCAAGAGCTTTTTCAAGCTCCTGTTGAAATGTTTCTGGATTGGCATTAATTGCATTCTCAATGCCTGCAAGCTTGAAGCCCATAACAAGAGGGGCATCACCAAGTACAACTATTTTAGATTTCATACTACCACAAGCATTTCCCGAACATCCTTCTCAGATATCCCGAATTCTTTTCCCTTTCCGATTTTTCTCAGGTTGCTAATTTCCTCTTCTTTAAGAAGCATAAATCCTATTATCACGCCAACCGAAAGCATTCCTCTGTGGAATGCAATTACCTTTTGCCGTGCAATTGATTTCTCAAGAGCAATTTCCAGATCAGTTAAATCCTCTCCAGATAATTCAAGGTTGCCAAACTTTGGTTTTATCAAACTAATGGTCTGGGCAACATCCTTTGACTCAATAATCTTGTTTATTGTTATCTGGTTTATTGTTCCGCCTCGAATTAGGTTTTCCTGGATTTTTTTCTTTCCGTGTTTCTTTAGCCTTTCTATAATCATTACATTCTTGGCATCAATTTCTCTTTTCATAATTCTTCGAATGTATAATATGTCCTTGCTTCCAGAATCTGCAAGTGCTTTATCCATAAGAAGATAGCTGTATGCGTCAACAATTGTTTCCATTTGCATAAATGAGTCCAGGCTGCGCAAAGCCATATTGAATTTTTCCCACATTGCTTTGCTAAACTGCGCAGTGCTTTGAGAAAGCATAGCTTCTCCAAGAACTGTTCTTTTTATCTCTCTGAAAATATTCTCTCCATCTGCCTTCATAATCCTTCTAAATTCCTCGTCGGAAAGACCACCAGCAGGGAAAAGATGCGGTTTAACCTCATCATATGTTTTCCCAAGCGCTTTTGCATGCATAATGGTCTTTAGATTTAGCAGATCGTACTTCAAGAGAAGTGCCTGAAGCACTTTCTTGTCTGATTTCGGGGTAATCTTAATGAGCTTTCCAACAGTCCTGGCAAAGTTCTTTGCAGCTGCAAGCTCAATAAGTTCTGATCCACTGTATTTTACAGATCCTTCATCAAAATCCCCTTTGTAGGGAGTTCTCTGAAGCAGTTCAATCATTGCCTCAATGCTTCCGCACCTAACAAGATCATCTACAAATCCGCTTTTGAGTAGCAGGCCTTTCATTGCCTTGACTCTGGCATTGGAATAACCATATTTCAATGCCCTGCTCTCAAATTGTGGAAGAGTGAATCCAAACATCATTTACCTCCGAAAATTAATGTTGCTATTTGCCTTCGAATTTCATCTCGTTTGCTATCTGCAAGAGTTTCTAATCTCAGATCTACTCTTATCCTACCTGTGGAGTTTTCAACAAGTGCTCCACCAAGCCCCTTCAGATCTTCTACTATTTTGATATTTTTGGATTTTGGAACTAGTACTTTGTCGCCTTTTACGACATGAACAGTTACCTTTCCTCCAAGATCTGCTGCGGCTGCAGGAATTGCATCCTTAATGAATTTTTTGTATTCTGGACTTTTTCTTGACTTTGCAAGCTCATTGAAAAAATCTTCAAATACATTCTTGATAGCATCCTCTCTGGCTTCGGCGTTGATACGCTTTGCTTCTAGCCGCGCCCACGCAATTCGTTCATTGCGCTGATCCTCCAAGAGTTTCTCTACCTTCTTCTCTGCATTTTGTCTTAATGCAGTTTCTTTCGCTTTCTCTTCCCGGAGCATTCCGTCAACGTGGGATTGTGCACTTTGCACAATCTGCTGCGCCTCATCCTTAGCTTCAGAGAGAAGCGATTCTTTCAGCTTCTCTATTCCCATTTAGACACCTTTAGTGACCAAGTTGAAGCCATAATAGAACTGCTACAAGGAAACCGAACACAGCAAGAACTTCTGGAAGTACAATGTAAATCAAGATGTTCTTTTCGAACTCTGGCCTCTCTGCAACAACTCCCATAGCTGCTGAACCAAGAGTACCCTGAGACCATGCTGCTGCAAGTGCGCTAACGCCCATTGCTAACCCAGCACCAAGTGCGATTGCACCTTCTGATGTTAAAGCCGCTAGTTGTTCTTCTGCCATTTATATTTCACCTCATTTTAAATGGACTAAATATCTCTCCACCACCGTGGAGGAATTTAGACCTAAACTCTACTATATTTAGACGACCTCCCTGCACAAGTGATTCAAACATTGCGATGAATGCATTAACCACATGAAGTACAAGGAATATCGGTAGTAGTATGATTGCCAGAATACCTTGCTCTGGCAGCGGAATAATGAAATCATTCAATAATTCCGCAATAATAATTCCAACAATACCAATTGCTGCAATTCTTGTATATGATAGTATATTGCCTACAAGCCCTGGTAATTCTATTATTCCCATAATTCCTTCGGTTATTGCGAGGGTTACTATGGAAATTATAAGTACTACAAGTCCTGCCATTGTGAATGCCGATTCTACTATTCCAATTGCTCCAAGAAGTGCTAGCAGCATTCCAACTTCAACACCAATCCATGCAATTTTTGCCATTGCATGTTTTTTGTTGTGTTTCCATTCATTGATTGCACCAAGAGCAAAACCAACTCCTAAATGTACCATTCCGACAAGTGCTGTCAGTGCAATTAGGCCAAGTACATTGTGTATTCTCGAAAATCCAACGTAGAGTGGAGCAGAAATAATATCTGATCCAAGCCATTTGCTTAAATATGAAAGCACGCCGAAATGAGACATGCCTCCCCACTCATCAAATAAAATACCGAATATCATGGTTGGGAATCCGGAATAAAACCAGATTTTTGAAACATTGGACATAACGTAGCTATTCTTGAATTTCTGCATCAGTATATATCCAAGAACTATCGATGCAATTCCATAGAAGAAATCTCCTACAATCATACCATAGATAATTGGCAGGAAAATGAAATATGTCATTGTTGGATCTATTTCGTAGTAATTAGGAAGTGAATAGCTGTTTGTCAGGTATTCAAATGGGGATGCTATCTTTTTGTTGTTTAATACTGTTGGCGGCATCTCACTATGTGAATATTCAACATCTTCAAGAATTGCTTCTTTGTTGTATTTTGCAATTACATTTTCAATGTTGCCAAAGTTTTCAGCTGTAATCCAGCCTTCAACAATGTATGTTTTCTTAGAAGATGAGAAATTATTTGAAATAGAAGCTCTATCTGCAACAACCTGCAATGATGCGTTAAGCGAAACTATTTCTTGAATATTTGCCTTTGAAATAGAAACTATCTCAGCATTGATCTTCTCAAGCTCAAGCTTCTTTCTTTCATACTCTTCCTTTACCCTATCAATACTTTCTGCTGGTTTTGTCATTCCTTCAGGAATTTCAATATCCGTGAATCCCAGTTCAGAGAGGATAGAATCAGATTCTTCGTCCTTTTCCTTTTCATAGAATACCAGTGTAGTATCTGAAGATGGATCACGAACAACTGAATTTTCTCCTTTTGCTACATCAAGTTCCTGATTTAGTTTTTCCATTTTAGAAATTGAAATCGTTCCAACTCTGCATTTCAGTGTTTTTGTTTCAAGCTTGCTGAAATCAACCTGCTTGAAGTGAAGGAGTTTTTCTATTGTTGAAGCTTTTGTTTCAAGTGCAGTAATTTCCTCAGACAATCTGCTTGCATCAGCGCTGAGTGTTTTCAGTTTTTCTCCAATATTGAGCTGATGTGCTTTTTCAAGAGCAAGAGCCCCATCAATGATCTTTGGCTCCATTTCTATTTTTCCAAGGTTGGATTCTATAACAGAAATTAATGATCTCAATTTCAAAAGCTGGGTAGAAACATCATCAAAAGAAGCAAGTGGCCTCCCATCTTCAAGACCTTTATGAGAGGTATTTCTAATATCAACAACTCCGGCTTCATGGAGGTCTTTAATCAGTTTTTCGATTACTGACTTGAGTACGATTATCCTGATCTTTTTCATTTGCTTTGGCTTTAACATAAAATATCTCTCAGAGATCTTTTAGAAAATCTTTCACAAGTTTTGAAACAGCAGGTTTTCCAAGGCTTTTTTTGCTGATCTTAGAACTATCGTCTTTTGCTTTTTTTACTAGAGTTTGGACTTTAGATTCAATTGCTTTATTTCCATCTCGAAGCCTATCATTTTTGAACTGTACAATCTTTTCTGAAGTACTTGCTTTTTCATCTGCAATTTTTTCTTTTGCTTCGCGAAGAATTCTATCAGCTTTTTCTTTAGCTTCCATAATGAGACGGTCGTGCTCCTCTTCAGCCCCTCTGATTTCTCCAATTGTCTTAATAAATTCTGGCTCTTTAGAAGTCTGATTCATTGCGACACCAATTAGTGAACATACTTCAAAAGGAAGTGTTTAAAAATATGAGCCAACGAACTTTGTTTAACGTATTCTACTGACAAAAATGAGTGATTAGAATGGGCGCTTACAAATATATAAAACAAACTCTGCAGAAGCAGTATAAGGAAAGAAATGCAGCATTTAGATCCAAAGTTATTGCTTGGAGAAAGGAAGGTTCAATGACCCTTGTGGATAAACCTTCTAATATTACAAGAGCAAGAACCTTGGGATATAAAGCTAAACAAGGTTACATTGTTGTTCGAACCCGTGTTGACAAAGGACGAAGAACAAGAAGAAGAACAGATGGTGGTAGAAAACAAAAGAACTACTATTTATTTGTTCAGCCAGGTATGTCACACCAGGCAATTGCAGAACAGAGAGTAAATAGAAAATATACTAATCTAGAAGTTCTCAATTCATATTGGGTAGGCGAAGATGGTAATTATAAATTCTATGAAGTGATTTTAGCAGATCCATCAAAACCAACTGTAAATATCAGCTCTGTAGTAAGGCAAGGAAAAACATTCCGAGGCTTGACTTCTGCTGGTAAATCCAGAAATCCTGGTAAAAACACTGGTCTCAACAAGAAACTTCGAAGAAAAGCCAAAGTTGAGAAAGTTCACCCAACTTCAGTGGTAAGAAAAGTAAAGCCAAAGGTAGCTGCTAAAGCAGCGCCAAAGGCGAAACCAAAGCTGAAGAAGGGAACTGTTTCAAGGAAAGTTGTGAAGAAAAAAGCAACAAAAAAAGCTCCTAAAAAGAAGGAGTAATTTTTTCTTAATTTTTATTATCTCTTATTTTCTGGAAACCAACTATTCTCTTTCGCGCGTTATTGTTGATATAATCTCTTTCAATTCTGGTTTCTCTTCTGCAAGGGCGTACAAAGAATCCATATGTTCAATCTCACATCCTTTTGCAAGAGCTTCTCCTATTATCACTGCAAATAAATTCGGCATCAATATATCCTCTATAGGAGATTCCATATCTCCTGCGCGGGCACTTAGAACCTCAATCAAAACTGAAACTCCGCGCGGACCGATTCCTACAAGAGCATCTGTTGCATCTTTGGCCTGATCCAAAGGCCCCAATATGTTTCCTCTATCAAGTTGTACTTCTTCAGCATCAACCTTTAGCAGTATCTCTGTTGCCAGCTCTATGATGGAATCTTCCCACTTATGCTTCATTTTCTCATCCATATACCCATCAAGATCGTATCCAATCAAATCGCTTTTTTTCAGTAGCCTTTCATATGGTGATGGGTCAGCATCTTCCAATAGGGGGTCCTTTTCTGATTCTTCTCTTTTGATTCTCAATGAGCCGCTTTCAATAATCCCTTCAGCATATGCTGAGTTCGCAGCTTTGTCTCCGGCCAAACCGGCCATTGTCATAGCCCTATCAACGCACTCAATTGTGAACCGGCTTGTTCCACTTTCTTTGTCGATGCTTGCAACGGCCGATATGGCAAGAGTCTGGACTTCAAGTATGGGGTCGAGATACAATTCCCTAAGGGCAGGAAGCGCAGATTCATCGCCGAATTTCCCAAGCGCGACAATCGCTCCTATCACTACTCCGGTCGTATCATCTAGTGCTTCAATCATTGCTGGAACCACAGACTTGTCCCCAACTGAAACTATGGACCTGACAACTGCCTCGCGGACCTCAGGTTCCTCATCCTGCATCGCTTCAACGAGATGATCAACAACTCTCTTTCCCTTGAGTTTTCCTAGTTCCTTTGCAGCAGCAATCCTTTCCTCTACATTCTCAGATTTCAATTTCACTACGTTTGAAATTCCCTCTTCCATGGGGTTTTTCTTTCCCATACTGCCGGATGAACCGGCCTTGTCTTTGCTGAATTGAATATTTCTTGTTCTCATTTTTTCTCCCTCAATTCTTTTTCCTTATTAACTGCTTTTGTGTAAATTTCATTTCTGATTGAATCCAGCTCATTTTCCTTGAGACCTTTGCAAAGTTCCACATCATTTCCTGGCATTGAGATTTCATCCCATTTGACAAGAAATTCCTGAATCCAACCAAGGGATTCGCATCTGGAAATCATTCTTTGAAGGGTCCTGCAGAACCAGCCTCGGGGTTCAGCGCTCGGGGTATAGATGAATGGTACAATCTCCTCATATTGGCCGATTTTTGCCAGTGCATCCATTATGGCATCTATCTGATCCCATTTCATAACATTTGAGCCATCCCAGCGGGATTTATCCAATGCCTGGACAAGCGCATTTATCGCGGAGGCCCCA
The DNA here is from genome assembly GCA_963723105.1 of uncultured Microcaldota archaeon. Classification (GTDB taxonomy): domain Archaea; phylum Micrarchaeota; class Micrarchaeia; order Anstonellales; family Bilamarchaeaceae; genus Bilamarchaeum. The sequence continues at coordinate 122,207 of CAVRPK010000003.1, forward strand.
CCAATTTCTCCAAGTGCATAAGCAGCCTGAGTACTCACGCTTTTCCTGCCATTTTTCAAGACGCCAATCAGGAATGGGACGGCTGAACCATCTCCTATTCTTGCAAGCGAATTGACGACTTCCCATTCCATGCCATCCTTGCCATAAGCATTTATGAGGGCTGGAATCGCGGACTTATCTCCAATCAGACCGAGCGAGTAAATAGCGCTCCACAAGCGTCTTCCGCTTCCCTCAGTTGCCTTGATTAATGTTGGGACGGCTGACACATCTCCAATCATACCCAGCGATACACCTGCTTCTTTCGCTTTCATCTCATCACCAAGATTAAATATTTTGAGAAGCGCAGAAATGGCCGATGCGTCCCCTATCTTCCCCAGTGTTATGACTGCAAGTTGCCCCAAACTCTCGTCTTCTTCTGATACAATTCCAATGATGTCATTTACCGCAGAAACCTCCTTCATTCTCCCGAGTGACACCATCGAATCTACGCGCTCTTCGAGTGTTCCTTTCTTCAGCTTTTTTCTGAGTTCCAACACACCCTCCTGAACGCCCTCTGCCAAAGGTGCAGGCTTGATTTTCTTCCTGCCGGACGAGCCGGCCTTGTCTTTGCTGAATTGAATATTTCTTGTTCTCATTCTTTCGCCTCATTACCCTTAATTTACATTAAATGTAACTCATTAGATGTATATAATGCCACTTAGTAATTTTTTTGACAAAATTACAATTAATCATAACTTTTTGTTATTATTTTTAGAACTTGATAATCCTTCTATAAGCATAATCAATTGCGTCAATTTGAAAAAGTTTGTCCTCCTACTCAAGTCATGGACAATATGAAACTTCTCACATCAGTTTTCGTGGTTATGATACTTTTTTTCTCGCTCTCAACTGCAAAGAGCGGTTCTGAGAGTGCACTCGGTCCACTGGATCCTCAGGAGGCAAAAACACTTGATGAGCATACGGGTTCTGATGATCTGGGCTCAGATAAGATTGTTCCAGATAGTGGGGCGGATGAACTCAATACTGGAAATGGCCATACAGAAACATTTTCCCCAGGAGAGCGTGCAATAATTTCAGGCGTTCCAAGATATTATCAGGATGACATGAATATTTGGGGTGCCTGCGAAGGAGAAGGATTCCCAACTGGATGCGGGCCTGCAGCAGGAGCATCGATCCTTGGCTGGTGGGAGAGAAGAGGAGTGGACGGACTATTCGAAGGCGGACAGGATTCCAATGGTCTTCCTGAAGAGACAATAGAAGAACTTGGTCGTGGCCGTTACATGGACAGAATTACTGGATGTGATCAGACTGCTGTTCTTCCAGACAAATTCAAGAGTGGTCTGCAGCTTTGGCTTGATGAACACTCTGACATTGATTTCACTGTAACAAAACATACAATTACTGATAGTTCTGACACTGATTATCTCTGGTCAATTGTAAAGAGCGAAATCGATGCTGGAAGACCTTTGGTTTATCTCTTTAGGGCTGATGGAGAAAAAGAAAGTGACGGCTATCTTTTTGCGAATCATTATGTGCCTGTAGTTGGATATGACGAGCTCAATGGAAGGCGTAATCTGATTGTCCAGCTGAATTGGGGAGATGGAAACTGGAGCATGGAGTATTCAAACGCCTACATGTACGATGATTCTCCATCGAATAATCTCTTGCTTACTTTAGGTCATTATACAAGACCTGCAGCTGCAATAAACTACAATCTTTACACAATTGTTCCGGAAGAGACTCCTGATTATGAAGGCGAATGTCGTGGGTGGCTGCTTGATGGACAGATATTCCATACTGGTTCTGATGATGGATACAATTCTGACTATTTCAACGCATATCACTATTGGCTAAATGATGGATATACTTGGGGGCCTACAGATGATCTTTCATATGCTGATAGGGAATGCTTTGTAGCAACTTATCATGATTCTGACAATGATGGATGGTTCGATGGGTCTGACAACTGTCCTGATTTGAGCAATCCTTATCAAACAGACAGCGACGATGATGGGGTTGGAGATGAATGCGACTATCCTGATTTAGTTCCTGTTATGGAATATGGATCAATAATAAGTGAAGTTTTGGAGGACAATAGAACAAGACTCAGCTTTACTCTTGAGACTGCTATATGGAACTATGGAGCTGAAAAAATTCCAGCAGGTACTGAGCTAACTGCGAAATGGTCCCAAGAATCGGTCGAGATTGGAGGCTCATCAGATCAAGAAGTGTCCGCCATCAAGGTTACGACAATTACGGATAAGAAAGGCAATGCAAAAGCAGTTTACAATATCCTGAACAAAAGCGGAAGCAACATAACTTCCATGAGAACGATGCCATACAATCCGCTTGAGCGTTCATCTATATCATTTACACTACCTACAGATCTTGAGCCAGGTTCATATGTAACGGTAAATGATCAGCAATTTACTGCAACTGTGGATGATGATGAGTGTGTCCTTATCACACATACGGTTGATGTCATCGATGAACTTGATGAAGAATTAGATGAGAACAACCTCAAGACAATTGAGGGGTATGATACATTGAGTGGCTGCTATGGCGTTATGGAAATTGACATAGGTTCAGCACTTGGAAATGCAGATCAAATTCCTATTGATTCAGGAAAGGATTTGCAGGCAGATATCACAAAAGCTGGCATGGATCATATTATCGATATCATAAAGGATGTTGGTCCTGACGGAACTCTGATTGATGTTGGTCCTGTGATACTTGATATTCCAGAAGATGCATCAACCGAACTGGTTGAAGTGCAAATCAAGCAGAAGGCAAAAGCAGGAACACTTTCAGTTATCAAAACATTTTCTCCAGTATATGAGATCCAGTCAGACAAGGGTTTCAGCAAACAAATTAAGCTTACAGTTGCTTATGATGAGAATCTTCTTGGAGAAGTTCCTGAGCAGTCTTTGGCAATTTTTGAGAACAGTGGAGATGGGTGGAAGATGGTTCCTTCTGTTGTGCATCCGATGCTCAATACTGTCTCAGCAGATCTTACACATTTTTCGCTCTACACTGTTTCACATAAGAAGCAGCTTGATCCAAAGAAGTTTGAAAAAGAGGGGGAGCTCATCCACAGCATCAAGGAGACTGAACATGAGGGCAGAGCAGCATATCGAATAATGAAATCCAAAAGAGTCAAGCTTCTAGGTCTTTTTGATGTTGATATGGAAGTCGAGAGCGTTGTTGATTCTGAAGGGGATGATGTTATGGAGGAGACCAAGCCATGGTGGAGTTTTCTCACAGTAGAATAAGTGCGGAGTGGTTCGAAAGGTTAGTGATCAATCAATTTAAACCCATCCTCATAAAATGTGGATAATGTATGATATTATCAGATGCGATGCAAATCCATCTGAATTTGGCTATGAAAAATTCTTCAAGTATGACAAGAGCAAAATCATCGAGGCTCCAAACCTTCAGGCAGCAGTCCAGTTCAAAAACAAAAAATCCCTGATTTTGCTTAAGGATTATGCATTTGATGAAGGCGCAATCAAGGTTATTGCAGAGAAGAAAAAATTATGCTTTCTAATTGATCTTGGCAGGTTAATTCGAAGCAGCGGCATTCCAAGAGCAATTGCAATGTCGAAACTCAGGACATTCCTCAAGCTATGCGTCAAATACGGAGCATTCTACAGTTTTGTATCATTTGCAAATTCTCCAAGCAAGATAAGAACTGCTTCAGAGCTTTCTCATATTGCCATGCTGTTTGATCTAAATCGAGGTCAAGCAGAATTTTCACTAAAAATGCTCCCTCATTACATGTAATTTTTCTAAGACTATGTTTTAAAACACTTTCTTCCATAATTATAAACCATGGGTAGGAAAGGATCGATTATTCTTATGACTGCGGGGGCTCTTGCAATAACTGCCGCTGTTCATGTGCATCAAAAAGAATTTAGTAATGAAGGCATTTGGCAAAGACAAAGGCCATTAATCGAAAGAGTCAGCTCTGGAAATTCGGAAAAGGCCCAGTTAAATTATCAAAAGCTTAGAACTAGTCTTACTGCTCTAACTAATTCTTCAGATACTGAGAGATGTAAAATGGAGAATAGGTTCAAACTTACTCTTGAGCGCGGAGATGAGAGTGCAGCACAACATGAAATTATGAACGGGCACTTTGAGCCCCATTCTGATTGCAGTCTATCTTCAAGACTTAAAGAAGAATCAACCCAGGAACATGGCATTGTTGGGATCGGAGGAGCCGCTGTATTTCTCCTCGGAGCAATCTCTTTTGTTGCTTCTTTTAGAAGACGAAGACTTCGTCTTGCTGATGAATCATAATTCTTTTCCAGTTAACATTTTGTATGCAATAAGATATCTTTCACTAGTTTTTGATACAACATCATTTGGCAATTCAGGAGCCGGAGGCTCTTTATTCCATCCGCTTTTTTCAAGATAATCTCTAAGGTATTGTTTATCTACTGATTCAAGAATTCCAATATCATATTTTTCCTTTAGCCAGTACCTTGACGAATCAGGAGTTAGTGCCTCATCTATAAGGATAACATGTCCATCGTGTTCTCCGAACTCGAATTTGGTGTCTGCAAGAACAAGCCCATGCTCAAGCGCATGTTTTTTTCCAAATTTGTACAATTCAAGACTTTTTTTCTTTACAGTTTCGTAAATATCCTTGCCGATTATCTGCTCTGCATGTTCTTCTGTGACATTTTGATCATGGCCTACTTCTGCTTTTGTTGATGGGGTGAAAAGTGGCTCTGGAAGCTCTGAACCATGATCAAGTCCGCATGGAAGCTCTATTCCGCAGACTGTTCCATGCATTTGATATTCTTTCCAAGCGCTACCCGTGATATATCCTCGCACAACACATTCAAGCATAACTGGTCCGCAGCTTTTGACAATCATGCTTCTTCCTTGGAGATATGCAGGAAGTCCATCTGGCATATCAGTGCTGATAAAATGATTTTCAATAATGTTATTTGTTTGCTCAAACCAGAAAGCGGATAGGTTATTCAGAACTTCTCCTTTTCTTGGAATTCCTTCCTTGAAAACAACATCAAAAGCACTCATCCTGTCTGTTGCAACCATAAGAAGCTCATCTCCAAGCTCATATGTATCCCTAACCTTTCCTTTTCTAATTAGTGTCAAATCTAAATTTGTTTCTCTAATGATTTCCATAATTATCAACTCTAGGAAATTATTCCCTCTATCTTTTTAACCAATTGGGGCATGATCAGTTTTTTAAATATGTAATGTGTTAATATATGGTATGAAATCGTTAGTGGGGGGTTCTTCTGTAGTTTCTGATGCATCTAAGCCTACAAAAAGTACTCTCACAGATCAAAAACCAAAACCTACTGATGTTTCGCGTATTATGAAAATTGCCAAAGATTTTTTGAGATCTAGAAACTATGTTGATGCAGAAGATTGCCTTAGGACAATTCTTGCTGAGAACCCTCGTGATAAGCATGCTTTTAGTATGCTGATAAAAGTATTATCAAAAGCAGGGCGTACTGATGATGCAGAGCAGGTATTTGGTGATGCTGTGGAAATTGGAGCAACTGATACCTATGTTTTTGGATCCATGATAGACGTCTTTGTTCGAAAATGCAATGTGGCAAAGGCAATGGCTGTTTTTGAGAATGCAAAAGAGCACGGTGCTGCAGATGCTCACATATATAATTCAATTCTTGGCTTATTTCGAAGAACTGGGAATGTCGATGCTGCGCGAGAGGTTTTCGATCATGCTGTAGAATGCGGTCTTGCAGACGATTATATTTACACTACTATGACAGATATTTATGGGAAGGCAGGGATGATTATCCAAGCTGAAAATATCTTTTCTGATTCGCTTGATTTGTTTGGTCCAAACAAGCACATCTATACCTGTATGATAGGTGCTTATGGCAGAGCTGGTCAAATTCAAAAAGCAAGAGCCTTATTTGCTCAGGCAGTTGATCACGGATTTGCAGACACATTCATCTTTACTGCCATTATTACTGTTTATAAAAAACTTGGAATGCCCGAAGAAGCACAAAGACTTTATGATCGGGCAAATGCACTTGGGCTATGCGATCCTTTTATGGGGCACATCATCACTAGTTAGCATCAATTATTTCAAATAAATCATGAAGCATATCCATGTTCAAAATTGGTTTTCCGAATTTTTCCTGATCATCTGCAATTCTGGGGCATGCAGTGTTGATAAAGCAGTCAAACTCCAGGAAATTGTTTACTGAAAGTGGATCAAATTCATTTGCAACTAAAATTGATGCCTTAAAGCCATGCTTTTCAAGATTCTCTTTCGCACTTCTTGCAGTTTCAAATGCAAACTGCCCTGGCTTTGTGCTGAGAAGAATTCCAAAATTCTGACATGTTAATGCCTTTGCAATTGCTCCTTTTCTTCTCTTTCTTACTTTTTCCACTCCATCCTCTATGTTCTTTACAGAGAAATCATATGGACTAAAAGCAAATACTGGTTTTTTGATGTTTATTGCAAGTGGGTGAAATGCTCCACTGCTTACAAAAACAACAGCATCTATCTGATCTTCCACTTTTGTAATGCATGTGGCATCACATCCAAGAACCTGGCCAACTTCTTTGGCAACTGATCCTTGTGCTGCAAATACTTTCTTTCCATGTTTTTCAAAAAATGCTTTCATCTCTTCAAACTGATGGATGTGCTGCACTGTTGTTGCAAGAGCAATTTTTTCGAACTGCTCAATTTTTGGAAGAACATTTTCCAGCTTTTCAATATCAATATCTACGTAGTATGGTATATATTCAACTGGAATCTCAAGATCTTTTTTTATGAACTTATTGTGGCCAACATGGACTATTTTGTCAGCTTTGATCCATCTTGCCTCATCAAGTGCAAGATCACATGCCCCGTAGCATGCTGAAGCTGATAGGAAAACCTCATGGCCTTCTTCTTTGTACTTTGCTGCAAGTTCTCTTGCCTTTTGTTTAAGTCCTTCTGGAAACTGTAATAACATTCTCATTCTTATTCCTCGTTTCTTAGATACTTCATGTCGAGAAAGGTTTTTAAAAAATGAATTACTGTCTGCAATTTCTTTTCGCTTTGAATATGACTTTATTTACAAATTCTGCTTAATTTTTGTAATATTGACAAAAATTCTTACAAATGGTTATTTTAGTCTGGTTTGTTGTAATTAATGTAACTGAATGAAGTCATTTTGTGAACTATAATTGAAAAGAGGTAACAAATATGAGACAACTACGAAATAAAATGGATTCTGAACGGACTGATATAGATCACAGAATGAAAAAAATAGAAGAACTCGAAGAATCAGCAGATTGAAGACGTTTACTGTTTGCGCTACTTTAGTGGCAGCTAGTTTAATTGGAGGAACAATATACAATAGAGTTGAAGAAAATAATTTTCATGAAAGGATACTTGTATCAGCACAAATTGATCATGATATTTACGAAATCTATTTGAAATTAGAGTATGAAAATTCCAAATTCCCATCATTTAGGAAAAATAGACCAAAAAAACTAATCCGTCTTGGTGGATCTACGGTAGAAATTGAATCAGATGTGGTATCTGAAAATGAATCGGGATCTAAAAACAAATCACCTGCGTATCCAAACAAATCCAAAGTTTTTCCAGAAACTCCGGAACACTTAATTTTCATAAATTTTAATGTGGTCGAGGTTGGGGGGTATCGGATAGATCTATATTTGAGTAAAATCCGCGATGATGGGTTGCCACTTGGTAGGGATCGCATTGAAGTTCGTAGACTCTCAGATTCGGCAGTCATAACAACTCATTATGGAGTAAATAAAAGAGTAAAAATCAATGTACCTGCGGATAAGATGAGTATCACTATCACTCCGCACGCAAAACTAGGTTATGGAGTTTGTGCAGATGTAACTGTGGAGCCAATGGCTCAACCTACACAATAATTTTTTGATAAAACTAATACTTAGGAGGTCAAAAATATGAAAAAAATACAAAGAGAAACTATGATGCGGACTTTACGAACAGTCGTAAAGAAACTTGGGGCTTTTTCTAAAAAGCTACCATTCGAAGGAACCTGTTTTAGGAAAATAAAAAAAACTTCTGGGGCCGTGGTATCTTCTGTCTATCTAGAGCAAAAGCCTGATGCCGAATTTATCGAATTAGCAAAGAAAACAATAGAAGATCAAAAATTAAACACAAGACGCGAATTATGGGAAGTTGATCCTTACTTATATCGTATTTTGAGAACAAGAGGATTGCTTGATGAAGTTGGCTTTGCACCTAAAAGAAGATCTTGGAAAGGCATGTCAGATGGTGTGGTTGTAGATATAGCAAAAGAAACTATGAAAGAATTGGGAATTTCAACTGGATCAGAATTATCAAAAGCTGATCAGGCATTATATTTTGTTCTGAATAGTCGGGGCCTACTTAACAAACTTGGCTTTGAGCCAAAAGCAAAGCCCTTGGAAATAATGAATGATGACGAACTCGTTGAGTCTGCAAATAGAGTTATGGAAGATAAAGGAATAACTGGAAAAGGAGAGTTGCAGAATGCTGATTCTGAATTGTATGGAGCTTTGCGAAAAAGAGGATTGCTTGATGAAGTTGGTCTTGAGCCAAAAACAAAATCCTGGGCAGAAATGAATGATGCAGAACTTGTGCAAAATGTTGCTGCATTTGTCTCTGAGAATGATATAACTTCTCTCAGTCAACTGCGAAACCAAGATGCTGGTTTGTATGATGTTTTATGGAAAAGAAAACTATTAGGCCACGTAAAACTTGTTAAGTCTGATTAGATGGTCGCTCATTAGCGATCTCCTTTAATTTATTTTCTATTCTTCATAAAGCCCATGAATCGAAATATACTATTGATTTTGATTATTGGGACTCTTTTTTTCGGTTGTACTTCCGAAAGTCCTCAAGTAGGTTCTCCAGCAACTGGTGGAGACGGAATGGACGATGTGACTTCGCCTCCAACTAGTGGCGGTGCAGAAGATGGTGGTGAAGAATCTGATGCCGAAGACGATGATTCCACACATACTGGTGATGATGACTCTGATACCATTGAGCACACATCAGAAGATATTGATTCTGATCATGAAACAAATCTTCAAAGTGCTGATGTTCTTATGCTAGGAAGGTCGGTCACATATCATTGGATGGAAGATTACATGAGTCTTGTGTGGACATGCTTTGATGAAGACTGCTATGACGGAACAATAATGGGCGAATACCAGGGCTATGACTTCATCTATCATGAGCTTGATTATCCTCCCGAGATTACCGACTCAGCAGTTGAAGCGCTTGATACTTATGACTCAGATGTTGTCTTCTTCAAGCTCTGCTTTGTTGATTTTGAACCTGATGAGAGCGGATATCTTCTTCAAAGAAATAAGGACATTATTGAAACTATCTACGATGAAGTTGTAACCAAGAGAAACAGAAAACTCATAGTCGGAAATGCTCTTCCTATGGTTTCAGAATACAATGATCCTTTACTAGTCTCTGATCACAAGGCTTACAACTCCTGGCTAGCTGACTTTGCAACATCGCATGATGGAATCGAAGTAATGGACTTCTATGGCGAAGTTGCAGCAAGCGATGGCAGCTTAAAATCAGAATACGCAGTAGCTTCAGATGATTCACATTGGAATAACCAAGCATATGTAGCAGTTACTCCAGACTTTTTGGAACTGCTCAATTAATTATTCATTTCCTTTTCTTTTTCTACTGCTTGATCAAATATATTTTGATATACTGAATCAATTTTACCTTCTTCAATGTCACTTGCAGTATCAGCTTTGTTTGAAACTATTAGTGTATCCCAACGAACAATGAATTCCTGGATCCACTCTAGTGATTCAGAATTTGATATTAAATTACATATTGCTATCCTGGCATATGCTCTTTGTTTTTGATCTCCTGTAACAAGATATGGGATCATTGTTTTGTAATCTTTGATTTTCAATAAGGAGTCTAAACATTTTCCAGTTAAAGTGAATTTTGCATCGCTAATAATTCCTAATAGTGCATGTACTGAAGATGGGTCATTTATCCCGCCTAGTGCTCTTGCAATTTCTAATTTCATATCTTCTCCTTCTTTTTCAAATCTTCCTAAAAGGACTGGAACAACTGAAGGCTCACCAATCCTTCCGAGCGCTTCAAAAACGTTTGATCTAACCCAATCATGTTCATCATCAAGTTTCTCTAATAAATTCGGAATTGTTGACTTTTCGCCCATCTTTCCAAGAGCCTCGGCAGCACATGCTCTGTTAGAATGAATCTCATCATTAAGCAGTTCTAATAAAGTTGGAATTGCAGATTTATCTCTTAATTTTCCAAGGGTTTCTATTGCGGCCCAGGCAACGTTTACTAGATATCTGGGATCATGCTCATCTCTGACATGTTTGAGCAGTGCAGGAACAGCCCGAGTATCTCCTAAATCTCCAAGTGCAACAATAGCACTTATTCTTACTTCTGGCTCATCATCTTCAAGCATTTCTATTATTTGTGGCACCAGAGAAGCTTCTTTTTTACTTCCAAGAATGCCAATTGCTCTTGCTCTAACGGAATGATTTTCATTTTCCAAGCATTTTAAACATCCTTCAATGACCTTAGGATTATCGGCATACATAAGTCCTCTTTGAGCATTAGTTTTTATCTCATCATTCACATCCCTAAGACTAGTTAATAAAAATTCAACTGCTCTGTCACTTCCAATTCTTCCGATGGCATCGGCAGAATATAGTCTTATACTGACATTCTTATCAGCCATTGCAGGTATCAGTTCTTCAACAGCTTGTTCATCCCCAATTTCTCCAAGAGCTTTAATAGCTGCTAAACACACTGTCCATTCTTTGTCTTTCATTGCTTCAATAAGTGCTGGAACAGCTGATTTATCTTTAAGTTTTGAAAGTTCTTCTGCTGCCTTTATCTTTTCGTCACTATCTCCATACTCAAGCTTCTCATGACTGGGATTAACTATTGTTACATTTTCCCTTAAAGGTTCTTTGCCCTTAAACCTTCCTGGATGTTTTCTAATTGATCCAACTTTATCACGACTTTGATGGATTGAAGAAACGTACATGTACCTAAATTACCACAATACTAATATTTAAATGCTGCGTTCCCCCTGGTGGGATACAGTAACCTCTCTCTGAAAATTTGTAGAATTGTTTATTGAAAAATTAGAAAATAAAAAGAAAAAATTATTCATCTTCGAGTTTTACTGTTTTTAGACTTTCAACGCCTTGAGATAATGTTGCCAGCCTATCTAGGATGATTCTCTGCTCTGCACTTGCAACAATTTTTCTTGTTCTAGTAACTGCATCTGGATTAACTGACATCGATGTAGTTCCATATTGAACAAGTGCCTCAGCAAATTCTGGATATACTGATGGTGCTTGCCCGCAAAGAGAAGTTGTAACACCGTATTTCTTACATGTTGTGATAACCTGCTTCAATGCGCGCAGAACTGCCTCATTTCGCTCATCAAATCCTTTGGCAAGGGTTGCGTTGTCCCTGTCAATTCCAAGAATTAATTGGGTCAGATCGTTAGTTCCAATGGAAATTCCATCAATTCCTTCTTCACAGAACTGATCAATCAAGAAGACAGTACTTGGAACCTCAACCATAATCCAGAGCTTGAAATCTCTAGTTCGATAAATTCCAACCTCATGAAGTGCCTGTTTAATTGCCCTAAGCTCTCCAATTCTCCTTACAAATGGAATCATAAGCCAAAGGTTCTTTAGGTGGAATTCTTCTCTTACTTTTTTAATTGCATCAAGCTCCATCTTGAATACTTCTGGCTCTTTCAAGTATCTGGAAGCTCCCCTGTAGCCCATCATTGGGTTCTCTTCGTGAGGCTCATACTTTTCTCCACCTTCAAGATTCTTGTATTCATTTGTCTTGAAGTCTGTTGCTCTATAGACAACTGGTCTTGGATAGAATGCCGCTGCGAATTTTCGAAGGTCTCCTGCTAATTTATCAACAAATTCATCTCTTCTTCCATCTTCAAGCATTTTTCTTGGATGCACTCCAATATCTGCGATAATAAATTCCGCTCTAAGAAGTCCAACCCCATCGCATGGGTATTTCGAGATCTTTTCAGCTTGGTCAACATCTGCAAGATTAACATAGATTTTTGTTCCAGTTACTGGGGTGGCCATTGATGCTACCTGGGTTCCAGCTGCTTTTTTGGCTTCTGGAGCAGATACTAATCCTTCATAAACAATACCATGGCTTCCATCAACGCTGACTTCCATTCCATCTTTGAGTATCGTTGTTGCATCCTCACACCCCACAATACAAGGAACTCCAAGTTCACGGCTAACAATTGCAGCATGGCTTGTCATTCCGCCAGTATTAGTGACTATTGCTGATGCTTTTTTCATTGCAGGAACAAAGTCTGGAGTTGTCATCTCAGTTACGAGTACTTCTCCTCTAACCAATTCTTTTATCTCTTTTGAACTTTTGATTAATCTAACATTCCCCATTCCCATTCCAGGAGCAGCTCCCAAACCCTTTACCAGAACAGTTGCTTTTGATATATCTGTTTTTTCCATGTTTTTTCCACCCTCTCCACTATCAGCACTATCCAAAGTTGTTATTGGACGAGATTGTACAATGTACAGATTTCCTTTTTCAAAACCATATTCAATGTCTTGAGGCCTTCCATAATGCTCTTCAATTCTCTTACATTCTCTTGTCAGATCCATAATTTCTGTATCTGTGATCTTTTGATTTCCTTGTGCTTCTTCTTTGATTTCGACTTTTTTATTTTCTCCATCCATTTTGATGAGCATCCAAGGTTGCTTGACAACATGTTTGTCTACAATTTCCATTTTTTTCTTGCTAACTCTGTAAGTATCTGGAGTAACCTGTCCACTGACGACAACTTCTCCAAGTCCATATGCAGTTTCAATTGAAATTATATCATGGTCCTGGTAGAGTGGATCAACTGTGAATGCAACTCCTGCCTTTTCACTTTGAACCATCTTCTGAACAACAGCGGATAAACCAACTTTCATGTGTTCAAACTTATTTTCTACTCTGTAGAATATTGCTCTTGGTTCAAACAATGATGCCCAGCAGTCTTTGATTGATTTTAGAAGTCCTTCTTTTCCATGAACATTCAAGTATGTGGATTGCTGTCCTGCAAAACTGGCTGTTGGAAGGTCTTCTGCAGTTGCGCTGCTTCGAACAGCAACATAAATCTCATGTCCATCTGCTGAATTAAGTTCTTCATATGCCTTAACTGCATCATCAGCAATGTCCTGAGGCATTGGAGCATCTGTGATTAGTTTCTTGATCTTGTCTGCTGCTTCAACTAGTTTGTCATGATCATTAACGTCTAAACCAGATAAAATTTGAGTTATTGGGTCTCTAAGGTTGTTTGCTTCGAGGTGTTTGTAATATGCACCGCTTGTTGTAACAAATCCATTTGGTATTGGAAATCCGTTTTGATACATCTCTCCAAGATTTGCTCCTTTTCCCCCTGCTTCAGCCAAACTTCCCTTATCAAGCTCTTTAAACCACATTATGTTTTTCATTTGAAAACCCTCTAGATTTTACGGTCTGGATCTACTCCCAACCAATCTGAAAAATGAATCGCATATATAATTTTTAATACTTCAGTACTGTTTTTCTCAAAAAGCTACCAATAGCACCAATTACCAGTCCAATTATGGCAAAGAGAGATACTGCAAGAATGACATTCTGGATCAGTTTTTCAATTACTGCCTCTATCATCACTCCAAAGAGCAGCAAAAACACTGAATATATGGCTGCGTTTGCAAGAACTGCCAGAATTGCAAAAAATACTGAATATAAAGAACAATTGAGAACACTTTCATCATTGCCAATTTTTTGTGCAAAGTAGAAAATTGCTGCAATTTCTATTGCAAAACCAATGAAGTACAAACTAAACAATTCCGTATTTGCAAGCAGGTCAAAAATAGTCCCAACAATTACAAATAATGCAAACGGAATTTTTGCTTCATTGATGATCTTTTTCATATCCACCAATAGGCTTATAGACTTTATAAAAGTAGCTAGAATCAATGCTCAAAATACTTGCAAGATCTTTTGGCCTTCTCATTCTTGTATTTTCCTTTATAACTGGCTCTACTCTAACAGAGTATGTTAGTAGATGGCAGCAGGCATTTTTCCTCATACTTCTTGCAGTTTTTGGTCTTCTTATAATCAGTATTATTGTCGGATTTTTGATTTCTCCTTTTACTAAATCCAAGTCAAAGAAAAGCGGTCATTTTGTTTTTGAGCATCTTTGGACCAGGCAGCTTAGGGCATTCATGTATTTTTCCATGAATCTTATCATTTCTCTTGTTGTGACAATGTTTATTGCAATTTCATCTCTACACTTTAATTTCTATTTTTCAATCCCTCTTGTTTTTGTTGGGGTTTTATTTCTGTCATTTGGCTTTAGTCCTGCAGAGGGGCTGACTAGCAAAAACAGCAGCGGTATGCTTTGGGCAGCTTTGACAGTTATCCTTAGTGTCCTTGGTTTTGTCCTTCAACTAGAGCTTCTCTACCTTTTAGCTGGCCTAATGTTTGCATTTGTATTACTTGCGAGGCTTAGGCTTCCTTCTTGATTGTGCTCTTGTAAATTCTGCAATTTTACTGAGAATCATACCTACTAAAAAGAATATGAAAACATCTGAGATCACATCAACTATATATGCTCCAATAGAGCGAAGATGCAAATTCACAATATCAAAATACTCTGATTCTATGAAAAGCGTAACAGCATGTCCAATTGGACTAAAAAGCACCAATCCAATTACAATTACTATCAGTACTATTGGAAGAATATCTCTTGGTCTTCTCCAGTTTCTCTCGACATAATCTCTTTCAAATACAAAACCTATTGCAAGCGGAATAACAAATCTAATTAAAGGAAAATTAACATATGGTATATTGTAATCTTTGGAAAAAATAGAAAGTAGTGCATCTACAACAATTCCAATGAATAGGTAGATCAACAAGTTTCGAAGTAACATTCAACAATAGAATGCCTTAGACTTTTAAAAAACATGGCCATTGCCACAAAAATCTAACTTACTCCTACTAAGAAAACCATTTATTACTAGTCTCTTTATAAACTGTAGTACACACAATTGTATATACAAAGTAATGCATAAGGTAATACAAATGGATAAAACTAAAATAATTGCAACACCAAAACGCGCAAGGAGAACAAAGGCGATCACAATAAGAATCACCATGGAAATTACTGACTGGCTGAAGAAGAACAGATACAGTCCAACAAAAATATTCTACGAAGCTCTAAGAGAATTGGACTGTCCTTATACTAAGAAGCCTAAGGAAAAATAACTTATTAAATGAGGAAAAAATTATTTCCTCGGAACAACTTTTGGCACCCCATTATCATTTATGACTCCTAATCCTATTTTTCCAACTTGCCTAATTGCTCTTCCTACTGGAGTTGATTTTGCCTGCGCATTCATTGCCATAACAAGTGCCCTGCTCCAAATTTCTTGAGTCTTTGAACCTGATTTGATATTTTCACTCTCAGTATTTCCAAGATTTCTGAAAAGCTCTGCTTCAGTACTATCCCCCTTTCTTGAAGATTTCATCTTGGCCATCAGTGCTCTTCCCTGAGTAGTTGCCCTAAGGGAAACATATCCTTCATCTCCAAGCTCAAGTATTCCGTGGTGATCTGCCTTTGTGACAAAACAAACTGTAGTTCCTGTTGCAAGGCAAATGTCTGTAATGGCTGTGACTATTGCTTCTGGTTCCATTCCTTCGCGCTCTGGAACATGGACATCACTGAGTATAATATCAAATTTGATATCTTTTGCCAGTTCACTTGCCTCAACAAGTGTTGTTGCTAAAAAAACTACATTTCCTTTCAATGCATTTAGTGCATTTGCTGCAAATTCTTTATTGTCTTCTATTACCAGTACAGTAAGTCTGCTTTTTTCCTCAACCATCAATTCTTCTGCCATGATCAATTACCTATTCTATTTATGTATGCAAGTTATTAAAGAGTTTTGTAACGTGGATAATTATGGCTCACGCTATGCGAATAAAATAAGAAAAAAGAGAGCATCATTTAGATAACATGTCGATGACGTGACAACAAGATAATTAATACACTGGTTTAGAGAGTTATATGTATTAGGCCGTTAGTAATTGCTGGCTGAAAAGCTCGGCGAACCTTGCTTCTTACACCACAATCCTATCAAACGGATCTACTATCCGTGGCATTTGCTCCCTCGTTTTGAGAGTTGCTTCGACCTTAGATGCTTTCAGGTCTTATCAACGTGGCGCGTGGCTGCTCGGCAATGCAAATCACAACCGATAGACTAGAGGCGCCCGATCCTCGTTCCTCTCGTACTCAAGGATCGTTACTCTCAAGGAGCTACACTCCCAGGAGATACTACCGTACTGTCTCGCGACGTACTGAACCCAGCTCATGTGGGATTTTAATGGATGAACAACCCAACCCTTGGCCGCTCCTACACGACCAGGATATCCCAAGCCGACAGCGATGTACCAAACCGCGGGGTCGATAAGTACGCGAGTTAGTCCTTATGTAAATAAGTGAAAACGATTGACTAACGTCGCAGTGTACTCTCACCCGCGACGAGCCTGTTACCTCCAGGGTAGCTTGTCTGACAGCTTGAATCCTCATCAAAGGGATTTCAAGGTTCGTTAACCCCGACTTTCGTCTCTGCATTTCACGCTTTTCGAAATACAGTCAGCCTTGCATTTGTGTTTAACCCTCTACTTCCGATTTCTGACCGGAATGAGCAAAGCATTGGGCGCCCTTGTTTCCTTATCGAGGGCGTACCGCCCCAGCCAAACTATCCACCTGACGCTGTCCTCTTGCGAGTAAGCAATATCAAACCAACTAAGTGGTGTAACATTGGCGCCTATCCATGCCCCAGAAGGCATGACATAACAGCTCCCACTTACGCTTGGTAGCAAGCTCAATATTACAACATCAGACTATAGTAAAGCTCCATGGAGTCTTCGTTTCCCTCTGGGAGTTACCGGCATCTTCACCGGTCAGTGAGTTCACCAGGTCCCACGTTGGGACAGTTGGAGCGACGTTACGTCATTCATGCAAGCCGCCAATTAAGCGGCGAGGTATTACGCTACCTTAAGAGGGTCAGAGTTACCCCCGCTCTTTACCAGCCCTTCCTCCGGTTGAAACCGGTATTCAGGTACTAGCAGTGAGCAGACGTCAGCCACCATACTCAGCCTTTCGGCTCTGCGGTGACCTGTGTTTTTGGTAAACAGTCGCACTCCACTTGTAATTGCAGCCACAATATTACTCATACTATGGCACCCCTTCTTCCTAAGTTACAGGGCTATCTTGCCGAGTTCCCTAACGTGAGTTATCCTGCCACACCTTAGCCTTTTCAGCTAGAGCACCTGTACTGGTTCTTGGTACGAATATAGAAGATCGTTCCAGTTTTACTTTTCACGGATCCCTGGATTCAATCGAATTATCCCTACGGGTTTCATCCTCTTCTCCTCACAATGAGACTCCGAGGACCTACTCCCTTCAGACGTCCGAAGACGCTCGACTTATCCAAAGATGTAAAAAACTGGCTTGCGTTACCGCGCCTACTTCTATAGTTCCGGAATATTAACCGGATTCCCTAATTTCGGTCCGTTGGAATTACCGAGGACCTTAGGATCGACTAACCCTCAGCTGAAGAACGTGGCTGAGGAATCCTTGCTCTATAAGGTGTCCGAGATTCTCGCTCGGATATGCTGCTACTAACACCAGGATGTTCATAACAGGCCGCTCCAATAGACGTTACCGCCTATCTTCTACGCAACCCGTTCGCCCTCTTAATCAAAGGCTTTTGGCCTTGGTGAGGTATCGGAAGCTAGTTTAGCCCCGTGAATTTTCAGAATCTGCACTCTAGACCGGTCCGCTATTACGCGTTGTTTAGAGGGTGGCTGCTTCTGAGCCTACCTCCCGGTTGTTTTTGAATAGAGACTCCTTGTGGATTCACACTTAACTAGCATTTAGGGCCCTTAACCCCACGTACGGTCGAACCCGTAAACGACGCCAGACTTACTCCAGACATCGCCACTGCCTCCTTCTATGATGATACAGTATTCGGAGTTTGAGAGGCTGGTGACCCCTTTCGGAGCCGCTCCACCCAATCAGTGCTCTACCCCTGTATCTATCTCCAGAGACGCTGTGCTAAGACACACTTCAAAGGGAACTCGCTATTGCCATGTTCGACAGGACTATCACCCCTACACCCAAGTCACCTAAGGGGAATATACCACCACTAGTTGCGGGCCTTCATCAACCGTCAGGTTGACTGCACCCTGCTCAGGCGTAGATCACAATGGCTTCGAGTCTATACAATGTGACTGATCGCAAATTACAACGACGTCCCTCACCCGAAGGCTGCGGACTATTGCTTTCGCTTCGATTCTCATCTCGCCACATCACATAACTCCCTGGCTCTTGCTTCGAGAAGAAAGACAAAACACTGCTGAGTTTATGTCGAGTTTTTCGTTACCTAGAACCCTTCCATAAACCTACGCTTTCATGCCTTGCCATGTTGTAATCATATAATTTCAGGTACTTTTCACACTGGTCCCCCAGTGCTTTTCAGCGTTCGCTCGCGCTACTAATTCGCTATCGGTCTTGCGCCCCATATTTAGATTTGGATGTTGATTACACCCATATTCCTGCCCGCATTCAGGCGGACCATACTCTTATTCGGATCATTCCATTTTGCTTCGCACAAGGGACTATTACCCGCTATGGTGCCTCATTCCAGAGGACTTAAACTCACAAAAGGGATACTCCCCGCCACATCTCCCAACATATTACTATGCTGGAATTCAGCGTGATCTATTCGGCTTTCAATCGCTTTTACTAACCGAATCTCAATTGATTTCTCTTCCACCCCCTACTAAGATGCTTCATTTCAGGGGGTTCTTACGCATTACTGCGTACACCTAAACCCTTGGATCAAAGACTGCGTGCGTCTACCCAAGGCGTTTCGCCGCTTGCCGCGTAGGCGTGCGGGCACAAGCCAAGCCATCCACTATATGATATATATACAGCATATAACTTTCAATTTTGTGTTTTTCACTTTTCCCAGATACTATTAATATCTTGTTGTCACTTCATACGCATGAATTTCTCTCGAGATGAGAGAGTCTCTGGCTAGTTTAATTCAACGCGCCTTAGAAAGGCGCTCCTTAAAACAAATTAGAGCGGATTCTACTTATGATTCTATTAATTTATAAAGCTTTCGGGACCCATCTGGACCTCGGTGAGTTTTGATGCTTATTCTTGTTTCATTTATAAACAAACTCATTCATATGGCCTATATGATCACGTTTATAACTTTATTCACACATAATATTATTACCATGACTAGAAAAAAATTCACAAAACCTAGTATTAGGCCTGTTCAAACTTCTCTTTCAGTAGATGTCAAGTGCGAATCTATCAGAGGATCGCTACCAAGAGACGAGATTCTTCTGTCTCTTTTTGCTATGGAACAATCAATCGAAGAAGTAAGCAGGGACCCAAAGTCACATGTTGAGGCTTCTACCGTCATGCTTAAAGATCCAGATATGATTAAAACCGGTGTTGGAAGGCTCTATGATGCATTTGTTGCTCGAGCAGACATCTCTGATGCAATTCCTGGACTAGAAAATGCACTAGAACAAATCGATGGAGCAGCTCTCAGTCTTGCTGTTTCACTTCTTGTTGATCATTATCTTTCAAAGTGCGACTATAAAAATATCTTTAATCTGCTAGATCATGAGAATCCACAGATAGTTCGCGATGTTATTGATCTTCTTGGAGAATTCGCAAAAGAAGGAAAAGATATCTCGGTGTTTGTGAATCATCTTATTGCCCAGGTTATGGATCCTGATCTCAAGATCTCAAGTGCATCTTTCAATACTCTTGAATCAGCTGCACTCGTGCTGCAAAATCCTACTGCATTTTACTTCATAAAATATATCTATAATCAAGAATCTGGCGAGTGCTGAACTTTGAAATGTTGCTAGCGAACAAACAGTTTAAACTCTTCAGCGCATAACCAAGTTTATGAAAACCAAACTGGTGCTGTTATTCTCTCTTTTTACTATCGCACTAGTTGTCATTTCAATTGGAGCTGCATTTCTTTTATTTGAAAACAATTCGCTCAAAACCAAGCTTACTGAAAATCAAGAGCAGTATGAAAATCAAGAACACGCGCTCAAGCAGGAAATCACACTTCTAAAATCAAACATAAATCAAAAAGATGCAGAACTTGGTAGCTTAAGGCTGAACCTCACTGAACGCGAAATTGAAATCACTTCGTTATACAAAGATCTTGCTGAAACTGAGCAAAAACTAAACGATACTGAAGCAGAGCTCAAATCAAAACAAACAACTCTTGAAGAATACACAGAAGAATTCAATGAACTTTCTTCTGATATTGAAGAGATTGAAAATTCATTAACAGATTCATTGCAGTGGTTATCCGAGAATTCCAAGATGAGCTACCAAACTGAATATTTTATTTCATATTCAAGCCGCAAATGCGTTGAGGGTGGAGAACTCAACCTTGCATGCATTCCTCTTTTCATGGATATGCATATTGGTTTTACCTATGTTGATGAGCCTAATGACAAGCTCAATTCCATTGATGAGATGGTAGAAAAAGGAGGAGGGGACTGCGAAGATTATTCTATTTTTCTAAAGGCACTGCTCAATGACTATGAAGAAAACCCTGAGCTGATTGCATGGGAAGCTGAGCCTGGAAGCACTTTCATTGTACATACTACCTCCAGCAAAGAATGGTACTATGATGATTCAACGTCTGTTAATCTAGGGGAGCTTGAAAATTATCATCCAGTTGTTTTCTGCCATGTAACTAGTTATACTATAGTAAGACTCGAAGGCCATTGCATTGTTGCTTTGCCTGAATCTGAAATTACAACAAAGGAAGATATCAAATTCCTTGAAGGGGCCAAAACATTCGAGCCGCAAACCGGCGAATACACTGGGAGAATTGGAACTGATTTCAATTTATGCTATGATAATCAGAGCTGCGGATTTTATCCCGGTGATTCAATTATCATAATAAGCGATAGTGATCTGTTCCAGTTTATTGATTATGAGTGGAAAAGCCTTGGTGATTATCAGGGAAAAGCAGATGAACTAAAAGATAAAATCGAAACAGCAACTGGCTAATTTTTGCTAATAGATATGAATAAATATGGATTGTTGTACTATTTGTTATTCTATGCTGGAATGGTATTTATGAAAAAAATACAAAGGAGGATTCAGTTTCCAAAAAAAATCCGAATGGCAGCAGCAGCATTGCCTTTAGTCTCAGCGCTTGCCTGCACTCCACAAGCTGAATCTCCCGAGCGAATAGCCCAACCAATAATTACTGCACCTTGCGAATGTGAGCCTCACAAATGCGAACCATGTGAAACTGCAAAATTAGTTCCATTGTCATTATCAGACAAACTTGATGCAGTCTCAAGATCAGTTCGTGGTTTTAGATCTAAAGAGAACAGCTTTGCAGATCACATGAGATTTTTTGACAATTCAAGTTTTGATGATGGAACAAAAATGTTTCCAGGCATTGCTAAAACTCTTCGTGAGTGTCCATATCTTGAGTCAAATGAAATTAGATTTAATATATCAAAGAGCCTCATTCAGATGTTTGATGAAAATCCGCAGAAACTTTCCAATGTTTTTCAATTAATTGAAAAAATGCCAATGACTATTGTTGTGCAAATAGCTTCTCTTGAATATAATGTTGGAGATAAAAACAGAATAAAACTTCGAAGAAGGCTCAAATCAAGAAAGATGACTACTTTTGATCGAATGGATGCTAGTGCAAACTTCCTTCTTAGTTTAGGGCATGCACTTGAAAATGGAGACGGAGTTGAAAAACGCACTCCAACTTCTGACGATTGGAAGCTGCTTGATCGTGATGTTGCATCAAGAATTCTGCACTGGCCAGTGAAGCTTTGGTGGGTCAATGATCTGCAGGTCTGGGATGTTTCATATTATCCTGATCATCTTGCAAGATATGTATGCGCGCGAATGCGAACTAATTTTCACAAGACTATAGATGGATTTGGCAAAAACTGCCCAAGCCATCTTTATCATCTTAGAAAGCAGCAGGACCCTGAAATTACTTTCGAGCAAATCTGCTCTGAGCTTGGAATAGAAAATTGTCCAACAGCGCCTCTTGCTGCATTGTGACATATTATAAATAATTCCACACTCATTTTCCCCATGCAAGAATACATCACTACTATCAGAAAAGCAATCTGGGTCGTTAATGAAACTGATTTCGAATCTTTGTTAAAAGGTGGAGTTAGATTTTCATTATCCTATTTGCTACTACTACTCATTCTATACACTGGGTTTGCATTTATCGTTGACTTTATCACTTTTGGGTCTGTTATGGACTCTATTATTCTTGCTATAGTTGTGTTTGCGATGGTTCCAATGCTCTTTGGATTTCTTTCTGTTGCAACTCATATGATTCTTCAGATCTTTGGCAGTACTCGTCCTCTTACTGATACGCTTCAGATGTACATCTATGGATCAACTGCATCATTACTATTTGGATGGGTTCCATGTATTGGCGCCTTGGCAGGTTTTGTTTCCTTTGGAAATACATTCAGGGGAATTAGGCAGCTCAACAAGCTTGATTTCTGGAAAACTCTTGTTGCAATGGTTGTTCCACAAATCATCTTAGCATTGCTGATTATGGGACTTGTCCTTGGTACGGCACTGTTTCTTTCATAATTTATTTTTCCAAACGAAAAAAGCATTTAAACTTCCAGCACTAAAATCTCTGCATGACCCTTCTTGTTACTGCTGCAATTATTCAAAAAGAAGATAAATTTCTAATTGCCCAAAGGAAAGCTGACAGCACATTTGAAGCTGGGAAATGGGAATTTCCTGGCGGAAAGGTTGAATTTCTAGAACACCCAGAGCAATCTCTCCACCGTGAAATTCTCGAAGAACTAAATATTAAGATCAAAATCCATGGAATATTTGAAGTTGCCTCTCATGTTTATGGAAAAGATCATCATGTGGTGGTTCTTGCATTTCTCGCAAGCTTCCGCTCTGGAGATCTTAAAAATTTGGATGTTCAAGATTCAAAATGGGTTACTCTGGAAGAATTGAAAACGTATAGTTTTGCAGCAGCAGACATTCCAATTTTAGAAAAACTCACAAAATTAGGTGTAAATTTGAAGCAATTAAAAAAATTAAGCCTCATAGCCATATTCCAGTGCTTCTTCTGCATGACCAAGAGAACCTCTCCAGGATGAAACAAATCCAAATAATCTCTCAAGATAAGCTCTATCTCGTTTATATGGTACTTTGTTTCGAAGTCCGAGAGTTCTTATTATCTGATCATCTGTTTTTCCTTCAATTCTCATCTGACGAGTCATTTGTATGATTTTTTTCTGTGAAATGTTTGACGTAGTGTAAAGCCAAACAATTCCTTCAATATTGCAACCATAATCGGTATTTAGAATCAGTTTGCACATAGGACAAACAGTTGCAAGATTTGATTTGGTATTATTTTGCGTATCTCCATCAATATGATTTATTGTTTGGTATTTCTTTCCTTCAAATGTACAATACTGGCATATGCCCTTATCTCTCTCTATAATCTCTGTTTGGAGTTTTTGAATTTCGATATGGGACAATCTATACTCTCTCTCGATTTTTCCTTTCCAGTTTTTCGCATCATTAAAAGTGGGACAAAATTTCTTCATATGTATATATGTCACTTCCTATATATAAACATGACCTAAAAAATACTATATACTATTTCTGCGGAAATCTTCTCTTTCAAAAAGAATTTAAATTAACTTCTATTATCCCAAACAGGTGATAAAATGCCAACAATTGTACATTTTGAAATACCTGCAGATGATGTAGGTCGAGCAAGAAAGTTCTATGGGGAACTTTTTGGATGGAAAATAGAGAATGTTGGGAATCCTTCTGGAAAAGCAGATGGTGATTATTGGATGGTGAGTACTACTGATGATAAAGGAGGGCCTGGAGTTGGAGGCGGACTCATGAAAAGAAAAGGAGCATTCCACATGCCTACCAATTACATCGGAGTTCCCAACGTAGAAGAAGCTGCTAAAAAAGTCGAAGAACTTGGCGGAAAAATTGTCATGGGAAAAACAACAGTTCCAGGAATGGGATACTTCGTCTGCTGCTTGGATACAGAAAATAATCCAATCTCTCTTTGGGAAGATGCCAAAGAAGCAAAATCTGATTAATTTATTTCTATTTTCTTTCCTTTTTCAGCTATTACGATATTCTCTCCTTTGAATAATTCTGGATATTGACTGTGGATTGGAATAACCTTTTTTGGGCTAATCTCACTTATCATTTCAAAGATTTCATCCATTGATGCGTGTCCTGATGCATGAAGCTGATGATGTTCTAGTGAAAACCTCTCCAGCCAGTTCTTCATGACATTATCCTGTACTTGGGACATTGGGTCTTCTTCAAAAGGTTCACTCATTGAGTGAATGCATGATCCTGCGCCCGGCTTTACATCAATCAATTCAGTTAGCTGGAAGAAATCCAGTTCCCAAATTACTTTTTTCTGATTTTCAGCGATCCATTTGTGATCAACGCATTTTTCAAGCCAAACTCTCTCCCAATCCTTGTATATCTTCATCTCTCGTTTGTAAACTCTGATTGTTTCATCTTCAAAAGGAACCGGAAGACCTATGCCATCTTCCTTTAATGATTGCAGCATGTGCGCAGTTTTGAGGCTGATAACCAGGTATTTTCCACTTTCCCGAGCAACTTTGTAAAAAGTCCTAAACCTATCAAGGTCCTTTGGATATCTCATGGCAAGAACAATCTCATCTTTCTGAACAATTTCAGAACTCTTTTCATAAACAGAAGATTCCGAGTAATTTTTTCTGGTTTCAGCCCGCGCAACACGCGTTCCCTCAATAATCAAAACATCTGGAGAGTTTTCCTTTGCCTTTTCAATGAAATCCTGTGTCATTTGTGGCCTGTTCCCATGTTTTCTGATATCTCCAGTATAGCACACCGTGCCTTCAGTTGTATGTACAATAAATCCATAAGCTCCTGGAACTGAGTGGTCAACATGGACTGGTATAACCTCGATATCATCAACTTTTACTTTGTCCCCAGTTCTGAATGTCCGAACATCATTTGCAGGAATTACTGTTCCATCATATGTTTTGCTTTCCTTTTCATGAAAAATATTGGCCTTTCCTGTTTCATTTACTGATCGCAGTATTGTCTTTGCAGTTTCTCCCATGTGGATTGGTATTTTCTGATCAAGATATCTGATATGCGCAAAATGATCATAATGAGGATGCGTTATGAAAACTGCATGATACTCAGGTTCACTGTAACTAATATCAGTTTTTTCAATTGCCCAAGAATTGTACAATCCTTTTGTTTGAGGCATTAGTCCAAGTGCAAACTGATCCCGCAAACCAAAACGGGTTCTTGGTTGCAGGTATTCTGCAAAATATTCATCCAGATGACTAAAAGACTGTCCAAAATCAAGAAATATTTTTGTTCCATTATCTTCAAGAAGGATTTTGTTTCCGCCAATTTCGGAAACTCCACCAAAGAGTGTGACTGAGCTCATCACTCGAATTCTCACCTGATATTATTAAATGCGATCAAAGTTCATTTCCGCATTTCTTCTCTATGTGATGGCACAACCTGATTTGCTACTCAAAACCAGCATAAGGTACATAAATGGATACGGATAGAAGTATCTTCATGCAAGTTAATGATATTCCTAGAAATTTTGATATCAATCTACTTTCAAAAAATCCTATTTTAGACATAGCTGCGAGATTTTGGGACGATGAGAGATATCATGCATTCAAAGTTTGTTATCAGTCTATGAGAGTACTGGATGATTTGGTTGATAATAATAAAACTGCTGCAATGATCATCTCTAAACTTGAACAGCAGCAACTTGCATCTGTTGTGGAAACATGGCTGAAAAATAGTGAGGTTGCAGACAGCCCTCTGAAAAAAAGCCTTTTGGATACTCAACTTAAATTTCATATTCCAAAAAATCCATGGAAAAATTTATGCAAATCTATGATATACGATATCCATCACAATGGATTTGATTCATTCAAGGTTTTTCTTGAATATTGTGAAGGAGCTGCAGTAGCACCTGCATCTATTTTCATGCATCTTTGCGGAGTTGTCAAAGAAAATGGAGAATATACAGTCCCAAAGTTTGATATTGTTGAAGTGGCAAGGCCACTGGCCCGTTTTTGTTATTTAGTTCACATTATCCGTGATTTCAAAAAAGATCAAAATGAAAATCTTAATTATTTTGCAGACGATCTGCTCAAAGAAAACAATCTCACACGATCAATGCTCAAAACTATTTCAAATGAAAATATAACTGATGACTTCAGAAATCTGATGCAAATTTATCATAATCGTGCAGAAGAATACCGCTCAGAATCTAGGGCCATGCTTGATAATCTCAAAAATCAACTCGAGCCCAGGTATGCGCTGAGTCTTGAAATCATCTATAGTCTCTATCTTCAAATATTCGAGCGAATAAATGTTCGAAGTGGATCATTTTCAGAAGACGAACTACAACCTTCTCCTGAAGAAATCCAAAATAGGATAAATCAGACAATCTCCCTATTTGAAGCTGCCCAAAGATAGCAAATTCATTCTGCAGTGAATTTCAAACTAACAGGTTCTTTGACAGTTCCTTCCCAATTCAGGACATTTCCCTGATCTGTAGATATAATCTCTCCAGATTTTGCACTGCTAATCTTCAGTGAAACTGTAAGAGAAGTACCCTCAACAGACTCTAATGTGATTTCATTTTCTCCGATTTCCAAAGCCGAATTAATTATTGAATTAAATCCAGAATTTTGAATCTCTCCAACTGTTGGGTTTCTTTTTCCATTGAACAATACCCGCAGTGCGCCTCCTTGGATGGCATAACCAATAGCATATATTTGTTTAAAGAGAGAAAAGTTGCTTTTTTCATTGAAAAAAATCCATGAATCTCCTTTCTTTTTGAAAGTAAGCGAGAACTCTCCATCATCGATTTTCATATATACTTTATCAAAATCCCCAATCTCTTCAGTTCTGTCTATTTTTAGATCTGCCAATTGCTTTAAGTCTCCTATAATCATTTTAGTGAATTCCCCTTTTTGTTCTTCAGGAACTTCTCCAGAAGTTTCAAGCCAATCTCCGTATATTTTGCCTAGAGCCTCAAGATCATCATTTTTTATTGCATTAAAATACTCTGTCAAAAATTCTTCAAAATTACTGCTCATAAGCCCTAAACTGGAGCTTATTTCTTTTATAATTAGTGTTTTTTGCAAAATAAAAAAACATTTAACATTAGACTAGGAATTGATGTGTATGAGGAAGATGCTTGCAAAGAAGCTTGAAGGAGATTCGCTCCAGTGCATTGCCTGCCATCGTCGCTGCATTATCCCTAATGGTTCTGCTGGCTTTTGCGGTGTTCGGGTCAATGAAAATGGAAGCCTCAAGCTCTCTGTTTATGGAAGGCCAGTTGCACTTTGGCCCGATCCTGTTGAGAAAAAACCTCTTTTCCACTATCTTCCTGGAACCCGTAGTTTCTCTATTGGAACTGTGGGCTGTAATTTTGCATGCGATTTTTGCCAAAATTGGGATATTAGCCAGGCTCCGAGAGAAGCTAGGGAAAAGGATCCGCAGCATTGGAGAGATTATTTCCAGAAGCACATTGACAGCTGCCAGCAGTGGAGCCCTGAGCGTATTGTAAAAGGCGCACTGGAATCCAGCTGTAAGTCCATATCATTCACTTACAATGAGCCAACGATATTTACTGAATATGCTCTTGATATCATGGATATTGCAAAAAAACATGATCTTCGGGGAATTTACGTAACAAATGGTTACGAGACAAAAGAATGCTGGGATGAACTGGGTGGAAATATCCACGCAGCAAATATCGATCTCAAGGCATTCAACCAGAAATTCTATAGCGAGCTTTGCCATGTTCCTGATATGGAGCACATAAAAGATTCTATCATATATGCAAAAAAATTAGGAATTTGGGTCGAAATAACAACATTGATCGTGCCTGGCTGGAATGATAATCTGGATGAACTTAAAGCAGCTGCAAAATGGCTGCACTCTGTTGATCCTGATATGCCATGGCACATTACTGCATTTCATCCTGATTACAAAATGAAGTCAACTAAAGGAACTGCTCCTGAAATATTACTCAAAGCAAGGGAAATTGGCCTTTCTGAGGGTCTTGCGCATGTATACTGCGGAAATATTTCACAATCTTATTCAGAATACGAAACTACCTATTGTCCATCATGCAATTCTGAACTTATTGCCAGGGTTGGAATGATGGTTACATTGAATAAACTCAAAGATGGCAAATGTCACAGGTGCCAGACAAAAATTTCGGGGGTATGGAAATGATAAGAATGCCTGCTGTTGCTGGATCTTTTTATCCAGGAGACGAAAATGAACTTGAAACAATGATACATGATTTTTTGGATCAGGCAAATGTGCCTGAATTATCAGGAACACTAAAGGGAATAATAGTTCCTCATGCGGGGTATATCTACTCTGCTCCTGTTGCTGCATATGCATACAAGCTTTTATCTAAGCAGAAAAAAATAATCCTGCTCGGTCCAAGTCACCATGGTTATTTTGAAGGTCTTGCTGAATCTGGATGCGACTCCTGGAACACTCCCCTTGGAATAATTCCTGTCTATGAACTTGGCAATACTAATACCTATCCAGCTGCTCACAATCCCGAGCATTCTCTTGAAGTTCAATTGCCATTTCTTCAAACTGTTCTCACAGACTTTTCAATTGCTCCAGTTTTGACTGGCAATATATCTCCTGATGATGGTGCAAAGCTTATTGATAATGGGGATTTTCTTGTGATCAGCTCTGATCTGAGCCATTACAAGCCTTATGATGATGCAGTTGCAATCGATAGAATGACAATTGAACTGATTGAAAATCTGGATCTTGAAGGTTTTTTGAAAAATGGGGATGCCTGCGGGAAAACAGGAATTGCAATTGCCATGGCACTTGCAAAAAAACACGGTTGGAAAATAAAAAAGCTCAACTATGCTAATTCCGGTGATACTGCAGGACCCAAAACTGCAGTTGTAGGATATGCTGCATTTGCTATTTTGGAGGGATGATTTATGAAAATTACCGAAGAAGAGGGAAAATTTTTACTGGAAACTGCACGCCGTACTATTCAAACCTATCTGGAATCTGGCACTGTTCTGAATCTAAAGCCAGCCGATGTTCCATATCCTAATCTTACAACTGAAATGGCCTGTTTTACGACATTGTATCTTGATGGCAACTTGAGAGGGTGCATTGGTTCACTTGAAATTTCAAGACCATTGGTGTTTGATGTAATTGACAATGCACTAAATGCAGCACTTCGTGATCCAAGATTCCAACCAGTTACTCTGGATGATTTCTCAAGGATCAAAATAGAAATATCTGTTTTAACACCTCCAGAAAAGCTTGAAGTAAGTTCTGCTGAAGATCTTCTAGAAAAGCTTGTTCCAAGAAAGCATGGACTTATTATCAAAAAGGGCTGGAGCCGAGCAACATTTCTTCCTATTGTATGGGATCAGCTGAAAGAAAAAGAAAAGTTTCTTGGGCACCTTTGCATGAAAGCTGGTCTTGATTCAGAAGAATGGAAAGAAAAAGGAATGGAATTTTTTGTATACGAAGCTCAAGAATTTACTGAATGAGCTTAATGTTTACAACCTTATCTCCAAAAGCAGATGTCAGTTCAGAACAAAACGTATCCATTATCTTTGGAATGTTTGATTCTGGCGTAATCTTGAAATCTATCAAAAACGTATGCTTTCCATCAGTTACTCCATAGTGACCGACCTTTGGCATGAATTCATTGAGCATGTCCTTATGTTCTATTGTAATTTTTGATGATATTGCTGAGATTTTATCCTTGATTTTTTCAGGTGTTTTTGTGTGTACCTGAGCCATAATCTTCATCCCACTAACCTCATTTGGATCAATCTCAAATGATCTTGCAAAGAAGTGTGAATTTGGAATCACAATAGTTTTGCCTTCAATTGTTTTTAGAAGCGTAGATCTTCCATGTATGGAGTCTACAAATCCAGTATGTCCATCTATTGTTATGAGGCTGCCAATGTCAACATAATAGTCTCCAAGCTGCAAACCTGCGAGAATACTTTTAATTTGGTCAAACGCAGCAACAAAGAACAGTACAACAATGAATAGTCCAATGATGGTGATTACTGTTCCAACTTCTGTACTCAGTATTTGGATCGAGATGATAAGAGCAATGAGGTATAGTAAAAGGCCTGCAGTTCCCTTCATAAGTCCAATTGACCTATAAACTCCTGATTTATCCTTGATGTTCCTTTGGTGCACATCAATTCCAGTTAAAATAACTCTAACAATAATATTCATCGCAGCAAATATCAGCAGTATCTCCCAAATTTTGAAAAGTTCGCCGGCGAGTATGTCACTTTTAGCATAATGGAATCCCACAAGTGCAGAAATTAAAATCAATATGAATGCAACAGATAGAAATAGTTCTTTCAATGTTTTTGGAATAAAATAAAGTTTTGATTTTCCAAGTAATGTAAAGAGAACTTTAATCACTATTGACCATACTAGCATGAGAGCTAAAAATGAAAATACAAATACTCCTGCACCAAGTAACAGATTATCTACTCCACCTAGTTCTATCATAAACTAGCTAAACTCAACAATCTTTAAAAAATCAGCGTTTGAACTTGGTCCTAAGTTTTCCAACGCTGGCAGAGAGCTTTTCTGCATGGAAAAGAGCAACATGATTCATCATTTCATCAGATACCTCATCAGCTGGATCATATCCATTCTTTCGAACCAGATCTAAGATTTCATCTGAAACAGATTTCTTTTTTGTAATCATCTCTCGTACTCTTCCCAAAAACCTTGGTTTTCCTGGCAGTTTATCTGCAAGGGCAAGAAGACTTGAACAATATTTATGCACTGATGAAGAATCAAATCCATGAACAACACTTTGTCTCTCCAGGTTTTTCAGTGTTGAGTGCGGAGGCACGTATATCGTATTATCCTCAAAAACAAACGGCTCATCAATTCCAATATCTGATGGTTCAACTGCAATTTCCATTTTTTCAATTCTTCGAAGAAGATAGACAAGCAATCTTGATGTTGAGAAAATTACGTCTGGGTGGTTCATGTCAGGGCCTCTATACTCAAATGTTCCGATCTTATTTACGCGCAATGGTCCCCACATAAACTTAAGTGATGGCAAACATGCAATTTGATTGGTTGGAAAGTCATTTTTCTCAAGAAGCTTAAGCCACTGTGTCTTTTTTGCATCTGCCATTACCCTAATGTCTTGCAAAGTGAATTCATAATTTGGAAGCCCACCAAACATTGGAAGAGTGTAATGGATTCCTTTCATGGATTCATCTCCGCGAGATGCTTTCATATCTCTATATATGAGCACTCTACAATCCTTAGCCCAGTGAATCCCCCTCCAAAATGGCGTTGATTGACATAGCGTAATCATTGCAGGATCACACGCTGCTAGGAAATTATATTGCTGGAGGAAAATATCTCGAGCATAAGATCTGCCGACTTTTTTGATTGTTTCTGTTGTTTTTTGCACTATCCCCTCTGGCAGGGTGTAATGGAAATGGAATCCACATATGCTTGCTTCTTTGTATGTGTCTTTTCCAAGAACTGATTTTTTTGCATCGTACCATTCTGTAGTGTGCAACTTTGGTGCAACTTTGCCTGGATGCGCACCTAGTGGGAGTAATCTATATCCCATTCCTTCAGCAACCTGAACAAGTTCCTCAAGGTTTTCCAGGAATGTATATGCTGATTCACGAACTGATAATTTTTCTTTTGCTAAAAGCTCAACCATTGATTTTGAAATTTCTTTTTTTACATATTTTCCAAGATTAGTTCCTTCTACTTTCTTTAGAATTTCTGGAGCAGCGTTAATGAGTTTTCCTTCAGTATTTAATGTGAAGAGCTCAATTTCGAGCCCGTACATAGATTTTCGCCTCAGTGCCATATTTCCCATACTCAGATAATCTTTAAAGCGATAACTCTTCCAGTTTTTTTACGAGCTCTCCAATGCTATCTATCTCAATATCTGCATCAGAATTTTTTCTCATTGAGCCATATCTTGCCCAACATGTCATCATTCCAAGTTCCTTTGCTCCCTTAATATCCCGATCCGGATTATCTCCAACAAACAGGCATGCAGGGGCGAGCAGATTAAGTTTTTCAAGAGCCAAATAAAATGGAGATGGATTTGGCTTTATTTTCATTGTGTCGTCGTGGGTTATTACAAAATCAAATTCTTTTTCAAGACCACTTATGATAAGGCGTTGCCAAGCCTTATTTCTTGGTGCATCAGTTACAATGCCAATTTTGTATTTTTTCCTTAGTTTTGCCAGAACTGGTTTTACTAGTGGGTATGGTTTCAGGGTTTCAAACTTTTTTCTCAAGTATGCCTGTATTGCAGCTTGCTGTATTCTCTCTGCCTTATTAATCTCCAAATTAAATGGTTTTATTACTTCAAAAAAAGTCTTTTGATATTCTATTCCTTTCTCGTCGTAAACTGAAAATATTTTTCCAAATGCAGTAATAGCATCAATCTCAAGACCCTGCTCTACCATTGCCATTGCTGCTGCTTTGGCAGCTTCCTTTTTCGAAAGTAAGAAAATCAATCAGAGTATTATCAAGGTCAAAAAGAATTGCCTTTATCATAATCTTATTGAGCTTGGCGCATCATTTATAATGTTTAGTTCATTCTCATAAGCATGCAAATTGAAGGCATAGTTAAAACAGCTGCAGACTTATTACTCATTATTCTTGTGATTGTTTTAGCACTTCAGTTAGTATCTCCTCCTCAGATAAGAAGTTATGCGCCTCCTAGTGTTGATGTAAATCCTAGTCCTTCGATTCAACCATCTCAGCCAGTTAGAGGTATAATATCAGGTCATGACGAACAACCTGTTTTGCAAGAGCCCGAGCCGGTCAATTATTCGGTTCCATATTTCAAGATGGAGCGGAGTATATTCTCAAAAGTTAATGATGAAAGGGCTTCAGATGGTTTATCTAAGCTGATTTGGAACGACGCAGTTGCTGCGGTTGCGCGTGCCCACAGTGAAAATCTTGCAAAAGAAAATGCGCCATTAACAGAGAGGGATCTTCTTTGCTATGTTCCATTTGCCCATCATGAGGGATTTGATTTTGGATCTTACCATCATGATCGGCTAGAAAATCAGTCGATTTACTATTATTCAACTTCTGGAGAAAATATATTTTTAGCGTCCTCCTGGGTTTCAAGAAAAACATTTGATGTTGAAACTGAGGATTGTGATAATGAGATGTTCAAACAACCCGCTGGACCAGAACAGGTCCAGGAAGAGCTTGATCAAAGGCTTGAATATGTGGAAACCATTCCCAGGGTAAAATGGCTTTTTACTTATGCAAATAGTGATGAAATAGAAGATTCAATTGTATCTGGTTGGATGGATAGTCCTGGCCACCGCGATAATATCCTTGATGTGAATTATTCAGAATCCGGAATAGGAATTGCAACTTCCAATGACTTTTATTTTGTTACTCAAGTGTTTATTCAAAAAGAAGAATGCGGTTATCTCAATGGACCATGTTGTCATGAAGAAGGGTATTACCCCTATTGTTTTGTTCCTCATGAATGCATAAGTGACAGTTGTGTTGATCGATAGTTCTATTGATTTGCAAGTCTTATTATTTTTTCAAAGAGATATTACTACCGGAAACCCCCACCACCTGAAGAGCCTCCGCTAAATCCACCACCACCAGAAGAACTCCATCCCCCTGATGATCTGCTCGAGTATCCGCTTCTGTTCCCGTATTTTGAGAGATTGTTTAATCCAATTGCAGAAACATAAACAAGACCTGTTGATCTGCTAACCTCTTCCATCTCCTCAACATATTTGAGCGTCAGGTCATCTAATTCTGAAAGGTGTTTTTTGACTTTATCTGCCATCCCAAGTGCTGTTGCATAAACTAGTATCCTTCCCCAAATTTGGACTGAAGAAGGTGGGTATTCCTTAATTCGGCTGGATTTTAGTCCGCGTGCAAACGCATCCCATCTTGCAAATTTTTCTTCCATTCCATCTGGTGGACACGGTTCAATGAATTTCCAGATGCTAAATGCTATCAGAATCACTGCAGCTCCCATAACCACCAATTGCAGTAAAATCTGGTTTATTATCCCAATATCGAAATAATAGAGCATATCAAAGATAATATCTATTCCAAAGCATCCGAAAATAATGAAAATAATAAATACAGAAACAAATATTGAAATTCCAACTCTGTTGTTTCTTCCTATTACAGAATCGTGGAGACTGCTCTTTATCAAAATTTCATCTAACTGAGTTTGGAAATTAGAAAACGCAGCTGGAATGTAATGGCTCTTTGCTATTGCCTTTGAGCTTATTTCCTTAAAATCTGCTGCAAGCTTATCCAGATCAACTTCCTTTTTATCATTGAAAATCATTTTTATTACTGAAAGTTCATGAGGTTTCAATCCATCCTTCTTTTTCAGAAAGAGTATCGTTCTCTCACGTTTTATGCTAGTTGATTTTTCTCCTTTTTTCTCAAGCTCTACGATATCTATGAACTTTCTGTTAATCAAATCCAGTATTGTTGCTGCAAGTAGGTTCTTCTCAGGTTTCTCGTTTTTCAAAAGAGCAGCGACTACTGCTGGGCTTTCTTCTTCAGGGGGCAGAATGCTTTCTGGGTATCTTTTTCTTCTTCGCTTTACATACAAATAAGCAGAAATAATGGCGCTTATGATGAATATCGGAAGGCAAATGCATTCCCATCCAGTAGAAGGTCCCATTACTTCAACAGAATCATAGCTCTTTCTCTCATCAGTTAGAATTTCATATGCTGATCCATTTACTATTCTCAAGCTTTCTACCGAGTCTTTATCAAAAAGATAGCACCCACCAATGTAATTTCCTGGAGGAACATCATCCATCTCTACCTTAATTGCAGCTTCATCTACAAATGCATCTCCTTTTTTTGAGGAATATATCTCAAAGTGCATTGTTTTTCCAAGGCTTTCTTCAGGTAAGGTCATCTGCGAAGAAAATTTCTTTGCAGGAACGTCCCAGTTTGCTCCGAAGTGTTCGAAACAAACTCTTGCAAAATCATCAAATATCTCAGTCCTGTCTTTTAGCGTGTAATTGAGCTCAACTTTATTCGTTCCTGAATACGTTTCAGTCCAGACAATCTCAACATCTCCATCATAAACCTGCTTATAAAAATCAGCTTCAAATCCATTTACTTCAACGCTATGTATGTCAAGATATTCAGTTGAAGGGGCATCCTCACTTCTAATTGATCTAAATCCTTCATTGTACTGTTTTTCGAGCTCAAAGGTTATTGTTTCATATACGTTTATGTCTCCGTTTTCAAGAACCTGCGCCCTGCTGTCATAAGATTCAATACTGATTGCAAAAGAGCACGATAAAAGCAGAAATATGAGAAGTTCTATTTTCATAATCAAAATACATGGCTTATCTTTATATTTTTTCTTTACATTGATCAAATAATGAAATTGCTTGTTTTCCTGCTATTCATTACAACAATCTGTTTTCCATTAAGCATCGAATACTACTATGGTGAAGGATGTCCACATTGCGCGGTGGTAACAAATACTTTTGAAGAATTAGAGTCTAGTTATGATCTTAACATATCTTCCTATGAGGTTTACAGCAATACGGAAAATCGAGAATTGATGTTTCATAAATACGATCAATTTGGCGTTGATATCCGAAACGGAGGCGTTCCAACTACTATAATTGGTGGAAAGACCTTTGTTGTTGGACAGCTAAACAAAACAAGCTGGGAAACAATCTTTGATCAATGCCAGGATTCATGTCCAAAAGAAATAATACTTGAAAAAAGCTCTGAGCTTTTGGAAACAGACTCTACCTCTTCCATCACACTTCCTGTTTTGATTGGAGCAGCTATTGTAGATTCTATCAATCCATGCACAATCGCAGTTCTCATACTTTTGATTAGTGCAGTCCTCTATTCAAAGGGGCAAAAAAGAGCATTGGTTTCCGGAATTGTTTTTTCTCTTACTATTTTTGTTATGTATCTCCTCTATGGCTTTGGAATAATGCATGTTTTGACAACCTTTGAGTTAACCCGAGTGTTCTACTTGGTTGTTACTGCTGCAGCTCTTATTCTTGCAATTTTGGAAGTGCGCGCTTTTATTGATTATAAGCCTGGGATGGCTGCTGTTGAAATGCCCATGTTCCTGCGTCCATATGCCAAGAAAGTAACCTCTAAGGCCACGTCATTGATCGCAGTAATCATATCTGCCATCTTTTGTTCTATCTTCCTAATTCCCTGTTCCTCTGGGCCATACCTGATCGTACTTGGGCAATTAGCAAAATCAGCAACTCTTCAGACAGTTTCATACCTTATACTCTACAATTTCATATTTATTCTGCCGATGCTACTACTAACAATTCTCATTTACTTTGGGAAAACAACTGTAGAAAAAGTAGGCGCTGCAAAAGAGAAATACATCAGAATAATCCATTTGATATCTGGAATAATTTTATTTATCCTGTTTTTCCTGATGATGTATCAGCTGCAACAGCTATTCTAGAGATGGCTATGTATTATCTCTAAAAATTTATTTTTCATATTCTCATCGGGGATAAGGTTAATTCCAGAATCCAGGAATCCAGTTACGATCATTTTTTCTGCTTCTTTCCGTTCAATTCCCCTGCTCATAAGATAGAACATTTTATTTTCATCAATTGCTGAAACTGATGCTGCATGAGTAGAATTAACGTCATTATTTTCAATTTCCAGCTCTGGTTTTGCAGTTGCATGGGCCTTAGGACCAAGCAGCATCACATGTTCCTTGAGAATTGATTCTGCTCCAGATCCACTCTTCTCAATTTTAATCATTCCATCGAGATTTGCAGTTGCAGAATCATGTACAATTCCCTTTACTATGATTTTCCCTTCAGTGTTCTTTCCAGCATGGTTTAATCTTGCATCCAAATTAAACGTGCTTGATCCACTCTCTGAAAAAATATGTATATCATGTGCCTGGGCTCCATCTCCTTCCAGAAGATTTGTTATTTTTCCCTTTCCACCTGAAACCCACATGCTGTTGCAGTATATCTCTGATCCATTTCCAATATGGTTTGTTTGAGTGATCTCAACATTTTCATTTTGGAATATGTATGACTGAACTGTACATTTTTCGCCAACATCAAGCTCAATTTTGATGTTTTTGATTGGTTTTATTATCACAAGTACCTCTGAGCCATCGGTGATCTTTACTATTGAATCTTCTTCAATAATAATTTCTTTTCTGCCAGTGACTGAGATGTTTTTCATATTCTCAGATTATGGATATGGGATTTTAAAAATGGCTATTAAGTGGGAGAAAAAGAAAGAATAAGGTTAAAAAGACCTTGTTACAACTATTATTGCGATGGTAATTGAAAAAAAAGGCATTTCAAAAAAAGCAAGACCAGATGCTACAGTGTCATTCCAAGTTCAGGACCCTGCACTTGATAAACTCTCATTTTCATCACAAAGAATTAGTGCCTTGCAGAAAAAACTTGAGGGCTGTTCCGTTGTTTTAAATGATGCTGGAGTTCGTTTTCATAATTTTGTGAAGAATCTTCGAGGTATGACTCCAATAGATATCAAAGGTTTCAAGTTTATTGCTCTGAGAACCCGTTCAAGCCTTTTTGTTTTAACTACTGATGCTCCTGAAAACCTTTATGAAATTGCACCAGGGCTCATGTCAGTTGATTTCAAGAAAAGATGCATACTTAGGGCCGAAACTGGAAAAACCATGTATCTTAGCATGATAGATTCCGGAGACCTCAAACAAATGATGAGCGTTGCAATCCAGGAAAAAGCCCGTTCTGCAAAGGTAGATACAATTGCAGTTCCAGAAGATGGATTGGTTTTATTTGAAGATTTTCAGAAAAAACTTGCAGCATGTAATGTTATTCTTTCTCTTGATCCATTTGATCCAAAAGAATTTGCTGATTCATTGAAGTTTGTTTCTGGATTTAGTGATCCTGAAGGAAGATCTTATTATTTCATTACTGCCGGAGATGACGAGCGCGCATATATGATGTATGTGAACTCACCAGAAGTGTCCTCACTCACTGGAATTCAACTTGGCTATGAAAACGATACATGTATACTTATGGCTGAGGATTAGCCTACTGGTCCTTCCAATTGCATTTCAATTAGTCTGTTTAATTCTACTGCATATTCCATTGGCAGCTCTTTAGTAAATGATTCAACAAACCCTAGAACTATCATTGCAAGTGCTTCCTTTTCGCTTATTCCACGGCTCATTAGATAATATAGTTTTTCTGTTCCAATCTTTCCAACTTTTGCCTCATGGCCTATGGTTGCAGTATTCTCATCAATTTTTATTGTTGGATAAGTATCTGATCTGGAGTTCTCATCTAAGATAAAAGCATCACATTGCACAAATGATTTGCAGTGCTTTGCTCCTTCAATAATTTTTACAAGTCCTCTATAGCTGCTTCTTCCCCCGCCCTGGGAAATGCTTTTTGAAGTAATCTTTGAAGTTGTATTTGGAGCAAGGTGGATCATTTTTGCACCAGTATCCTGTTCCTGTCCAGCTCCTGCATAGGCAACAGATAAGACTTCTCCTTTGGCCCCCTCTCCATTGAGTATGATACAAGGATATTTCATAGTAACTTTTGATCCGATATTGCCATCTACCCATTCAATTCTGGCCTTTTCATTTGCCACTGCTCTTTTGGTGACAAGATTGTAGACATTGTTTGACCAGTTTTGGATTGTAGTATATCTTATGTATGATTTCTTTTTTGCAATTACTTCAACCACTGCAGAATGGAGCGACCCTGAAGAATAAATTGGTGCAGAGCATCCTTCAATATAATGGACACTTGCTCCTTCCTCAGCAATAATCAGTGTACGCTCGAACTGGCCAACATTCTGAGTATTTATTCTGAAATATGCCTGAAGCGGGATTTTTACGTCAACTCCCTTTGGAACATAAACAAAGCTTCCGCCAGACCACACTGCAGAGTTTAGTGCTGCAAATTTGTTGTCTGAGCTTGGAATAATTGTTCCAAAATATTCCTTTACAATTTCTGGATGTTCTACAAGTCCGCTATCCATATCTGTGAATATAACTCCCTGCTCTTCCCATTCTTTCTTCAGATTATGGTAAACTACTTCAGAATCATATTGAGCAGTAGCTCCTCCAAGAAATTTTCTCTCTGCTTCAGGAACTCCTATTCTATCAAATGTTTTTTTGATATCCTCTGGAACCTTTTCCCAATCCTCAGTTTTGTTTTCAGTAGGGCTTGCATAATAGTGAATATTGTCAAAATTGAGTTCTGAAAGGTCTGCTCCCCAGCTTTGCATTGGAGCTTTTTGAAATATCTTGAGCGCTTCAAGCCTGTAGTTCAACATCCACTCTGGCTCGTTCTTTATTTCAGATATTGTT
Source organism: uncultured Microcaldota archaeon (assembly GCA_963723105.1). Taxonomy (GTDB): domain Archaea; phylum Micrarchaeota; class Micrarchaeia; order Anstonellales; family Bilamarchaeaceae; genus Bilamarchaeum. The sequence goes on from CAVRPK010000003.1 coordinate 161,804, forward strand.
CTAACTATCTTCTCATCAAGGCCTTTTTTTGACAAGTGCTCGTATCTAATATCATCTTTGAAGTCATATTTGGAATGACTGAAGTCTATTTTCTCAGAACTCATTGAGTTACTTTCCCTTCGGACAATATTTAAACATTTAGGCTTACCTAAATTGATAATCATGTTCGAAGTATCCAATCTAAATGTCTCAATCGAAGATAAAGAGATTTTAAGCGGACTGAACCTTAGCATTAAGCCTGGGGAAGTTCATGCAATAATGGGTCCAAATGGTGCTGGCAAAAGTTCTCTTGCAAATGCCTTGATGGGACACCCTGCATTGTCAGTTGAGGGAAGCATCAAACTTTCATCAGTTGAGCTGATTAACTATTCTGTTGATGAGCGTGCTCGAGCCGGTTTATTTTTGGCATTTCAAAATCCAGAAGAAATCGAAGGAGTCAAGGTCAGTCATTTTATTCGAAAGGCAATGACTGAAAGAAATGGCCCTCTTGATATGGATCAGATGGTAAAAAACCACTCTGATCTTGTTGAGAATGCAGAGAAACTTGGGATGGATAAAAGCTTTGTAAGCAGGCAGATCAATGTTGGGTTTTCCGGCGGAGAGCGAAAACGTCTTGAAGTGCTACAGATTATGTCACTAAAGCCAAAGCTGATAATGCTGGATGAGATTGACTCTGGAATGGATGTTGATGGGATCAAACAGATTACAAAAGTTCTATCTGACCTGAATGACGGAACAAGGGGATTTTTGATAATCACGCACCAGCCCAAAATCCTCAAACACATCAAACCAGATAAAATCCACATACTTGCAAATGGAAAAATAGTTCATTCTGGAGACGAATCGCTTGCAATAAAAATTGAAGAAGAAGGATATTCTTCATTTCTAGCTGATTGAAATGGATGTCGACAAAATAAGGAAAGATTTTCCGATTCTTGATAATATTGTTTACCTTGATTCTGCTGCAACCTCACAAAGGCCAGTTTCTGTAATCGAAAGCATCAATCAATTTTACAAAGATCAAAATTCCAATGTTGCAAGAGGGCTTTACCAACTTGCAGAAGAGGCAACTTTTGAATATGAACAGGTTCGCAAAAAAACTTCTAAATTTCTATCTGCAAGTGAATCTGAAATCATCTTTACAAAAAACACGACTGAAGCAATTAATCTTGTGATGCGTGGCTATGGCGAAAAGTTCATCAAAAAAGAGGACAAAATAGTTGTAACTATGATGGAGCATCACAGCAATTTCGTTCCTTGGCAGGAGCTTGCAAAGAGAACTGGAGCTAAATTTGAAGTAGTTGGATTAACACCAGAAGGCAATATTGATGAAGCTGATTTGGCCCAAAAACTAAAAGGAGCAAAATTATTTGCATTTAGCGCTGCTTCTAATGTCCTTGGAACAATGCCGGACGTAAAGAGGCTTTGCAAACTTGCAAAAGACGCTGGTGCTATTAGTCTGGTTGATGCTGCTCAGTATGCTCCTTCACATAAAATCAGTGTCAAAGAGCTTGGATGTGATTTCCTGACTTTCTCAGGACATAAAATGCTTTCTCCATTTGGAGTAGGAGTTCTTTATGGGAAAGAGGAGTTGCTTGAATCAATGGATCCGTTTCTCTATGGGAGCGAAATGATTCGAACTGTTACTTCTCAAAAAAGCGACTGGAACACAAGCCCTCACAAGTTTGAATCAGGCACTCCAAATGTTGCAGCTGTTATTGGTCTTGGCGTTGCCCTGGATTATCTAAATAATCTTGAAATGGAGAATATAACCTCATATACACAATCTCTCAGTGCGTATATGTACTCAAGACTAAATGAACTGGATTTTATCCATGTTCTTGGTCCGGAAAAAAGAACTGGGCTTGTTTCATTTACAATTGATAAAGTGCATCCGCATGATATTGCAGCCATTCTCAACGAGGATAAAATATGTGTTAGAAGTGGCCATCATTGCGCCATGCCATTACATGAGCATTTGGGCATTCCAGCAAGCACACGGGCAAGTATTTACTTTTATAATAAAAAATCTGAAATAGATCAATTGGTAGTGTCTCTTGAAAAAGTAAAGAAATTGTTTGGGTGAAATTTATGAAAAAAATATTATTTATGGTCATGTTGATGAGTGTGCTTGTTTTTGCTAAAAGTGAAACCCTGCCCTATGTACTCAATGATCTGAAGGGTACAACGCAAAGTTTCATGCTAACAGGTTCCTTTATTCTTTTAGTTGTGGGAATCATGCTAGCAGGAGTTGGAGCATTCCTATATCATTCAAAAATCAAAGGTAAAGAAAATGTATCGACGTTACTCAAAGTTCTTGTTTTTGGTCTTGCAGGGCTTGGAGCGTGTAGTTTGCTTGGAGGAGTTGGCGGCATAATCATTTATCTGCTAGTTCCTTTCATGATTGATTCTATGCTAGGGTGAGGTCAAACAAATGGAAGAACTATATCAGGAATTCATAATCGAGCTTTACAAAAATCCTCAGAACTTCGGGACTATCGAAGATGCAGAATACAAAGCACAAATTTACAATACTACTTGTGGGGATACAATAACTATTTTCATCAAAGTAAATGATGGCATAATTGAAGATGCAAAATTTATGGGCAAAGGCTGTGCCATAAGTCAGGCCAGCTCCTCTTTATTCACTGGATTTTTAATTGGAAAAAAGCTTGATGAGCTAAAAAATATAGGAAAAGACGATGTTCTAAAACTTCTGAAAATTGATTTGTCAAAAAATCCAACGAGAATGAAATGCGCGCTTCTTCCGCTTGATGCTATGAGAAAAGCGCTTAGTTTTGAATGAGCTTTACAGCATCAACAATTCCAACATGTATGTCGTCAAAGTCTATTCTTAAATTATTGATTATCTCAGTTGCCCTGGCGGTTGCTTGTATCTCATCATCCATGATGGCCCCAAGTGCACATAATCCCGCTCTTGCAAGTTCTTCCCCCACTTCTGCATCTCTTAGTTTTTGCCAGAGCTCACACACTTCAAGAATTGCTCCTGCTGGTCCATATTCATCAATTGTTCGCGATGGTATCCATTCAAGCATGACAAGAGCATCCATTGTTTCCTTATGCTCGCCCTTTCCAAAAAGAGTTTTCAGAACAGAATGTGCAATCTTTTGGATGTCTTCATCCATACCCTCAAGTTCCTCTTCAAGTACTGCCACTGCTTTACAATACCCCGTATTTTGCCGAATTTCTCTACTGAATTCTTTAATCATAAAAGGCCTTTGTACTGGCTCTTCACTGGCAGCTTCTTTCTCAGCGCTTCTTGCCAGGGTGATCTCAGTTACTGCATTCATATATTCAGGTGGAATATACTCTTCTGCTCCAAAAATCAATCTGAACAATTTGGCTGCAATCTCCTTTTCTTCATGTTCCTTGATCATGCCAAGAGTATCAATTATTTCCTGCACCAGTGCTTCTCGTTTATCTGTAGTAAGCTTTTTTGAATCCTGATGAGCTCTGATAATGGATACTACTCTAGTATCATCAATTCCAAGGCCAACATTTGGCACTTCATCTATGGAAAGGATTGCAATATACTTTGCACGGCTGCTTATTGGCCTGTCCTGGCCATTTTCGTGTTTATCGAAACCATGCTTTGGTCCATTTGTTTTTTTCCTCTGAGCTGTTCTCAAATCGGTCACCTGGTAGCATATGTATTAGATCCATCACATTTTAAAACCTTTTATAACATTAATGTTATTGGGTAGAATGGAAAAAGCAAGATTCAAATGGAGGAAGCTAAACGGAGTTACTGACGTAAAGCTTAGAGATGATGATAATCTTCGAAGACAGATTATGAAACAATGGAAAAAGCTTGCACCTTTGCTTGATGATTGCATTCCTGGAGAACCTTCTTTTAATGATTTAAAACGCAATCGTGAATTTTTAAGTTTTGTAAATTCCATTGGTGGAGAGATTGAACTTGTTCTTTTTGTTTGCGCAAGAGGTGGCTCTAATATTGAGAAAGCAGTTGGAGTTATGGATGATAAAGACAATCTCTGTGCAATCTGTCATTGGAAAGCAGAAGATAACAGTGTCGAATTCAAGATTCTTAACTAAATATTTATATTGCTTGACTGATTTTGCAAACCATGGCAAAAATTGACTGGTATAATGAATTTGTGGATTTTAAGTACAAACCATCAAAGGATGATCTTGTTTGTCTGTTCTATTTTGAGCCTCTAGCTGGCATGACAAAAAAAGAAGTTGCAGGCAGAATTGCTTCAGAAAGCTCTACTGGTACCTGGACAACTCTTCACACTCTTCCTCCAAGAATGAAAAAACTTGAAGCAATAGCATTCCAAATCAGTGGAAATTATGTAAAAATTGCATACCCAATCGGACTTTGGGAAGAAGGAAATATCTGCCAGCTTCTAAGTGGGATTGCCGGGAATATCTTTGGAATGAAGGCAGTGAAAAATCTCAGGCTAATCGATGTTTCGTTTCCACCAGTTTATCTAAAGCACTTCAAAGGACCGCACTTTGGAAACTCTGGAATCAGAAAATTAATGGGAGTAAAAAAACGACCACTTACTGGTGCAGTTCCAAAGCCTAAGATCGGATTCAGTGCTGCAGAGCATGCCAAAGTTGGTTTTGAAACATGGATGGGTGGATTTGATTTTGTCAAAGATGATGAGAATCTTACCTCAACTTCATTCAACAGATTTTCGCAAAGAGTAGAGCTCCTGACTAAGATGCGCGCGAAGGCAGAAAAACTTACCGGAGTAACAAAATCTGCATTCATCAATATAACTGCCGAGACTGAGGAAATGAAAAAACGGGCAAAAATGCTTGCAGATAATGGATGGAACTACTGCATGATTGATGTTGTTGTCACTGGACATGCTGCTGTTCATACTCTGAGGGATTACTGTTCTGACTTAGGACTAGCAATTCATGCTCACAGAGCCATGCATGCATCATTCGATAGAAACCCTAAGCATGGAATGACAATGCAGTTTTTGGCCAAAACCATGCGTTTAATCGGGGTTAGTCAAATTCACTCTGGAACTGCTGTTGGAAAGCTTGTTGGATCAAAATCAGAAGTCCTTGCAATAGCAGATACTCTTAGAGAAAATAAAGTGAAAGCAAAACCTGGCCTTCTTTTAGATCAAAACTGGGGCAATATCAAAAATGCATTCCCTGTTTCTTCTGGTGGACTTCATCCAGGTCTGGTTCCTGATGTTATGAAGATCTATGGAAACGAGCTTGTGCTTCTAGTTAGCGGCGGAATTCATGGACATCCAAAAGGAACTCGGCAAGGAGCAATGGCAGCAATGCAGGCTCTTGAAGCTACTATGGATGGAGAAACACTGGCAGAAAAAGCAAAAACCAACAAAGAACTTGCTTTGGCACTAAAAAAATGGGGACACCACAAGCCGAAATAATTATTCTTCATCACTCAGGAGTATCGGCAATCCGCGATAGCCGCATTTTCTGCATTTAAAGCGCGGATCCATACCACCCCAAAGGATAGTTATATTGGTGGTATAGTCATTAGCCTCAATCGGCTTTTGACATCTTGGGCAGATTTTAATTTCCATCAAATCAATCTTTCAAATAGCAAATATAAAACCTTGCAAGGAAATCTAAAATTATGTTTCTTGATTCAAAACTTGGGAAGGTGAGTATTAATCATACTGATGTGGGAAGCGACTCTGTAGTTATTTTAGGGCATGGCTATCTATCAAATAAGAATAGCCGGACTGGTACAGCTCTCAGCAAATGCCTTAATGAAAATGGGGTTTCAACAATTACTTATGACCTATATGGTCATGGTGAGAGTGAAGGCGATATAGAACATTTAACTGTTTCAAAAGCAGTTGAAACTCTTCTTTCAGTTTATGATTTTGCACAGACTCGGTATAAGAAAATCGGACTTGTTGGCTCAAGCTTTACTGGATCTGTGTCTTTGATCTGCGCAAGCCAAAAACATCCAGATGTAATTGCTCTAAAATGTCCAGTATTCAGTTCAAATGAATTGTGGGATTGGAGGCTTAATGATTCTGGAGTTGCCAAATGGAAAAAAGAAGGCTATCTAAAATTGTTTTCAAAAAGATGGAGCTACGAAGTTTATGAAGATGCTATGAAGTACAATATGAAAGAAATAGCATCAAAAGTAAAGAGCCCTACAATAGTTGTGCATGGAGATCAGGATGTAACTGTTCCAATGTCTCAAGCAGAACACATTGCATTTTCTGTAAAAGGAGAAAAAAGACTGATTGTAATAAAAGGAGCAGATCATTTCTTCAAGGAGGAAAAACAGTTTTCTCTTGTAGTTGATACTATGTGCAGTTGGCTTTGCGACTATTTGTCATAATTAAAAACATAACTATACTAACTATTTTTTATGAAGCTCAGTGACAGGAAGAGAATGGCAATGGATCGGGTCATGCCACTGCTTCCAAAATACCAATCCCTAAGAGAGCAAAGCATAAATAATCTAAATGGCTTTGAGGAAAGATTGTCCTTTTCTCTTGCAGCAATAGATAAGACTCTCAAACTAATCAATGGCGCGCTTATGCGAAGCGGAATGGTTCTTATGTTTGATCCAGAGACCAAAGTATCTGTTTGTCCTTCTTATCCAATAGATTTATCTCGGACAAATGCCTCATCCTTATTCATTCAAAAAAGAATTTTAATATCCAGAAAAAGTCACCTCACCAGAATGTGCGGCAGGATCCCCCAAATTCGAGACAAAACAAAAAGCAAACTAGATCAAAGAGCAACAGAACTATCAGAATCAAAGTCAAAGCTTGAAGCTTCGCTCATCCCACCAAAATATCTTCTTATAGTATCATCCGCAATTGCTGGTCTTGCGGTCTTGGCTTCTTCTGCTACAAGCGCAGTTGCAATGCTTACAAGCGCCTCCTTGATGATTGCAGGTTTTCTTTATACTAGGAGAAGAAATCTCGAGGCGGATGTAACTAAAATAGAAATAAATGATTTTGAAGGAGAATATGTGCTTCTTACTAAAATACTAAAAAGAAGGGAAGAGACATTTGAAACTGAAATTCAAAAATGTTCACAAGGACTGAATCCTATAAAATAAAAGAAAAAATAGTTCTAACTGTAGATATATTCTCCAGCAGAAGTATCGTATCCTTCATAATCTGTTGATTCGTAGTAGTAACTATCATCATAATCGTCATAATAATAGTCATCATCTGCAAGGTCTGACATCGCACAGCAACATCCGCTTAAGGTCATAAGCAGAACGCTACAAACCGCTAAAATAATCAAATTCATGTTCATATTAACACCATTTTCAATGGATTAATGAAAGCAATCTTTTTATTCCTAGATGTTATTCGTAATTATTCTTCTTCTCTTTTCAGGGATTTTATTTACTATCTTCTGTTTTGTGTGATCATAATATCCAAGTCCAAGTACGAATTTCTTGTAATTTATAATTACGTACTTGCTTTTTTTCCCAAGATCCATCCTTATGTTTTTGCCAGAAGCAAATTCTTTTGCTTCCTCATCCTTCAGTCTTACAATATTCTTTTTTGCCAAGTGCCCAAAATTTTGGATAAATGAATTAGTTGGATTAAATCCAAAATCACATGCTGCATAACCAAGCTCTCCATTGATTTTACTTCCAGTAAGTGATGTGTTGCCAATTCTAACTCCTTTAGCATAAAAAATATCTATTCCTTCAGGGAGAACTATTTTGAAGTGCTTTTCTGCATATTTTTTGAAATTGCGCTCTTTATTTTGAATCATTCGTCTCCCTTCCTTATTTTTGCTATAAAAAACCCTTCGCTTTGAAGATCCTGAGGATATATCCTATATGTTTTCCTAAATTCCGTACCATAATCGCTCAATCCAGGACTATGTGGAATCTCCAGTGCAATGTCTTCGAGTTTTGCTGTTGGAACATTTTGGAGCAGGTTGTCAATTACTTCCTCATTTTCCTCTTTTGCATATGTGCATGTTGAGTAAACAAGTTCTCCACCTGGCTTTAGAGCATCAAAGGCACTAAAGAGCATTTTTTTCTGAGTTACTGCGATTTTTTGCGAATGAACTGGATTCCATCTTCTCGCAGCACTTGGACCGCTTCCAAGGGCTGTGCAAGGCGCATCAAGAAGAACCTTAGTGAATCTCCCTTTCCAGTCAAGTATTTTACCATCCCTCATAGTTATGATGCAATTGAGTATGTTCAGCCTGTTGATATTTGAATATATAGCAGAAATTTTTTCTTTTTTATAGTCATTTCCAACAAGAACTCCCTTATTTTTCATCAGCATTGCCATATGTGAAAATTTTGATCCTGGTGCTGCTGCAACGTCAAGTACAAAGTCTTTTTCTCTTGGGTTTAGGGCCAAAGAATCCAGTATTGAAGGAAGGCTTTGAGGATATATATGCCCAAGGAAATATTCCCAGGTTTTTCCTATCTGTATCTCTTCCTCAAGCTCATAAGCAGAATCATAGTATGGAGTTTGTTTACATTTGATATCAGTTTCGAATGTGTCCTGATCAACTTTCAGAGTATTTAGTCTAAAAAACTGTTTTTGATTTGCAAATGCATCTAGAGCTGCATCTGAATCAGTATAAGATGCAAGCCAGTCTTTGTATGCATTTTCTTCCATGGCAAATGGTTATCTGATAGGATTTATATACTGGGATATCGACTTTGGCACAATATTTAAATGACTTAGATACATCTACCTCTTTCATGTCATCAAAAAATTATCTATTTAGCTCAGAATCAGTAACAGAAGGTCATCCAGATAAATTATGTGATCAGATTTCAGATGCAATATTAGATGAACTGATTGAGCAGGATCCAAAATCCCGTGTTGCTGCAGAAACAGCCGCCTCTGCTGGAATCGTACTGGTTATGGGGGAAATCACAACAAAAGGATATGTTGAATTTCAAAAGTTGGTCAGGCAAGTTATTCGGGATATTGGTTATGACAAACCAGAGTATCTTTTTGATTATAGGACAACCGGAGTTCTTTCATCAATTGTTGGACAGTCTCCAGATATTGCCCAGGGTGTGGATGGTTCATCTGAACAGGGAGCAGGAGATCAAGGGATCATGTTTGGTTTTGCAAATAGAGAAACTCCGGAGTTAATGCCGATGCCTATCATGCTTGCGCACAAGCTCACCAAAAAACTTGCAGATGTTCGAAAAAACAATACTCTTTCTTATTTGCGTCCTGATGGGAAAAGCCAGGTTTCTATTGAATACGAAGCAGGAATTCCAAAACGTGTTCATACAGTTGTAGTTGCAGCTCAGCATGATGAGGATGTTTCTCAGGATAAAATCAAATCAGACATTCTAGAGCAGGTAATCAAACCAGTATGCGGGGGTCTGTATGATTCTAACACAATAATTCACATTAATGGTACTGGCAAATTTGTTCTTGGTGGCCCTGTTGCAGATGCTGGTATGACTGGCAGAAAGATTATACTAGATACCTATGGAGGAAAAGGCCATCACGGAGGCGGGGCATTCTCTGGCAAGGATCCATCAAAAGTTGATCGTTCTGGAGCATACATGGGTCGTTATGTTGCAAAGAATGTTGTTGCTGCAGGCCTTGCTGATCAATGCGAGGTCCAGATTTCATATGTTATTGGAGTTGCAAAGCCACTTTCAGTATTTGTTGATACGCGTGGCACTAACAAAATCCCAGAAGATAAGATATCTGAAATCATTGTCAATAATTTCTCATTTAAGCCAGCTGATATGATTGAGAAACTTGATTTACTTCGTCCTATTTATAGAAAAACGGCAGCCTATGGTCACTTTGGCCGGGAAGAGCCTGAGTTTAATTGGGAAAAAACAGATATGGCTAAAAAGCTAATTTCAGAAGCAGGTTTGTGATTTTTATGTATAAAACAATTATTTTATTTCTGATATCAGTAGCTTTGATCGGTTGTGTTCAGCAACCAACAGCAGATCAACCCGTAGTAGATGATGATACTGTTGATGTGCCAAATGTTACTGATGATGTGGAAGAGGATATGGTTGTGCCACCTAATGATACTATGGATGAGCCATTAGTTGGTGGTGATTCAGATGAACATGGATGCATTGGCAGTGCAGGCTATTCTTGGTGTGAAGAAAAACAAAAATGCATCAGATCCTGGGAAGAGCCATGCAGCTCAAAATTAAATGCCAGTGAGGCACGCGAAATTGCCATGCAAAGCGGTTGTGTTTCAGAGGGCAATCTTTCTGATTCTTCAGAATACAACAATGTAACAAATACCTGGTGGATTGATCTTGAAATTGAAAAACCAGGTTGCAGTCCAGCATGTGTTGTTAGTGAAGAAAATGAAACTGCAGAAATTAACTGGAGATGCACTGGATTACAAATAGGCTGATTATTTCAGCTTTCCTTCAGAAGCTTCTGTTAGTATAACTGTTGGCAAAAGTTCCATGTTTGCTGCAGTAATCAATTTTTTTAGCTGAGGTTTTTGGATATCTACAGGTTCAACTCTAATTGTTTCTCGAAGGGGATGTGGAAGTACCCCCGATAGCCTGGCATTTCTATTAAATTCTACAATATTGCCAGGTTTATCAAAAGGCAAGGTGCCCAATTTTAGGACTGATCCGTTTATTTTTTTCATATCTGGTTAGGAGAAGTAATTCCATTTAAATTATCGCATTTTTCCACTTTCGTTCATTTTAAAAAATGTATTTTTGTGATATTAATGTTATGCCTAATTGTACTATTATCTTGCATAGACATTCGCGTATAGGGCCACTAAAATGTGATAAGAGCAGTTTTGTTGCAGCTAAGCTAAAACCTATTATAGAATCCAGAATGGCAGAAGGCAAGCCAACTCATGTCCTACATGATCTTGTCCCAAGTTTCCTGCTCTCAAAATCAATTCGATTATCATTTGAAAGCAAACTAAAAAATCCAAAATTCCACGGACTTTTGGGAAGGTTTAATGAAAACTGGCTAAGGGATACCTGGAAAGCTCTGGAGAAGGCAGATAATGGAGAGCCAAGCAAACTATTTGATTCCAAGTTTGGTCCCGAGTTTGATCTAATTTTGGAGCTAAATTCAGCAAATCCAGGAACAGTAATAAATCACCTGACACCAGTTCCGCTTGAGGCTTTGATAGAACTCACAAGGTTTAGGTTAGAAATGCTCGAAGGTGCCAAATGGGCTAAAGGAAATCTCAAGCGCGCTATTAATCACATTAAAGAATCTCAAGGAGCGCTGTCATGCTGTAATCTTATTCGGGATGTTGAGGCCATAGCACAAATTGGAAAGCTTGGTTCAGATGCGATTTTACTACGTGGCCTTGGCCATGGATACCTGACCCATTTGGGCGATAATGAAGTGGCTGTTGTCCCAGAAGGATATGGCATCGAGGCAGAACCAAGCGTCCGCAGAGTGTTCAATTTTGCTGATTTTGTTGAAAGGTGCGGCGTAACCATATTGTCTGAAACAGAGCCTGTTTTGGTCTCTCCATATGAACAATCACTCAGTACTATGTGCGGAGGAAATCTCGAAGAGCTTGATATGGATGGCAATGCACTACTTCATATGATGTTTATTGGAGCTGTTCGTATGAATGCCGATAAGGTATCTAACCAGGAAGAGCTATTTCGGGTAGCATACATTCTTGCAAAACAAGATCTTCCAAAGTTTCAAAGAGAGGTTTTTGGCTAGTTGGTAGCTGCTCCAGTTAAAAATGCTAATTCTGCCCAAAATTTAGCTTAAGTTAGTCTTTTTTAAGATTCGCAGACTAGAATTGTTATGAAGATAATTCGATCTCAATACGCACCGCATAATTTCCTGGTGGTATTCGTCTTCATGGCAATTGCAATCTTTGTTTTGTACAAAGCATTAATTCTTGACGATCCTATTCGTGGGATTACTGGAATTGCACTTCTTTTACTAGCTTACTATTTCAGCGGATTCCCAACAGAAACTACTCTTGATGATAAAGGAATTGAGATAACTCAAAGCATCATAAATAAAAAACTAAAAATGACGTATGGATCGATTCGGTTAGTAACAAGCTACAAACAAAAAAGATTGTTTGGAACTTCAACTTTAGTTAAAATTAGGGGCAGAGGAGTAAAGAAAACTCTAATTTTTTCAACAAACGAAGAGAAACAGGCAGTTAGATTACTCAAGACGTTAGAAGAAAAGATTGGCAAGGATAAAATAAGAAGGGCATCTGCCTAAGAATGGCGTTATTTGAAAATTTACTAAGCTTTATAATCACTCCTTCTTTAAATGAAAAGAATAGCAACGCTCAAATTGAGTGGTGTTTATAGAATAAATTTAATTGATAGGTGTAAAATAATGGTAGAAGGAACAGTAAAATTCTTCAATGAAATGAAGCATTTCGGTTTTATTGCCGGCGATGATGGAAAAGAATATTTTGTACACATAAGTGGCCTTAAAGATGGAACAACAATAAGAGAGGGCGACAAAGTAAGTTTTGAAGTTGTCCAGGGCGACAAAGGAGAAAAGGCAGAACAAGTAGAAAAAATCTAATCTGATCTTTATTTTCATATTTTTCTTTTTCTTATATTCAATATCCGCTATCCAACGTAGGAATTTGGGTAAGGTTTAAAATGACTTAGTCCAAATTGATGTAAAAACCTAACTTAAAAGAGGCGAAAAAATGGTTTTTGAAAACACACAAAAGCAATTAGAAAAAGCTAAGAATCACGTGGAATTAGTACAGGAAACCGAAGAAACGCTAAAATACCCTACAGAGGCATTTACATTCTCAATCCCAGTTCGGATGGATGATGGATCTCTGAAGGTCTTTGAAGGACACAGAGTCAGATATAATGATGCCAGAGGCCCAACCAAAGGAGGAATTAGATATCATCCTGGAGTAAATCTGGATGAGGTAAAAGCCCTTGCTTTTTGGATGAGCATTAAATGTGCGGTTATAAATATCCCATATGGTGGTGGAAAAGGGGGTATCACTGTTGATCCGCATAAATTATCAAAGGCCGAACTTGAGAAATTATCAAGAGGTTGGATGAGAAAAGCATATCGAATTGTTGGTCCAGATCGAGATATTCCAGCACCAGATGTTTATACTAACGGCCAGATCATGGCTTGGATGATGGATGAATATTCTATCATCAAAGGAGAATACTCTCCAGGAGTTATTACTGGAAAGCCATTATCCCTCGGAGGATCTCTTGGAAGGTCCTATGCAACTGCCCTTGGCGGATATTACTGTGTTAAAGAAGCAGTCAAGAAGATGGAAGTTGGAAAGACAGTTGTAGTTCAAGGTTTTGGTAATGCAGGCTCTCACATGGCCAGATTACTTTTTGAAGATGGATTCAAGGTGATTGCAGTATCAGACTCTAAAGGCGGAGCTCTTCTAGAAGAAGGATTTGACTATGATAAACTAATGGAAGTCAAGACCAAAGAAAGAAGAGTAGATGCCTACCCGGGATGCAAGAAAATCTCAAATGAGGAAATTCTTGAGCTTGATTGTGATGTTCTTGTTCTAGCTGCTCTTGAAAACGTTGTAACTGAGAAAAATGCAGGCAATATCAAAGGAAAGATGATTGTTGAGCTTGCAAACGGACCAGTTACTCCAGAGGCTGATGATATTTTACACAAAAATAGCAAGTTCTTAATTCCAGATATTCTGGCAAACTCCGGCGGAGTTTGCGTATCCTATTTTGAGTGGGTACAGAACAAACAAGGATATTACTGGAAAGAAGACGAAGTCAATGCAAAACTACTTGAGAAGATGGTCAAAGAATTCAATACAACCTTTGATATTCACAAGGAAAAGAGCATTGATATGAGGACAGCTGCATATGTATTGGCTCTTGGCCGTATAGATGAGGCCACAAAAGACAAAGCGATATATTGATTAATGTTCTAGAACTAATAATACTAACAATAATGGTGAAAAAATGGTAGAAGGAACAGTAAAATTTTATAACGAAATGAAGAATTTCGGCTTTATTGCCGGCGATGATGGAAAAGAATATTTTGTACACTCAAGTGGAGTAAAAGACGGAACAACACTCCGAGAGGGCGACAAAGTAAGTTTTGAAGTTGTCCAGGGCGACAAAGGACCAAAAGCAGAACAAGTAGAAAAAATCTAATTTCATTTTTCTCTGTTTTATATTGGTTATTCTTAAATTTTTTTTCTTACCTTTTTTTTGTGAGTCATATGTTTCAACAAAGAATTCGGTCAGCTTCAAGTAGAGGTATTCCAGAAAAAAAGAATCCAAAGTTAGCTACTGCTATAAAAAAGTATCAACTAATCGCAGAGTTAAGAGGAAACATTGAAGGTGGAGATGTTTCTGCGGTCTGTAAAACGTTATTCCAAAATCCAGAACAGATTAGATATGTATTTGGGGCTTTGATTGATCCTTCGAAAAATCTATCGCGTCATGCAGAATTTGTTATTACAAGGCTAGCTCAAAGTAATGATCCTGTGGTGCAAACTCATCTTCAGATAGGCCTATCTAATTTTCTAAGCTCTCCATGGATTAGTGATAACGCATCTAATCTATCTGCTATTGAACTGAGAATTCGCATGAGTATAATACAGTCTACTCTTTCAGCTTTATAGTGCATTTCGTGTTTGTTTTATCTCTATCAAACCGCGCTTTTCCGCTTCCATTAGTGCTTGAGGAAGATCCTTTCTATAGTCGTACACTCCAGAAAACATGCCTTTTTGGATTTTTGAAACTACGAAACTTAACAACCGATCCCAGCACTCTTCTTTTATTTCAAAAGAATAATGTTTTGTTTTGCCATTCTTTTCCATAGTAAATCCAGATGATAGTGTGGTTATAATGATATTCTGAGCTTTTGCAACTCTTTTTGTTTTTTGAATCCAATCCTTGGAAAAATCCCTGCTTACCTGTACTAGTCCAAGGCCCACAGCCTCATGCAAAACAGCTTCAAGAGACAAATCAGAATTGACTGAATCTGATAATTTTTCTTCTTCTAATTTTGATGCAATAAAAAGAATGAATCTAAATGATGCTTCTGGGTTTACTTCTACCTTGTAAAATCCCTGTTCCTCTCCGCCCTTATGGTAAAATCCATGTTCCAGAATACTTTCGATAATTTTTGTTGCAATTCCAAAAAGGCGTATTTTGCCTTCTTCTTTCAGTACTTTTGCCCTTTGAAACGCTTTAGTTACATCCGTTCCAAGAGCAATTTCTGATGTGGGAATATGCCTACCAACTGCTTTACGCATGTTGTTATTTCTGTGAAGATGGTATTAAATACTTTTTCGGAAAAAGGGCTATATGGAATTTGTTTGTCCTAAATGCAAAGTTCCTCTTGGGGGCAAAGATAAATTCGTTTGTTCCAAGTGCGCAAGCGTTTATCCAGTTAAAGGAAAAATACCTGATTTTCTAGGCTCTCAACCCTGGACTACTGCTTTCCATAGTTTCCTATTTGATATTCTCTCACTGATTTATGAGAGCAATTTGTATGAGTATAATTTCAAACTTTGGTGTGGCATGAGCGTTCCAAAGCGATATGTTCTTCGCAAAATGATTCGAAAGGAGATTTCTCAAGATGCTAAGGACATAATTGATATAGCAGGAGGATCAGGGACACTTAGCCGTCATCTTGCCTCTGATACCTCAGATGTTTATTGCATTGATTATTCTATGAGAATGCTCAGATCTGGTCAGAAGCATTCTAAGGCTCCAAATATGCACTTTGTCAGATCTATGGCAGAAACACTTCCTTTTGCAAAACAAAGCTTTGATGGGGCTATTATTGGCTATAGTTTCTACTTATTCAAAAAGCCAGAGATTGTTCTGCGCGAAGTATCCAGAGTGCTGAAGCCTGGAGCTCCACTAGTTATAGCCACGTTTTTCAAAGGCGATCGGGGGTATTTGAAGTATCGGTTTGGGATTTGGCATGCAAAAACAAAGGGAATCAATGTTTATACTTTGGCTCAAACCCGGGCAATGATATCAAAAGCAGGTTTTGACGAAATTGATGCTGATACTTATGGCTCATTTGTTCTTCTTAGCGCAAGGAAGAAAAAAGACAAATGATTTTTATATAGAAGCAGCGATGTCTAGCTATGGCCGGAGATATCGAGTGGAAATTTGTACTTCTTGAAGGATATTGTATGTTCAATGCATATAGCACAGAGAAAAAAGTCAGGGTAAATGTTTTTCCTGATGGAGATTTGACTAAAAAACCAGTGTCAAAACTCGAAGATAATGACATGTATCTTCCAAAGAGCAAACTCAAGAGGCCAAAGAACTGCCCTCACGAACCATCAGCTCTTTGCCTTAGCCAGGGCTGCAAGTTCTTTGGGTATTCAAGCGGAAAGTTCAATGACATGACTCACGACATGTTCAAGCATTACAGAAAACAGGAAAAGTGATGGCAGTGGAAAAAGTAATTGAGCTCAAAGTTGTGGAAACTGTTGAACTTCCAGATGGGCTTCAAATCTGTTTTTGAAGTACTGCAATTCCAGGATCAACTGAAACTTTATATCTACCAACATTATCTACCCTCTCAAAGCCCATTTCTTCAAGTTTGGGGAATAAATGAGAGTTGACACCGAATACAATTCCATCTGGAGGAACTACTCTGCAGATATGACTTAACAGCAATGATCTGTATTTCAGCTCAACCTTCTTGCTTTTTGGATTCATCAAAACAATATCATCAATAGCTCCAAGGAATATGTTTGCGCTGTCATCTGGTATTTTTGCCACATAACGAAGCATATCTTCATTTTCAAGGACTATTCTTGGATTTTCAAAATCCATGTTACCATATGGGCAATAGAGATCAACTGCTAGATATAATCTAACATCGCAACATAGTGCAAAATCAGCCATGGGCTTAGGATCACCCGCTCCCAGATCCAACAAAATCGAATCTCCAAGTACTTCTGGAAAGAATTTCGGAAGGTTTTTTATTCCCAGAAAAGTAGGTCCATATACAAATTTGTCTGCTAATGAACAAAATGGTCGCCCTATTTTCCAGGATTCTGACATATTCTTAGCCAGTTCATCTATTGTTATCCCTTCTGATTCTGGCACTTTTCTGAATCTAACATTTGAGCTTCCATTAACTCTTTTTTGCTTGTGCATGCTATTACCACTCTTTTTTGAATAATCCATCTACTAATGGAGTAAATCCAAAATCAGGCAGCATTTCAAGTGCCGGACTATTAAGTCCAAAGGCCACTCCATGCTTTGGAACAACTCTCATAAGCTCCTGTGCAATATCGCTCATATATATGTCAGTTGCAAGCCTTACATTTGATGCGAGAATTGATCTGTCTACTGAATTAATGCAAACATTTGCGGATTGATCTGGCTGAAATAGCAGGAATTTGAGCATATCTTCATTGATTGCCCTAAGCACAATCTCTGGGAATTTAGAGTTGATCATTTTTTCCATAACTTCTTCTGCATTTGTGTAATCAACGTATTGATCTACTGCAACATATTCACTTACTCCTAGTGTTGCAGCAAGATGTGCCATTGAAAGAATGGAATTAGTGTTTCCTGCTCCAAGATCAATAAGTCTTCTGCCTTCGAGAGCCTCTCTAAGAACTGGAGATGGATTTTTCAGACTAAAAAACATCTCAGTATCATATACTACATCTGGTGCAAGTTCGCAGGAAGATGGCTTGAAACTGCCCCAATAGTCGCTCAGGTATTTTGCCGTCTCTGCAATAGCTCTTGCCTTACCTTCAGGTACTTTTCTTCTTTGCATAGCTGGCTTTGGACCTTTAAATGTTACCATAAGGTGTAATCTGTGTGATTATAAATATAAATATTCCGGTGGTTTTGTCTCGCCATAAATCCTGGTTTTTGGCTGAAAAATATACTTTTTATTGTGATTTTCACCATCAATAAAGTTTCCAGTACTGGTAGCCAAACATTCCACTGCCATGCTCTTGATCTATAGGAACACGTATTGCCCCTCCATAGCCAAGACTTTTTGCATAAACTTTCATATCATTTTGAAACTGAATTTGCTCAATCTTATTTTTGCTTCCAATGGGAGCTGGCCACTCAGCAATGATAAGCATGGAACCTCCTGGCTTAATTGCCCTGATAGCCCGTTTCATCATCTGCCGTCTCTGTCTATCTGTTAGATTGTGGATTACACGATCTAGAATAACTGTGTTGAACTCTGATTCAACATCTAGGACAAAGCCATCTCTAGATACGTGTGTACTTCTCGGATCCATTTTGAGAAGTCTTATCCATGGCTTTCCGCCATCTGGAAGCTGAAAGCTTTCTATGAACATTCTATCAACTGCTCTAAAAGCAGAGATAACCTTACGACTAGTATTATTTCTACACGATTCTAATTCAGAGTCAGCAGGAAGCCTGTGCTTGATTCTGCGTTTTTCTTTTCTGTAAATTATCAAGTGCATCACATGCTCTGAATCTATAGGTACATTTAGGTTGAGACAAAAGCGTGAGCCATACATCCTATCCATGATGACATTGCGAAGATCATCATAATCTACTTGTCTTAGACTGTCATTGAACAGATATGCAAACCCTGCCCCAAGTGGCCCTCCTCTATCTGAGAGAAGCGCATCCCATTCATCAATGATAATGAGGGCGCCACCCTCCTCAAGATATTGCCATGCTCTTTTTATGGCATTGAGCTTGGCCTCAAGATGCCTATTTGGATCAATTTTCCGGTAGTTGCTCTGTCTTTCTTGCTTGACCACTTCATCATCAGTTATCAAATGCAATGTCTGAGAAAGAATTATCGTTCCGAACCTTCTTGGATAGCTAAGTTCCATGATATCCTGGTCTGTAAACTCAACACGAAATGGGAGCGGAGTCAGCTTTTCCACTGCTATTGCCTTCATGTCTTCTGAAAGATCGTTTGCAGTTATCATAAGCTTTGCAACACGGCTTGCGGGCAAGATATCGCTTAAAAGTTTGATTACTGTGCCGGTTCCACAACTCAGCTCAAGCACAGTATCATGAATAAATGGATCGTGATTTTTTGAAAGAATACTCTCAAGACCAGGTATTTGGGCTAAGAGAATGGATATGGCCTGTTCATGGAGTTTCATATGCTCATCATAATGAGGTGCAAAGATGGAATATCTGATATCATTTATCTCAACTGCACTCATTCTATCAAGCATTTCTCGGATGTGGCCTTCATGTAGATCTTTGGACCTGTCGTATTCAGCAACTTCTTTTTCTATGTCTGCTCTCAGCTTTATTGACTCTGCTGCCTGCGCTTCACTTTCTGGCATAACTCTCTTGAAAAAATCTGATGGAACTCTTCTTCTGTCACGTGGCTGCCTTTTCTCTGAAGTATTTTTCGCCCTGCCATTAACAATTGAGTATCTTGTTTTTGAATCAGACATGGGAATCAAAAAGAAAAAGCATAGTAGATTTATAATCGATAGCTATATACAAAGTATATCGAGAAGAATTTTGAGATTTCAATATAATTAAATGATGTTTATTGCTATTTTTGATTAATGAAGTACAAGCTTGCAACTAGCAGAATAAAACCAATCGAACTTTTCCTTTTTGCATTGATAATTATAGTCATAAATTATTTCTTTTGGGGTCATTTCACAGGACTTTTTCTTCTTGCAAATGTTGGAGTTGTGATATTATTCTTTTATCGTCTTTATGGCTATTTGTTTATCCAGTATCCAGTAGAATTGGAGACATCTGATGATGCCATTATTTTTACTTATGACCGAGGACTCAAGAGGAGCTTGAGCTACTCATATGTTAAGTATGTTAAGGCAGAATATAATGAAAACAAGGATAATTACAGACTAGTTATCTATTTGAAAAAATCTTTGAAGAAGCCCAAAAATAAGGTTTCAGCGAATATTTTGGTAGATGAAAAAGATGCCCAGAAAATCATTGATGACATTGCCAAGAGATCGAATCTAAATTAATTTGTGGAACTGTTTTAAATAGTGTCAATTAATATAAATACGATGAAGCTTAGACAAGAGCAAAAAAACATGCGGATTCCAAAGAAACCACTCAGAACAATTCTTGCAGCAGCAGTTCTTGTCTCGAATATAATTGGATGTGCGGCTTCTCCAGGAAGAACTGAGACAATCTGCTCAAGTCAGGGGATGATCATGTATGATCGCAGAATGGATGAGGATCCACAGATGCTTACTCCTGAAGATAGGGAGTTTTTGCTCAGGAACAACCATGTTCATATGAGATGCGTTACTGTTCCGGCAAGATGAAGCATCAAAATCTAATTGTTGCAACTGTTCTGAAATCAACCATTGAAGAAATATCCATCTTTGATGACTAATTTAAAGAGAAACATGATATGTTTTATAATTTCCTTGGCGTCTTTCAATAGATGAGATTTGAACTTAAGGGCACACGTCCTTCCATCCTGACAATTATTTTCCTTCTTGTAATGTCAGTCTATCTACCATTCTTTGGATCCATATTTCTTCCTCCCCCACTGAGCTGGCTATTTTATCTTGGCGCTCTTCTCGTTGCCTTCTCGTTTTTGTATTATGTATATCTATTTGTAAGTGGAAAAAGCGTGAGGGCAGTTGAAACTGGAGAAGAATATTTGGCACTCGAGCTTCATAATGGGGAGAAAAGCAGATATAAGTATCAGGACATTAGCACTCTTATCTTCATTCCTTCTCTATCAACATTTGGAAGAAGGACGTTTATGCTCTCATTCTTCTACAAGGTCCGCGCAGGTCCATGGGAAACATCGAAGTACATATCCTTCAAGGTTCCAGATGAGAAAATCACAAAGGCAATTGCTGAAGAAATAGAAACTCATTCAGTGAAAATGGATCCTTCAGTAGAAGCTCTCAGGAAGGCAGTCTAACGTATCAATTTTTATTTTCTGAGGAAGTAACCGAATAATGGTTGAAATCTCAGTATGTCCGAACTGCGGTAAGCTTATTGAAGGGCCAGAATATCTCACTTCTTTCAAGAAAATCCCTCAGAATGTCGGCCTGGATTTTGATCCTGTTGCAGGAAGGTTTCTCTGCGATGGCTGCAATTACTCCGGGCTTCCAATACAGATTGAAGACACCGAACATGATAAAATTGATTTTCCAAATAAAAAAATAGGTTTGCCACTTGCCCGGGCCAATCCGGAATTTTACCAGTTGATTATAATCTCAGGGCTAATTATGATCGTTGGACTTTTTGTTCCAGTTATTGGTGCAGTAATAACCCTGATCGGACTTTTGCTGCTTGGTTATACATTCTTCCGGGTGCCGAAATATAAGCAAACCTAAATTTTTTGCGAAAGACTACTTATTAATAAAATACCGAGTGGAACTATATGTGATGGTAACATTGGATCTAACGTCAGTCAGTTTCATACTTCTTCTAATAAACTATATTAGTTTGGCAGGAATTTTTTTAGTAAGATATTTCAATCCAAAAAAATGGTCTGCATGGCTTGTGAAGGCCTCAGCATCCTATTTCGTTGTCTATACAATTACAATGTTCGTCCTTCTCATTATGTTCTTCGTGATCCTCCTTCTGCCTGAGATTGGACTGCTGGACCCCAGTATTATTTTCATCTTGTTGTTCCTCTTAGGTTTTCTTTTCCTGATACTAATTGCAGTTAAAAAACAGATTGAAAACCTCGAAGGTGGCCTACTTTCTCCGTTTTTGCTTTACCTGTTCTCAGTCGGACAGGAAGTGTTTTACACCGTAACTTCAAAGGATGGCATGGTCCTGCTTCTCATCTTGATATTCTGGTATTTTATCGGGGCTTTTGTGATCCTTTTACTTGGCAAAATCATTGGATATCTGCTTGATAAATTATTTCCAAAGATTGCCAAGGAACACATGAAGATCATGAAATCTAAGTTTGGAAATAGTGCCCCTTCGATAATCAAATTTGATGATGGCAGCGTAATGACTGGCTTTGGTCCAACTGCTGAATTTGCAGGAATGGGAATTGCATTTGCCCTATGGATGATAAGCCGCCATTTTGTTTTTGGGATTGTTCTTTAGCAGGTGTTTATGATTTATACTTCCCTTTACAAGTAAACTAAAAAGAATAATTGAGGTTAACATGATGATCATTGGAAAGGACTTGGTTTCAGGATTGAGAAAACTGAAAGAGAAAGATGGTATTGAGATAAACGGAGAAAAATATGAAGTTATCTCTACTGAGGAACTGTTTGATACAACAGAAATCAAAGCAGAACATGAGACAAGAAGCAAAGGCATGCAGATAGAGCTGAAGAAAACCGGAACTGACGCTTTTGCAATCCGTTATTTGCTGTCCTTCCTGGATGTTGAGATTGAATACAAAAGGATAGATATCTTTGATGGACCACCGCCTCTCAATTCCAATCCAGAAATATTGTTTGTGCAGGATATTGAAGCAAACAAAACCTACAAGTACAGCGTAACAAGAAAAGAGGAAAATGAAATAGAACTTCAGTTCCTCAAAGGCGAAGAGGAAATAGGAATTAAATCATTGAATATTTTATAGAATCTGGAGCCAAAAGAACGTTTAAGTAAAAGCTCGGATAATCCCAAACTGGTGGAAAAATGAAATGGAAAGAATTAATACTTGCAATAATTATCTGTGAACTTGCTGGCATTATCGGTTCTGCATTTACATTCGAATCTGTCCAGAGCTGGTATTCCTATCTTGAAAAGCCAGATTTCAATCCACCGAATTGGATCTTTGGTCCTGTTTGGACTAGCTTATATTTTATGATGGGAATTTCTGTATTTCTTGTTTTTGTATCTGGAAAAGAAGGGTCAAACAGAGCAACCTTGCTATTTGCCGGGCAACTTGTGTTGAACACATTGTGGTCCATAGCTTTTTTTGGTATGCAATCTCCTTTCTTTGGTCTGATTGTTATAAGCCTTTTATGGATCTCGATAGTAGCAACAATCATCTCATTCTATCCCATCTCCAAAAAAGCAGCATATCTTCTGATACCCTATATACTTTGGGTTAGTTTTGCAGCTGTGTTGAATTACTCTATCTGGATGCTCAATGGATAATTGAATAAACGTTTTTCTTGGCCTCTAGACAATCGAAACACATGGATTTGGTTTTTTAATTTTCTTGTCGCATATTTTAGTATGAGGATTTTCATTCTGTTTTCAATTTTTTTGCTTCTTTTTGGCTGTTTGCAAAATGACTCAGAAGAATCCATATTGAGCGATTCTTGTGGGGGAGCGCAAACTCCAATTAATGAGCTGAAATCTTACTGTGCTGATATCAACATTGAAGAGATAAAACTAATCGAAAAGAACGGAAAATATGGGATTGTAGGTATTGAAGAGCTGGAATTAGCCGGCTTTGAGAAAACAAACATACTAACCTCTGCAGAATATGAATTTTTCGAATCAGTTGTAGATGGGCAAGGAGATTCATATATCGAATGTTTTCCAGACTGGGGGGCTGTTGTATTTGATAGACAGACTGAGAAAGGAATTCATGAAATAGCGCTCTGGGCAATTTTCTTTGATGGTGATACAAAAGATCTGAAGGAAATAGATTGTTGGTGTGACAACTATAGCTAATTAGAATTTTAGGTCTTTTGTAAGAAGTCAATCCTGGCATCTGTAGCGTTCTTTGACTGAATATTAAAAATATTGCTGTTGATCTACTATCTTGGGGATGTACATGAAATTTGGAATAACCGTTGGAAATACTGACAGGATGATGAGATATGTTGTTGCAGCTATTCTTGTTGTAGCTGGCATTTTCTTCCTTGGCTCACCACTGGATCTTGTGGCATATGCTGTTGCTTTGATTCTTGTTGTGACTGGCTATACCAAGGTGTGCGCACTATATTCTGTGCTTGGGATCAATACTCTCGGGAATGATAAGAAAGCCAAGAAATAATCGCCTAGGTATTATAATGAGAATTTGGGACATAGAACCATCAAAACTATGCAGAGAGCACTTGCTAGGTGAACACAGAGAACTGCATGCAATATGGTCCATACTTACCAAAGGAAAGAAAGGCTATTCGCAGCATCCTGAAACAAAAAGATGGAGGGGAAAGCTGCTTGCACTCTACAAACGACATCAGAAACTAGTTGCTGAAATGAAAAAAAGAGGCTATAATCATAAGAGTGATCTGGATTATTCCCTTGCCAAAGGCGGAAGAGTTCAAAATGATTATGTAAATTCATACAGTGAGCAGATCGAAATCCTGAGAGGAAAAAAGTGCGGCTGTAAAGTTTAGCTACTATGAAAACTGCAACCGTGAAGCCAAGAGGCAAAATTCCAAAATGAAACTAATTGTTTCATTGATTGCCAACTGACTAGTGCCTGAAGAAGAGGTATGCGCTAAAGAGCACTATTACTATGAATACTCCTGCTAATGCCACCTCCAGAGAAATCATCTGTTCTTCAGTTTTTTCTACTGTTTCCGGGCTCTTGGAAATAACAGGATCTGAAACTGTCTCATTTTGAGTATCATTTAAGGTTTCATTCATAACTGGCGGAGGAAGTATGACAGTCTCATTTGATTCTTCCTTCACGCAGGTGTCGTTTTGGACAAGATAATCTTCAGGACAGCCACACATAGATGCCTTTTCTATTAATTCCCCATCTGCATTGCAATAGTAGGATAATGAGCAGTTGCCAATCGGTGTTCCGTCAACACATGACTCATAAATACAGCTCAAGGTGATTGGATCATAGTAAGCGTTGTCAGGACAGCCACAGATTTTCGCGCTCTTGATTAATTCAGCCTTCTCATTGCAGTAGTATGGCTTGTTTGTAGAGCAGCCTCCCTTTAAAGTTCCATCCGAACAGGTGTTCTGGGACACTTCTGAGCAGTATGCGCTTGTTGCATTGAAAAGGCACTTTGCCTTGCCGCACTCATTCATAAATATGTGAACCCATGCATTATCTTCGCAGCTCTTCCTCATCACAGAATTCGTCTCGCTGTTGCAGTAGGAAATCTCTCCTTCTGAACAGCCATTAGCGTAGCTTATCCAACTCGGAGTTCCGCAGAGGTCTGGTTCGTACTTGAGAATCAAATTGTCATCCGAGTCATCAATGCACCGATAAGGCCTGGTGTATGAACATTTCCTTTTTCTTGTGCCATCCAGGCAGTATTCAAAGCTCACATCTTCAATCAAATCACAGGAAAGCTTGGACCAGTAGCCTGAGCTGGTAAAGGAGATATTGTGGCCTTCGGTGATGATGCTGAAGCTCTCGCCATCTTCCTTCATATTGAAAACCTCGACAACTTCGAAGTCTCCTGCAGATTCTCTGGTGACTACGAAATTTGCAGTAAATTCTGTTGGCCTCTCATCTATACATGATGCTGAGCACAAGTCTGATGAGTCAAATCCAACCAGGTAGATTCTTGTATAATTAAATATTTCAACGTGATCGTATAATGAGATGCTCTCGGTCTTGACTGGAACGAATACGCCCGGAGAAAGATGCTCATTTACAGATACATCTACATAAACGTCAATCACATCTGCTTCGCAGTTTGTTGCGAAAGCTGCACTAGCCAATAGTAATAATATGAACAGAATTCCCGCTTTCATAGATGTGTGTTGTCTGCTAATGGTTTTATAGGTTTGCGAGAGTTCATTGATCAATCAAAGAACTCGACTTTCCTTGAAATAAAGGAGATATAACCCATTATATAAGGGTATTGAAGTAAATTAAAAACCAAAAGAGTTTTAGAAATATCTCGTGAATATTGAAATATGGGAGAGAGAAAATCAAAAGATATTTTCATTTGTCCAAATTGTAAAAAAATTATCGGTTCTGACAATAAAAACACTTCGGAAGTTAATCCACTTAGAACCGAGTTTAGTTGCAAAGATTGTGATTACAGTGGATTCCCAAGCAGAATAGCTAACCCAACATATTGGCAACTCACCATCATTTCTATTTTACTCATAACTATGTCAATTTATTTTCCAATTCCTATTATAGACGGAATTGGTACTGGCATTTTGGGGATTGTATTGTTCATATATACCTTGCTCAGAGTACCTAAATATAAGAAATCTTAATCTTTAGGAAAGGACAGATTGGAGCATATATCTAATTACATTCAATTACAAAAAAGTTGATTGTTCTTGGATATTATTATAAAGATATCTTTACAATATATAGATATCTATATATGGTGATACTTGTGGGAAATGTAATGATTGTTCTAGATGAGGAATATGAGGCTCTTCTTCGAAGGCTCGCCCAGGAGAAATATGGGGGGAAGAAAGGTTCTCTTAGCAAAGTCGTGGAAGAGGCCTTGGACAAGTTAAAATCTGATAAGGATGCTGTCAAGGAGCGACTCAAGAAACGCCTCACTGAAGGAATTGATTTCAAATACAAGATGTATAAGAAAAGAAGTGAAATCTATGACTAAAGTGCTTGTCGACAGCAATATTTTGATCTACGCCCATCAGAAGAATGAAAAAGAAAAACATTCCAGATGTGCTGAAATTGTGAATTCATTAGTTGACTCGGACGAAATGTGTCTCAGCGTCCAGAACCTTGTTGAATTTTCAAGAGTTCTAAGTGAGAAGGCTTCAATAGATAAAGATCTTGTGCGCCAATATGTATTCGACATCTCAGAATCAGCTCACATAATCTCCTATGATGAAAACACAGTGTTATCTGCACTGATGATTTCCAAACAGTACAAAATACATTTCTTTGATGCTCTTTTAGCTGCAACCATGCAGGAGAACGGCATTTCAAAGATCATAACTGAAAACATTAAGGATTTCAAGAAAATGGCTGGCATTGAAGCTGAAAATCCATTTGAAAAGAGTAAATCTAAAAAAGATTAAGAAATACTAAAAGAATCTTGGAAATGATAAAATGACAGTAATAGAATATATAGACAAGCAAAAATCTCCTCAAAAAGGGATTCTCAAAAGGCTGAGGAAGATCATCAAGGCCACATTCCCAAAAACAAAAGAAGAGATGCGCTGGGGCGTTCCTGTTTTTGAAGATGGGAAATTCTACATTGTTGGTCTCGGAGACTCTGTTAACATAGGTTTTGCAATAAATGGCCTGACAAAAGCAGAAATTGATAATTTCCAGGGAAAAGGAAAAACGATGCGCCATCTCAAGTTCAAGTCCTTGGATGAAATTGATGAGAAGAAGATCATCAAGCTCCTGAAGATGGTTCAGAAGAAGGCTAAATGTGAATGTTAAAATAGTTTTAGAAATACTAAAAGAATATTGGAATAGCTAGTTTTATTTAAACTTCATAGCATGAACAATACAAGGAAATTTGTCCGAAATGTAAGAAGCCTATCGAAGGAATAGATAGAATTGCAGTAGAGAGTCAGACTACAGTACAGACGATCCATTGTTCTAAGTGCAACTATGAAGGTTTGCCTCTGCGTATCAAAAAAGATTGAATATTGGAATGGTGGAAAAAATGAAAATTAATTGGAGGGATTTTGGGTTTGGATTGATACTCTTTCTAATCATCTGGAATGTTGCATCGTACTTTATTCCAGCTCAGAACTTATTTCAGAATCTTGAGGATTCAGAGATCGGATTCAACATTGTTGAATCTATATATAATGCCGGCATAATCCTCGCTTTTATTATCTCAATTAATTTTTACCTTATTAGAAATCCGAATTGCAGTTACTTTGATACTTCAGTAGTTTCAGTACTGTTTCCATCCGTTGCAAAAATCATCAGTGCATTTGTTGTTGTGCTTATAGGGGCTGCATATAAGGGACCAATGGCTTGCATCTTTGTTTTTGGAATTCTAATGATCATATACCTTCCAATGGCAGGTCTGGGTATTTTATGTAAATTTATTTTATCAAAAATAATGAAAACTAAATAATACCTTGACGGTAAACCCAAATAACCCCCACACCATATCAGTAAACCGAAAACACATAAAAACACCCTTATCCATTCTTTTGGCATATTTTACCCGTGGAAGCCTTATGGCGCGTTCAGCTATTCCTACTACACATCATATCAATAAACCATGGCTGAAAAAAGCTGTTTTTGCTTGTTTAACTGGTTTACCGTTATGGTTATGCACATACCAAATTGGTTTACTGTTTCGATATTATTTCTTCCACAGCACTTCGCCCAGGTCTCCTCTGGAACTGTCTGCTGATATCCCTTGTGTTCGAGTTCGACCAGGCCCTTCTGTTCAGCCATCCTGAACGCCGCATGCAAATCCCCATGGTCTCCGGTGCGGGCAACCGCGCATGAGTTGATAAACTGAAGAAGGGATTTCTCTTCGACACCATTTTTCAATTTTATTTTTACCAGTTGGTGAGTTCCTGCCGAGTGGTCGTGTGAATAGGCAAGTCCGTCCCGAAGAACCTGCTTCAATTTTTCCTCAATCAGCAGTGGGATGTCCTTGCAATCGTCCCATTTCGTTGCATAGCCTTGCATTGCCATCTGTTTCCCGGAGATGGCTTTTTTATATTCGGCCACGCGTTCTTCTCTTGTAGATTTTTTCTTCATATTCATCATTACTTTTCTTTTATGCACCAAAATCATTAAAATACTTCATTTTCCCTTTATTATAACATTTAAGGTACTGCTATTTCATACGTTTAGGGTAGCCCCCAGTCTGAAATATGGCCTAAAAAAGGTTTTTCAATCTTTTATCGACGATAAAAATATTGAAAGCATCTGCAAAATACTTGTAGAGGAACCTATTAGTGATAAATTTTTGTTTTGAATGTTTATCCATCTTCAATATTGCTAAATATTTCTTTTTTGGCTTAATGGAGAAATATTCTTGAAATAAATAATCTGCGAAAAGCAATTGTACAATTCCATGAGCAAGATTTCGTCCTCCACTTTTTACTTCAATTATTGTATTTTTGTCTTTTAGAAAAAAATCACATGATGCATTTCGACACCTCCAAACATCATGTTTCGTAAAAAGTCCCTCGTAAACATATCTTTCCGCATAATTTAACTTTTCTTTATCAACCAAAACCAGTTTTGGCCTACTTTTTCCCTTCTTAAAAATGGGCCTAGTGACTTTATGTATCCGATATAAACTTGAATTCCACCCGAGTTTGCCTGAGATTTCTTTAGAATTCAGACCATCTGCAAGCATTTCTTCAATTTGGGATTTCAAATCGGCCACTTTCCTATTACGTATTTCAGAGTAAGAGAGGCCAGCTTTCTTTAGTCGGTTTGCAATTGTTTTTGGTTTTAGGCCTCTTTCACTTGCTATCTTTATCAGATTTTTTTTATCACATATTTCATATAATTCATCTTCAGATGGACACCAATACCTTGCGGGGCGAAGATTGTTCTCTTCTAAGCATTTCCTAAGCTTATAGTAATCAACTCCAAGTTCTCCAGCAATAGAATAGTAAGTGGCTGAAGGTTCTTTACACAATAGTTCTAACTCATCTAGATTGATTTTTTTCCGTCTCATTTCATCCCCCGACAATATGGAGAATGCCTTGTTTTTAAATAAACTGGCAGTTTGTTTCCGCAGACTAACCAGTGGCCTTCATTGCCGATAGGATTTGGATTGTTAATGTTAACAGATGGTTTTGCATGTTTGAAAGTACAAAAATACATAAACTTTGGCTTAGCAAAAACAAAAATGGAAATTAGAAAAGCGAAAAAATCTGATTTGGAAGAAATTTTCGCGCTTGGTTTTAAATTGCTAAAATATCACATGCAATACAATGATTATTACAAACCAGTAAAATCAAAAAAAGAATTCAAATCTGGCCAGAAAAAATATTTTACTGAACAGCTGCAAAAAAGAAATTCACTTTTCTTGGTTTTGGATGATGATGGGAAATTGGCTGGTTATTCAATTGCCAAAGTTACTGCTAATCCTCCAGTTCTTAGGGAAAAGAAACGCGGTGAATTTGCCGAGATCTTTATAGATGAGAAATATCGCGGTAAAGGATGGGGCAGCAAGATGCTTGAATATAGTTTAGCATGGCTTAGCAAGAAAAAAATCAGGCAGATTGTCGTCAAGTATGATGCAAAAAATCAATGGGCAGAAAACCTATACAAGGATGCGGGGTTCAGTCCATTTCAGAATGAATATGAGTTAATTCTTAAATAGATGGTGACTACAAAAATAAAAATGTAGTCACTACATCATTACCTCGTTTTTAATCTCTTATATTCTCTTAAAATCAGAATGAATATGAACTAATTCTAAAATAGAATTAGAAATACTAAGAGTTATTTAGATTATTGTCAATATACACTTCAATATACCTCGTATCTCTCAGTGATACCTCCAGTCCAATTCGTGCAACTGTTTGTCCCGCCCCGCATTTTCCCAAAGCCTTGACCTTTACATCTTTGCTGCCATCTTTTTTGTGGAAAACAAAACGTGCAGCTCTGTATCGATCATCATTAATTTTTACAACGAGATTGTGTCCAATTCTCGCCGTGTTATATATGTAACAGAATCCATCTTGAGCTTCCATGGAAAATCCTTCTTTGCGCTCAGCAACTGTGAGTGATAACTTCTTGACAAGAGTTGGACTGAGAGCAACAATACGAAATCCAAACTCGGAAGATTCCTGCGGAATGTTTTTTCCAAGTATCTTTGAACATTCTCTTGGGTCTGTTTTCAAAAGACCCATTCTAAACGCAGCTCTTCGAAGAGCAGAGCAATCTGGTGCGCTCTGAGCATATGTTTTTGCAATTGATTGTGCCATTTTAATCTTATAACTATCACTTAAATTATATATAAAAGTGTGTGTCCTCCCAGGAGGATGCAGTAGATTATTTTTTCACATGATTATTGATCACAACATTTGCAGCTATTAGTATTGCTTCGTACTTTGTTGTAAATGCAAGCTGAATTAGTGCTTTTAGTGTTTCTCTATCCACGACAAATTTTGTTGTTGAAGTCTTTGCTTCGGGTTTTTCCCGAAGTGAATCTATGGCCTTGAGTACAGTTACTAATTCGTCTGCATCCAAATTCTTTCTTCCAATAGCAGATTGAAAAATAGTTCTTGGGCTTGCTCCATCCAGCTTTGGTTCGGGAGTTTTGAATTTATTCTTTGGATCTGAAAATAATCGTTTTAAGTGCCTCATAAGTTAATATGGTAAATAGGGGTTTATAAAGATATAAAAATTATGCTCTTCTTCGAGGAATTGGTCGTGGTCTGCCTTCTTGTGGAGGGAGTATTGCCGGATCTAATCTGCTTCTTCTTGGTTTTTTGATTCTTGGTTGATATTGCCTTCTAATATCTATTCTATGGTCGCTAAGCAACCTATAGAGATGTTCATCATTAAGGATACTTGCTATTGGCAATGTCTCTCTGTGTCTGCTTCCATCTCGCTCAACATACCTCACTTCAACAGAATCATCAACTGCCCTAAATCCATGACTGTAATCATGATACCTCTCACCATGACTAGTAAAGTTTACGCTCTGTGCTCTTGGATGATATATGCAAACAGTTCTTCGAGCCACAGTCTCATTATGATAGATAATGTCCTTCTTATGCCCTGCGCGAAGAACGTCTGAAACTCCAGGAATAACTGGATTTTCTGGATTGTCTATTCTGATTTGGTCGTGTTCGGCTTCGATTTGTTCTTGAACCATTTTATTTTGTTCTTCAGTAAACTGCGGAGACATCATCCATTTTCCTTCATATGCGCCATATTCTCTATGATTCCATCTTGCACTAACTCTTTTTTGAGTCTCAGGATCTATGACTCTTTTGGCAATATCAGGAGCAGCATTGAAATCCATGCGTCCAGTACTACCAAGTCCTGCTTGCTGATCCACAATATCAACTATCCTAGAAGTTGGAAGGACCCAGCCAAAATGATCAGCAAGTCTTCTTGCTAGTAGTGGAGACATTGGAAACCGCACATGATCCCCGTCACTGCCAATTGCAAAATAATCTGGAGCAACGCGAATTCTCATCTCAACTCGGGCACCATCTACTTCTCCTGAAACTGCAATTTCATAAAAATTTTCTGGCCGCATAAAACTTGGCATGTTTCCTCTTATTGCCTGCTGGAATATACGCTCTTCAATCTGTGGCTGGGAAAGATTTCTGACACTTCGCATAAACTGGCTTCCAGTCATATCAGTTCTTACTCGAGGTGGCGGCGGAGGCATTAGACTAACTACTTGCTAGAAGTTTATAAAATTAACCAAAATAGAAATAGAGAAAAATTTAAGAAATTCTAAAAGTTTATCTTTTTCTTTTAGACTTTTTCTTCAGCGTTTTCTTAGCTGCTTTTTTCTTAACAACCTTTTTGACTGGTTTTTTCTTCTTAGAAGATTTTTTTACTGGTTTCTTCTTTGAGACCTTTCTTACAATCTTCTTCTTTGTTGCCTTTTTCTTGACTGTTTTTTTGACCGGCTTTTTCTTCTTAGGTGCTTTTTTAGCTACTTTCTTCTTCGGAGCCTTCTTTTTAACAGTCTTTTTCACTGTTTTCTTAGCTGCTTTTTTCTTGACTGATTTTTTAGCAACTTTCTTTACAGTCTTCTTTGCTGCCATTTTCTTAGCATGCTTTTTCTTATGATCCTTTTTGACAACAGAAACTCTACTTTCTATTATTCCCCGATGGAATTTTGTATCTAGTTGTGTAACTACCTCTTCGTATTGATCAGAACTAACATCCATGGTCTTGGAACTACCACAACGAGAACAAAGAAATTGACCATTGATGTAATCTATGGGACGAGGCAATTTCCCACAACCGGCACAAATTTCGATTGTGTCTTCCATGTTTTTGTATCAACTACATAATATAAAAACATAACGAATAGTCCTTTCATGTAAAAAAAGAAGAATCTAAAAGATATTAAGAAATTCTAAAACTATCTTACACCAAGGAATTCCAGGCCCAAAATAAGCCTATTGTCAATTCCAACTGCATTGTGAAGAAGCCTTCCTTCAGATGTGATGTAAGTTCCAGCATATCCATTTTCATCAAATAACTGAGACTGGAATGTTGGCGCGCCTCTGTTTCTGCCATAGAACCTCATGGTTTGATCAAGTGCATCACCAGGGCCCCGATAAAGATTACCATAATCTAGGAGATCTGTTTCTCCATCAGGCATTCCGATTGCAACAACATGTGGTCCATTTGGCGTATTTATTGAAGCAACAATTGTTGGAACTCCATTTGCCCTCATAAATTCAGCCATGAGATGGTGTATTCCAGCACATACAGCAACTCCATTTCTAAGATCTTCTGGAAGTGGAGTTCCGCTGGAATGTGTTGAATAAAATTCAGTGTATCTTTGCAGATATCCAAACATATGGGACATTGTTGCATTTGAAATCCTCTCAACATCTGGATTCAGGAAATCTGTATTGTTTAATGCATCCTGAACTCCATTGGCATAAGCAACCTGTTGCATGAACGCACCCATGAATCTGGCAGTTATTATTACTTCGTTTACAGGTGCCCCATCATAGAGTGTGGAAAACTCTTGGATTGAACCTGCTGATCTAATTCTGCTTTTAGCAAGATTTACCTGTGCGTCTATTTCTGGATTTCCAGATCTTCCAAAGCCATAAACTCCTGGATTTTCTGCTGTTGGGAAATCTGTTTCAGCAAATTCAATATCTCCGGCCTGTAGATGTTCATATGTAAAAGTATTTGTTGAATTAAATGATTCTCCACCAAAGACAATATTGAGTCCAACCATAACCATAGGGTCCCATCTACCTCCTAGGAACTCTGACCAGTGTGTTGCTCCACCACCAACATAAACATCTCCTTCAACAGTATCGCTAAAGTTTATTGTCCGGGTTATTCTTGCCCCAACTCTTTGATTGATTCTTCCGTATTCTCCAAATAACCTGGCAGTATACTGATCTTCTAAGAAACGATATTGTGCGCCAAATTCAATATTCTGGAATTCTGGTCTGTAGTGGCCAAAATATGCAGTTTTTATTGGATCTGGTGCTGCAAAATAAAAGTTTGGCATACCATAGATCATGAAGTTGTGAATTTCAAGAGAAAGTCCAGTTGCCAGATTAAGGTAAATATCATCCCATTTTGGATATGATAATGCCCCTCCGATTACTGCTCCAAGCCTAAGCCTGGCATTTTCTCCAAGTGGCTGAGAATAACCGAATCCAACTGAATGAGAAGTATACAAAACAGATGGCATATTTCCAAGTGCTGCAACGCTTCCATAATAAGCTAATTTGAATCTCCAGAAATTAACTGAAGGCCTGATCATCAATCTTGCAAATGGAGCTGCTTGGGGACCAAACCAGATATTCCCCCCATCAAACCTTATATCAAGAGGCCTTGGAGTACTTCCGCTTCCGCGAAGACTGTACATTACAGTACCAAAAACCGCAGAGCCTGCTTCATTTGCATAAACGTTTCCTCCGAGATCCCAGGCATTATCCAAACTTATGGATCTTCTTCGTCCGGAAATATTTACTTCGGTTGAAAATGGAGAAAGTTCTCTGTCACTATAATCTATTTCTGCTTCGGCATCAGCAGCATCAATATGAGGTCGAAGTTGCAAATGTAAATCTGCTGCAGGCTCAACATCAGTCCTTTCCTGAGGCTCTTCCTCAGTAGGTTCTTCAGCTCTAGGTGCTGGTTCTGCTGGCCTTGGTTCGGTTTGTTCAACAGGATCAGGAACAGTAGCATCTTGAGCATGAGCAATATTTTCTTTTAATGGAGAAAATGCAACAACAGTAGCAGCAATTGCAGCAACTGCAAGTTTCTTAATTTTTGACGGCTTCCTCTGATTTTTGTTAAGCTTCTTCATGAAATACCACATTATATAATTAAATAATAGGGTATTTAAAGTTACAGATAATCAGTTCTGGTGGATTAATTTTTCTTTGCCTTAAGTTTTTTGTTTATTTTGGATGCAAATTCAAGATAATCATCGAGAAAATCATTCATGCTATCTAGCTTAATTTCTTTTGACGGTGGTTTTTCATCCTTAAAGCGGATATTGACAATCATCTTCAAAATGCCATGATTATTGCATAATCGAACGAGCATATACTCTTTGTTGAATTTAGTTATTTCTCCTTTTATGGAACTTAGAAACTGTTTATCTCCAGAAACAGAATATTCATTTAGCCACCCAGAGCCTACATTAAGAATCTCAAATTTCTTCTTGTTGTCGTTGCGTGCACAAAGTTCATAATCTACAGAAAATGACCTTTCTACTTTTCCAAGTAAAAATGATTTATAGTACAATTGTTCTCCTTCATAATCAAAAATTAACCTTCCCAAAGAAAAGAAATCTGATTCCCACGAGGTTATTTTTTTGATTTTTGAAATGGATTTTTCAAAATCCTTGACCTTGCCAATATTCCTCACGAAGATAAGTGCAAATAGGAGAATTGACAATATCGCTACTTGAGTGTATCCATAAAAGATTGATATTGCAGGAACTAATAGAAGTAGGAAACTGAATAATAAAAACTCAAAAACAAAGTATGGATAATGTTTCATTGAAAATAGAACAAAATCAATTTTTATTAAGCTATTCTTTTGCAGTTCCTGCATCAACCATGTGTTTAAACATCTGATAGGGAACTACAACACACACATTACACTCGCAATCTTGACAGATAAACTCATCATTTGAATTGCGCCTTATTTTTCCGCAGTTTGCACAAATTTCAACTACATTTTTCAGTTTGTTCACCTATTCAAAGATTTTTGCAAATTCAAATTTCTTCCTGTTTTTCCAGCTTCCCTTGTGGTATGCATAGCTTGCAATTAAGGGCACAACTGTAGTTGCCTCAGCATAAACCATTTGTTCATATGTCGTATCCACTTTCCCCCAAGAGCTTGCTTCTTTGAGAGTTGAGCTTGAACAAGCCCCATCACGAACATCGGCAACAGTAATTTGGATTGCATATTTATGCATTGGAACTTCTTTTCCTAGAATCTCGGCACAGACAACAGTATCCTGTGCAAAGTTTTTTGGAACTCCGCCACCTACCATGAAAAGTCCAGAAGTTGGAGCCTG
The DNA here is from genome assembly GCA_963723105.1 of uncultured Microcaldota archaeon. Lineage (GTDB taxonomy): Archaea > Micrarchaeota > Micrarchaeia > Anstonellales > Bilamarchaeaceae > Bilamarchaeum. The sequence goes on from CAVRPK010000003.1 coordinate 197,675, forward strand.
CATTTTGATTTTGGTCAGCTCATAGAAGTCCTTTACAGAATCAACTGAGACGTGTTTTTCTGGATTATTATGCTGATGCAGTACAAGTCCAAAACCTGCACTGCAGTCTGAAAATGCAGGGCAGAATATTGGTACATTATTTTCATAAGCTGCCTGGACAAGAGAATTCTTCTTCTTTGCATTGCCATCTGCGAGATATTTCCCCATTGCTTTGATGATTTCTCGCGAAGAGTGAGGTCTTGGTGGAAGAGAGTCTGCTATATCCGCGATTGTCTTATCGCACACTTGAAGCTCTTCCTCATCAATAAATGTATCATATATCCTGTCAATGTAAATTCTTCGAAGTTCATTATCATCAACAAATTGATCTCCACGGTAATGCTTGAAACCTAGTGCTTCAAAAAAGTCCATATCAACGATACTGGCGCCAGTTGAAACAATGGCATCTACCATGTTGTTCTTAACCAAATCAGTGTAGACATCCATGCAACCGCCTGCACTGGTGCTTCCAGCAAGAGTAAGGATAATTGCACATTCTGGTTCAGCGAGCATCATTTCATAGATTTCTGCGGATCTTGCAGTATCTCTTGAGGTAAAGGACATCTTTCCCATAGCTTCAATGATAGAAGTACAATCTAATTTTTTGATATCAACATGTTCAATTGGAGTCTTTAGAAGTTCTTTCTTATTCATATTTATTCACCATTTTTTTGATCTTTTCTGCAACCTCATTAAGTTCTTCAGGAGTTGCACTTTTTGCTCTTGCCATATTCAACTCCCCGCCATGATGCAAAGGAATTAGGTGGATATGCACATGTGGGATTAGGAATCCTTCAACAATAACACCTATCCTCTTTGAATTCATTGCAGATTGAATTTTTGGAGCAAGAAATTTTGCTGTTTTGAATATTCTTGAATATTCATCATCATCCAAGTCAAATAAATAATCTGCATGCTTTTTTGGAACTACAAGAGTATGGCCTGGATTGATTGGATTGATATCTAAAAATGCAATAAACTCCTCATTTTCAAACACCTTGTTGCTTGGTATTTCTCCACGAGTAATTTTACAAAACAAGCAATTTTCCATGTCTCTTATTGCAAAAGTAGAATTCTTAAATGTATTTTACCAGCTGACGTTTGGCCTTTGGAATCTGATTGATTAAAATTCCTGATTTGAGCATACCACAACCTAAAAAGTTTCCAGAATATTCAGCAATAATATATCCATCATTTTCACTGGATATTCTAAGATCTTCTCCTTTGGCATAAGAAACTGCCTGTTCTTTGGATAGAGAAATTATGTTCTTTGTTGCATGCTTTCCAAAGAGCTGAAGAAAATTTGTTGTTGGCTTTACTGCAGATTCAGCGCGGGCAATCAAAAGCCCCGGAGAGACAATATCTGGTTTGCCAGGAAGTTTTTTAGGCCCTAGATACACTCTGCCCTTTGGACCAGCATAGATCCCGAATTCATCAAATAGTGATTCTGGAATTCCGAATCTTTCTTCAAAATATTTCAGAACATTCATTTTCTCACCTTTGCTAAAAAGAATCCGCCAGTGTCATTATGGTGTGGCCATACTCTGGAGACTAAATCAATCTGATGGTCGTATTCCCTACCATGCCATTGTAAAATCCCAGGACTTAATTTGAAATTAGGAAGTTCAATTTTCTCTAACGTTGCTTCTCTTTTTTGAAGCAGATGATCAACAACCTCCTCGTTTTCTTCAGGTGCAAATGTACATGTCGAATATACCATAACGCCACCTGGTTTCAATAGATCAAATGCCTTTACTATAAGCTGTTTTTGCAGATTGGAGTGTCCGCGAATCTGTTTTTCATTCCAGATATTGAATAATTTTGAGTTCTTACGGACAGTTCCTTCAGAAGAACATGGAGCATCTAAAAGAATACTATCAAATGACGAGTTTGGAAAAAACCTCAAATCCTGATTGGTAATCAATGTATTGAGAGCACCTACTTTTTCAAGATTGAATTTCAATGCCTTTATTCTTGAATATGATATATCGTTTGCAATCAGTGTGCCTTTGTTTTCCATCATAGCAGCTAATTGGGTTGTTTTTGATCCTGGAGCAGCACATGCATCAAGAACATAATCCCCAAGCTCATTTTTTATGACTAGTGGAGGCAGCATTGAAACAAGCTCCTGAAGATAAATTTTGCCAAGAAAATGCTCAAAAACACTTCCAACATTTGGCTCATCAGAAACAAATGCATCCGAATACCATGGCATTTGTTTGATATTTATTCCATAGCCTTCAAAATTTTCTTTAACCTCACTACTGCTGGATTTGATAGTGTTTACTCTGAAGGATTTTGGAACTAGTTTTTCGATACATTCAAAGAAAAGATCTGGATCATCTACAATATCCATATATCTTTCTCTGAAGGGTTTTGGAATTGGCATGTATGGAAAGTCTATTGAGAAACACTTATAGCTTATTTGATTTGCTGCCAATTGAAAAATTCTGGTGAATGATAAGACTGTTTCTCATATAGTCAAAGATCTCATCAATCTTTTCCTGATCTTTTTCCTTTGCACTCCAGGTTATGGAAAATACCAATGGTTTGGCATAGAACATTGATCCGCCACCAAAGAAATCACTGCCCCTAGATTCATATCTGAACTCCCGCGAGTATGCAGGCATTCCTCTGAATTTAGCCTTAGAAATAGATGCAATTATGCCAGTTGAGGGGCTTTCAAGCTCCATATGGGCATATTTGTCAAAATCAAAATTTTCTCCAAGGTTTGCATCAACTGCAATTGTAAAATCAGCACCTTTTGAATCAAATGATATTGTATATCTTCCATCAACAACAGCTACATCAGAATCAAACTTCCAATGTTTTGGAAATTGAATTTCAAAATTGCCAAGAGGATCGCAAAATACTTCATACTCAAGCTTTTTTTTAGAAAAAAATCCAAATAATTTATCCCTCAGCAATCCAAACAACCTCCGAACACTTCCCATCAAAAGGATGATAATCAAATCCACAATAGTCTCTGATATTCTTATACCCTGTTTTTGTTAGGAGTTCGCTCATTTCCTTTGGTTTGACGAAATAAAGTTGCATTGAAAAATCAGATTCCTTTTCATCTGAGGTCATTTTTACCATATAGTTTGCAATTCGGTTTCGCTTCTCGTATTTCAAAAACCAGTCAAGAACATAGCGTTTTCCATCTTCAGTAAAATCTTCTTGGTCAAAATGATGATAGCCATCTACCATTTCCAAATCTTCCGGAGCAGGATTGTAGATGTGCATGATAAGCCGCCCCCCTTCGTTAAGGTGAGATCTGAAATTTTCAAGAGCAGCTTTTCGCTCTGTTTCAGTAAGAAGGTGGAGAAAGCTCCTGTATGGAACAATAATCAGATTGAATTTTTGGTCTAATTTGAAATCAACCATGTTTGCCTGCATAACATTTGGCTCAAGGTTCTTTGCTTTTGCATTTGTCTTTAGCACTTCAAGCATGTCCTTTGAAAGATCAACTCCATGAATGTCAATGTCATTTGAAAGAAGCTCCAGAAGAATTCTTCCGGTTCCGCAGGCAACCTCAAGAACCGGACCCCTTGCATTTTTTGCCTCCTGGATGTAGAAATTCATATCCGATTTGTCGCCATAGATTATATGGTAGTGTTCAGCCATTGTTTGATAAACGTCCATCACATACCATGTAAAACGAAAGTAAATAAACATTGCCGAGAGTAAAAGAATTGTGTATTTGCATATTGATATGGACTACTTTTTTGCTCAAATAGAAGAAAAAAGAAGGCCCATGCTCAAAGACAAGATAATTGCTGTTTGTGTATTTAGCGGAAGAACTGAAGATTCTGGAGTAATTAGCACAGTTAATTACCCAGGACGTGCCCTTGGCATAAAATCTGGAATGCCCATAGCAATTGCAAAGAAAAAGGCTCCGCCTGCAGACAGTATTTTTCTCCCTGTTGATCGGGAGGCATATACTCAAGCTTCAATGTTTATTGATGAGATTATCAGAAAAGGATGCGATAAAGTTGTTCAGGCCAGTATTGATGAATGGCATGTAGAGGATTCTGATGCAATTCAAAAAGCCCCAAAAATCAAAGAAGAGATCGAAAAGAAGAGTGGACTGACATGCAGCATAGGTGTTGCTCCTTCGCTTCTAGGAGCTAAAATGGGAGCTTCTAAATGCAAACCAGATGGGCTATTGATTTTAGATAAAGAGAGTGAAGAAAAACTGATTAGCGGATCTGATGTTGAAAAGGTTCCTGGAATTGGAAAGAAAACTGGGGAAGCACTGAGAGCTCTTGGGGCTTTGAAAATTCATGATATTTCAAAAATTGATCCAGGAAACCTTGTTGAAACATTTGGCAGAAAAACAGGCTCCTGGCTCCATGAATTATCTCTTGGAGAGTACAAGAGCGAGCTTGGAGAGGAAAAAGAACAGGAGGAAGTGAGTAGGATAGGAACATTGAAAATAAAAACAAGAGACAGCTATATCCTTCTAGAAAAACTTTCTGAGCTTGAGCCTGAGGCAAAAGAATGGCTTATGGAAAAGAAAAAATCCTATAAAACACTGACAATCACATTTATCACAGAAGATCTTCGCACACATACAAAATCCACATCATTTAGTCATCATGTGCCATGGAATTCTAGTACTGAAGCTGAAAAGAAAAAACTAATTGAAGAATTTCTCTCTGAGAATCCTATGATGATTAGAAGAATTGGAATAAGATTTGGCAATTTCCTTGATCTTGGAGGCCAGACAACTCTGTTTTAAATTAATAAAGAAAAAAAATGAATATAAAAACTTCCAAAGAAAAATTATTTGCGTCTCCTAATTTTTCTCTTTGAGACTTTCTTAACTTTCCTTTTTTTCTTTGCCTTACATGAACAAGATCCACCTACGATCTTGGTAATAAGACAACAAATTGATGAAATCATGTTATTATTAATGGTTAAAAAGGTATTAAAACATATCGTTTTGTGGTGTTTTTTGTCATTCTAGTGTTTTAAGGAATTCGTCCTCGAGAATATGTAACTTTGCTGGTATAATGATTGCAAATGGAGGTTTTCCAAGGTCTTTTTCACTTAGCTCAGATATTTTTCCATATATGATTTTCTCATCAATAGCACCAAGCCGTGATATAACTACAGCAGAACCAAATTCAGAAAGCATCTCCAGGGCAGTTTTTGCTTCCATAGGCTCAGGCTCAGTATCAAGTAAAACTAAACTATGCATATCCAATTCCAGATTTTTACGAATAATATCCAGAGAAGATGTTGGTGCATAATTTTCCCTTGGGTTAACTAATGATGCTGTTTTTCCAAATCTATATATCTGAAGCCCAGCTCTTGCTGGAGCAGTACTGTATATTGAAGAGTTTGGAATTATTTTTACTTCGACATTTTTGGTTTTGGCATCTAAAATCAATGTGATATGAGTTGTTGCTGTGAGAGGATCTCCAGATGAGATAAGACACACTCTTTGATTTTGAGCACGATCAATAAGGTATGAGCTTTCAACATCCCGCCTTGGCAGTCTCTTGATTTTTTTCCCTATTTTCTCTTCAAGAATAGAAATTTCTTCATCATCAATTGGGTTGGTATATGTTTCAATATAAACGAGATCTGCAGAGGCAAGTGCATCAATTGCAGATAATGTCAGATCAAAGGATATTCCAGATCCGATTAGCGTAAGTGTCATGTAAATAGAATAATTACATAACATTTAAAAAAAGAAAGTCGCAATATTTAACATAGTATAACAATCCTTTCTTTACTGGGAGGATACGCTAGGGGCGTTACCATCCCCCTGCCCCTATGCGTCCCATTTCATGTATTTAATTATAAGGTAAAACTAGTTTTGAACTGTCTCTTTTGATACTGTGCTTCTTTGAAAAACCTTTATTTACTTCAAGCACATATTTTGCAGGCCTTAATGATTCGTGAGACGTACAATTGAATATGTTTAGTCCGCAAGGATCCATTTCATCCACATCCACAACAGTGCCATTTGACGAAATAAATATCGCATCTAGAGGGATGCTTGTATTAAACATCCAAAAAGAAAGGTAGCTTGATTTGTTAAAAACAAATAGCATTCCTTCGTACTCTCCAAGGGTTTTTCTTCCCATAAGCCCTTTTGCATGTGTTGAGGCATTATCTGCAATCTCAACATGAACGTCTATGGATTCGCCTTTGGAATTGATCAGTGTAACTGACTTTTTGTCTCCTTTAACAGTTACAAAATAGATTAACAGAAGTAGAATAAAAATAAATAAAATAATAATAAGATAATTCATAAGTCAGTAAACCTGCCTTCAAGTTTTTTCAAAACAGCTGGTAGTGTTGTATACTCCATATCTTCTGAAGGCAATCTGTGTGGTTCAAATGGACCGTGTCTTCTCATATATTCGGCAATTTCAGAGGACTTTTCTCTTGCCTTGTCAAATGCCACATCCTTGAAGAAATCAAGTGGCTGGCCAAGCATACCATTTGCTACCTGGAATCCAAGAGCAACAACTCGCGGAGGGCCATCAAACCTTGATGGCACGGCATCTTCCATGCTGCATGGCATAATAGGACCATTATGAGAACCTCTCATCCATCCAGAAACCAAATGTGGGAATGCCCATGGCTCTAGTGCTTCTCCAACTGCAGGAAGGCCAGATTGACAGCGAACTACGGCAACAGGATCATCCTTGCCAACGTATTTTCCAGCAATCTTAGAGAGCTTATCTGTGCTTACACAAGCAACAGCCTCTTCTTTTGGAACTTTACCAGATCTTGCATGAATTTTTTTGATGACATATCTGCTTTTTCCACCGATCAATGCTAGAAGATCATATGTTTCTTCTGGCGTATTTAGAGTGACTGTTTTGTTTGCCATCACATCATAAACTTCAAATTCAAAACCAGCATGCATAGACTCATCAATTACAAGACCAGCTGTACTAAATGGATCACCAAACATTCTGAAAACAGGAAGATTGAATGCTCCAGGCTCTGTCTTGTCCATAAGGAAACAGATGATTGGCTCGCTTGCCCGCTCTTCGAATTCGATTTCAGCGGAACCCGGACCCATGCCTTTTATGTTGCCTGAGAAAGTATCTGATAAGAGATCCTGTCCAGCTCCATAGAGCTTCAATTTCTTTGCTTCTTCAGTACATGCAATGAATGTATCCCATGCAAGTTTGTGGACTTCTTCATTATCAGGTCCCTTATCATGAGTCATAATAAGATCTATGTCATCTCCGCATCGTGCAACGAAATAATCCTTGATTTTGCCATTTTTCTTTGCAGATTCAAGTTCTTCGCCTGCCTTTTTCAATAACGCTGGATGAACGGATGCGTGTCCAGGAAATCCACCAACGTCGGCCTTAATTATACTAAGTGTTGTTTTCATAAGAAAAAACCTCTCTGAGAATGATAACTCATATATCATATAAAAACATTACGAAAAAATTGCAGATCTAAATCAGGATTTGCCCTGATTGATCATAACAATCTTATCTTCTTCAACTCCTTTAGTCTTCACTGTCTGTCCGACATGCAAAACTTGTTCAGTTCTTGAGCTGTCCCTATATATCGTAACGCCCTTGCAACCGGTTTTCCAGGCAAGAAGATAAACGTTTTCAACATCTTCAACGCTTGATTTTGCCGGCATGTTGATCGTCTTACTCACAGCAAGCTCAACATTTTTCTGGAAAGCCGCCTGCATCAGAACATGTGACTCTGGTGAAAGATCATGAGAGATTCTAAATACTGCTTTGATATCATCTGGAATCTCATCCATAGTTTGGATCGTTCCTTCTTCCATGACTTTTTTGATCAGCTCTTCACTGTAAAGACCACGAACCTTGAGCACATGCTCAAAGATCGGATCAAGGTAATAGTATTGCCCTGCCCGAACTGTTTTTAGAAATGAGAGTGCGAATACTGGCTCGATTCCACTTGTTGAATCTGCTATCATTGAAATTGATCCAGTTGGAGCAATTGAGGTACATGTGGCATTTCTCATAGCATCAAACTTCTGTGAAAGCGGACTTTCCTTGAATGATGGGAACGATCCTCTTGCTCTTCCAAGCTCATGACTCATTTTTCGAGCCTCGTCATTGATGAACTTCATGATCTGCTCTCCAACTTCATACCCAAGCTCAGAATCATAAGCAATCCCCATCTTAAAGAGCATCCTGGCAAAGCCCATAACACCAAGGCCAATACGCCTGTTTTTCTGGCTTTGAACCTTGATTTGCTCTATTGGATACTTGTTCAGATCAATTACGTTGTCAAGGAACTGGAATGCCAGTCTGGTGACATACCTAAGTCGATCCCAGTTTACTTTTTTCTTCCAATCCGTTTTGCTCCAGTCAAGTTCAACAAACTTGGCCAGATTAATACTTCCAAGATTACATGACTCGTAATCTGGCATTGGAACTTCTCCACATGGATTTGTTGCGTGGATAGGATCATTTGGAGTTGGATTGGTTTTGTTGATAGTATCTATGAAAAGCATTCCAGGCTCAGCAGATTTCCATGCACTATATGAGATTAAATTGAACAGGGTCTTTGCACTGACTTTTCGAAGCACCTCGTTATTTCTTGGATTTTTAAGTTCGTATTCGCCATTTGATTCGACTGCGGACATGAACTCGTCATCCACCATTACAGAAACATTGAAGTTTTCCATAACTCCAGGAGTTTGTTTCATGGTAATGAATTCTTCAATATCAGGATGCCATACGTGCAAGGTTGCCATGTTGGCTCCTCGCCTTTTGCCCCCTTGCTTGATGACATTTGTTGCATTATCAAAAGCGCTCATAAAGGAAATTGGTCCAGATGCAATACCAGCCGTACTTGCAACAAAGTCTCCTTTTGGCCTTAGAAATGAGAAACAGAATCCAGTTCCACCACCAGTCTTATGAATGATTGCCTGATGCTTTACCGACTCAAATATCTCCTCAATGCCATCCTTTACTGGAAGGACAAAACAAGCTGCAAGCTGGCCTAGTTTAGTGCCTGCATTCATGAGTGTGGGTGAATTTGGCATGAATTCAAAGTTAGTCATAATCTGGAAGAATGCTTCTGAATAATGATTTACAGATTGTTCATCTGCCCCATAATTCTTCTCATTTGAAGCTAGATAATTTGCTACTCTCCTAAAGAGCATGCTTGGTGATTCGATTACTTTCCCCTGATTATTTTTCAAAAGATACCTTCTCTCTAAAATTTGCACAGAGGTAAGAGGCAGTTTCAGATCATCCTCAACACCCAGGATTTGTTTCATTTCACGTTCAACGTTTTTTCTATGACGATAAATAATGTATGATTTGGCAGTAGCTGCATGTCCTGTTTCAATTAATGCCTTTTCAACAACATCCTGTACTTCTTCGACGGTTGGAATATATTCCTCTTTGAACTTAGAATTGATAGCTTCGATTACTTTAACAGCTACATTTTCTGCTTCTGCCCTATCAGTTCCACCAACTGATTGAGCTGCTTTAAAAATAGCATTTATGATTTTTTCTTTGTCAAATTCAACGACGTTACCGTCTCGTTTTTTTATTTGTAATATAGACATGAGCCCACCTATAAACTCTCAATTAGAGCCTCTCAACTCCTTGAACATACCAATTGCAGGAAAATGCATTTGGCTAGAGACTTTCAGTATTATACTTTAAATTATATTCAGTCTCCGACGTAGAATAACTTCCATTATTTTATCGAAATACCACTATCACTTCGATGCGATTAAACCGCCAACTCCACCAACTACAAAGTTAATTAGCGTTCCAACAAGGATTAAACCAAAGCCACAAAGAGCAGCTACTCCAACTCCTGGGAGTCCAACCATTCCCCCAAAAACCTGAGATGAAACAACTCCGCCAGCAGATCCAAAACCAGCCCCGCCAGGAATTAGTCCGGAAATTACAAGTAGATTTAGAAGGAAATCAAAACCAAGATGAACAATTGAGGTAACCAGATAGGCAAATGCAGCAAGAGCTCCTGCTCCAACAGGATCCAGACCATTAGTCTTTACTGCACGCATTCCAGCTAGCACATACATAACCAGGAAAACAGGTATCATAAGAAGAGAGTATCCAAGTGCAATTAATTGGACAATTTCAGCATTTGCATCGGTTATTATCAAGGTTAATAATTGCAATATCATTGAAATAATTACAAAAATAAATCCAACACCTATGAAAATAAGCGAACCCTTAATCACTCTTCTTATGTCAAGTTTCATCGTCTCTTCATCACAGAAAAACTTTATAAATCAACCTTGGAGATTTATGCTCATGGATAAGATTTATCGATCCGAAAAAGCATTATTCAGCTATTTTATTAGTATATTCGCTGGAATATCACTACTTCTAAGTTTTTTAGTATTGTATTTTGTCTTAATTGATATAGTGACGCTCTTGCCACTTATCATCATTCCATTTGCATTACTTTTCACATTGATTGCGGTCTCGCATTTTCTTATGGAATATAAAATGAAGGGAAGTATGTTAGTTCTCAAAGGATTGGATCTTTCTGGTGGCATGAAAATAGTGGAATATAGAGTTCATTATCAGGACATAATCAAAGTTGATTACAATAAAACATACAATCCAAAAAAAGAAAAAATAATCCAAAAAATGTTAATAACAGGACACGTGCAAAACAATGTTTGTATAGAAACCACACAACGGATATCTGATCTTTTTGGAAATTGGAAAATATCCTACATTATTTCCCAGAAAACAGTGAAGAATTCATTAGAGAATTGCGATCGAGAATCGCTAACAAGAAAAAATGAATAACAGTGGCTCTTTTCCATCTAATCTGCAAAACCCAAATCTCTCAAATTGAATAATTGAATCTGGCGCAAGATCTTCTATTGATTTTTCACAAACCCCCTTGACAACTTCAAGACTATCTGGATTAAATTCTCCATCTTTAAGCAGGTCTTTTGGAATTAAAACTTCGCACTCAAGATGATCATCTGATACCCATTGAAGCTTCTTTGGAACCATTCCATCTTCAGAAAGTTCGCAGGAATATGTTTCTCCTTTTGATAACAGTTTGACATTGCAAAGATCCTTGAGCCTGAAAACTTCACCGGTTTCAAGCTTTTCTGCATCTGCTTTTGGAATATAAATAGTGCTTCCTGCAGTGATTTTTCTCATTCCAAGATCTTTTTTTGGATGCATAGAAAGTTCAATTTCTTTTTGCTCAAGACCAGAAATTTCAATTTTTACTGGACTTGGGACAAAGAAATAATGTGGGGCTTCTTTGTCAAGAAGTTTTCTATTAAATGCAAGAAGAACCTCCCAATCAGGTTCACTCTCAGTTCGAGAAAGCCCGAAATAAAGAACAAACTGCTTGATTGCATCTGCTAAAAGTCCCCTTCTCTTTAACCCAGAAACTGTAGGTAGCCTGGGATCATCCCAACCCATTACCTTCCCATCAGTCACTAGTGGAGTAATTAGCCTTTTGCTAATTGGCGCATTTTTTATTGCAAGTCTGGAAAATGGAACCATCGTTGGAGTCTCCCACCCAAGTAGTTCGAAGAGTTTAGCATAAAGCTCATCACGAAGTTCGTATTCTTTTGATCGCATTGGATGAGTAAGTCCTTCAAGATGATCCATAACAACAACAGAAAGATCATAAGAAGGCCAAACAGTGTATTTTGTCCCTTGGCGGTAGTGTTCTTTTTCAATAATCCTGGCAAGAGCAGGGTCTCTCATAACAGTATTTTTTGACTCGAGATTGCCCTTGAATAAAAGTAATGCTTCTCCTTGTTTGTATTCTCCAGATAGCATTTTCTTCCACCTATCTAGATTTTCTTCTGGAGATAAGTTCCTCTCAGGTAGTGGTTTGGAATTTGTTCTGGAATCAGACAATTGTTCTTTTGGAGAAGTGCTCACATAAGCATTTCCATCAGCAATTAATTTTTCTGCTGCCTCGTAGATCTTAGGCAGGTTGTCAGAAGTATAGCTTTCACTTGCCCATTTTATTCCAAGCCAAGTTAAACCATCCTTGATCGCTTCAACATATTCAACAGATTCCTTTTCAGGATTAGTATCATCAAAGCGAAGAAGCATCTTCCCATCATAATTTGCAGCAGCTTCATAGTCCAGCCAGGCTGCTTTTGCATGGCCTATATGTGGATATCCAGAGGGCTCTGGAGGAAACCTAGTTATTACTTTTCCAGCTTCTGCGTTTTGAAGAGTTATTGTTTTCTCTTTTTCTTCTTTGACAAGATATTCAAATTCAGACATTTCTTGCTCAAGTTCTTCTTTGCTTAGTTTTGAAGCTCTCCCAATTTCAGCAGAAATTTTTCCCATCGTACCTTTAACATCTGTTTTGCAGTCTGGATACTCTCCGATAACCTTTCCAATGATAGACCCAGGATTGGCTTTTCCATAGTCAGCAATATTCTTGAGAACATGTTTGCGAATGATAGAATCTAACATAAAATATACTTCAAAGACAATATTTTTATTATGGGGTAATCTTCCCAAAATTCGATTGTCTAAACCTAACAATCATGCCCTTTTCTTTAGGGATTGTTTCTTTTCTGCCAAGTTTCCAGGATAAGTTTTCATAGATATCATGCATGCAGATTCTATCATCATCTGTTCTGATAAGGTCTTTGAGCTCAGGGTGTTTTGAAAGGATTTCTGCTACATTATCCATGAAGAGTGCAGTGATAGCAAAATCATAGATTTGATTTGCCTGCTCATCATTCAAAGCAGAAAGAGCATTTGAAAATGCAGTATAATTTAGATTATAACTCTTGCGAAGTCCAATCCACAATCTTCGAAGGGCAGGAGTAACGTTTACTTTATCTGATTTTTTTGGAGTAGAAGAAACTGGTTTTTTTACATCTTTAACTGGTGATTTTGATGTTTTCTTCTTTGTTTTTTTTGTAGTAGCTTTTTTCTTTGGCAAGATAACACCAGTTGAGAACATACAATTGAATTATTTAAATACTTGCAAGTGAAAGGATCATGGAATCCCATTATAGATAACTTTATTAATATATCCTGAGAAAGAAAAGTATGAAACAACAAATAGGGCAGAGACAAGAACGAAAAGGACGAACAACAAAAAGCAGATTCAAAGATAGAGATATTGCACAGGTCATGCAAGAGGACATAAACCGAGGCATTACAAGAGACGATCATGAATGGGTTCCCCCAACTACTGACGATGGAGCAAAAAATGGTAGGGGAATTTCAGTTTCAGATGTTAATTTTATGATTTTTGATACAAAGCTTAATAAAGAAGAATAGGTCCTAATGAAGTAACTATCCAAAAGGAGGTGTAGAACTATGAAAAACGAAAACATGAAATCTGTAAGCAAGAAGCATGTACCTAATTGTATGACTCACTTGATCTACACCTTTATCATCTGGAAACAGGTGGAATGCAGGAAATAAGGGGATCTGAAAGGATCGTGGCGCCCGGAAAATCCTGCGGCGGAACTTTTATAGCTAGATGATTTCACGCCAAATTATTGGCATTTCATAACGGTTTGAGGGGTATCAATACCCCTATTTTCAAAAAAATCGGTGATAGTAAATGAATAATTCAAGTGCGGTGGACGAACCTTCGGTTCCTTTTGCACCGCCAGGACCAGAGGATTATCAAGAATATTCCTCTTCGAGACGTGGTAGACCACGAAAAGCGCAAAATTCGGCAAGGGTTGAACAAGTGCTTCAGCTGTACTTTGTCGAGCGGCTGTCCATGAGAAAAGTAGCTGAAGTTGTCGGCATGTCTCACATGAGTGTATATAGAATGCTAAGCGACCCGAACTTAGAGCTGCTCTTATAGTATTCTGTAACTTTTTTTTATTTTTTTTTAATCCTGATCAGCAATAGCACTTTTTTCTGCAATCATTGGAACTTCAGCAGAAGGCCTGACATCTAAGGATTTGAAATCATCAATCTCAGCAAGTCTTCTGTATTCAAACTTAGGCTTGCCACTCATAACCCGCCCAATCAAAATTCTGGAAGATTTGTAAATTGCCTTGTTGTAGACAAAATTAAATGACGCTACAAGAGAATATCCGAGCACCACAAGAGCAAGACCAGTATTTCCAGCAGAAATCAAGGCATGTGCAGCAACAGTTCCAATTCCAGCACAAATAGCTCCAAGAGCAACGTGTATTCCCTTAGGTTTTGTTGAAATCTCATCTTCTATCTCAGTAATTGTTTTGTCACTGTAGGATAGACTATTGAGTATTTTTCTAGCTTCATCGGATGTTTTTGAATAAGAAATCAAAGTAGTTAGTGCTTTTACCCTGGTTTGCATATCAGAAATATTATCATCTAAGAGTAATGCGCCAAGCAAATTTGCTGCATCCTGACGTATTTTTGGATCCTCGCTGCAAAGATCATCTGTGACTGATTCGAATAGTTCTGCAGACAAGTCATTTGACTTCATTAAATGCCCTAGAATATTGGCCTTTGCACGCAGAACAGACATGTCAAATTCTGACAAATCATTTTTTTCTCTGTATGGGCCACCATTTTGAGAAAGATCAATGCCTGCTTGTGATACAGGAACATTCAGATCCCCCATTTTACTTATAAGTACAAGAAGTCCGCGATCGGCAGTATCAAGGCATCTTTCATTGGTAATTTTCTTGGGCTCATGCGTTAAACTGGAAGTTTCCCTTCGAAATAAACGAGATTCCCAATGTTTTTTTGACAATCTTCTCACTGCCCTTGAGATAGCTCCTGGTTTGTGTATAACTATTTTGGAGCCTTTGGCTTCCGGAGTAATAGCATGATTTACCATATAGTACTACATTAGAACTGATAAAATATATAAACCCTATCAATTTTATTTTTTTGGAGCGTCAAGACTCTTTAATTTTTTGAGGGCCTTTAACCGTACAGATTGAGGAATCAAAATAGAGAATGATATGAATTGTAAAACCTCAATTTCTCCCATAGAAACAAGCTTCTCAATTATTCTGTCCATATGATTAACCAATGCTTCAAATGCTTTGGAATTTAGTTCAGTAACTGTATAGTCTGGAGAATGAGAGATGCTCTCAACAATATCATCATAGTCTTTGAGATACTCGATTACAGTATCTATGACTACTTCTTCATCAGAAGAAGAAAGATTCTCGAATAAGATTTCAGGCTCAATTGATGCGATTCCATCGTTTGATGTTTGAGATTTTGGAACTTCGGCTGCAATTATTGGGACATGATCAAGCTCCCCCATTCTGATTAATGCCTCTTTTGCAAGCGCATGGGTTTCAACGGATAGAAGTTCAAACTCAGAAGCAAAATGCAACTCTGGAATTAAGTTCATCTCTTCAAGAACGCCGATTACTTCCTCAGTATTATGTTCAATAACATCTACTGCAGCAGAAGTTAGTTCTGTTACAGTTAGTTCAGGAACAACTGACACTTCTAGCACCAGACCATGATAATTGCTTATGAACTCAACTGCGCCGATCACCTGATCTTCTGCCAATTCCGAGTTTAAATGCTCCACAAGTTCATTGAGCTCTTCACCAGTTACAGGAGCAGAGCGAAGAAGGGTTTGTTCTGGAATTGAATCTGCAAGATCTGGATTTATATCTCGCAAAGCTTCAATAGCGCGATTATTGAATTCGCAAGATAAAAAGCTGCACTGGGCAATAAATTTTAACTCGTGAACTGCTTCATCTTCTGTAATCTCACTAATCAATGTTTCTTTATTTTCATTAGCACTCTCAAGAATTACCTTGATAAAATAACGATCAGGAACCTCAGTACACTCGAGAGCCCCCTGAATTACATCATTTGGTTCTCTTAAAAATTCACGAAGACCTTGAAGTTGCTCTTCTTGCTTTTCACTTTGAAGAAGAGATATTAATTGTAAAATCTGTTCACCAGAATATGGATTTCCAACTACTAGTGGAGAATCAGCTTGATTCTCTCGCTGTTTAATTGGGGCTTTTGTTGCATGAATTAAACTGCGAGTCTGGTTTTTTTTCATGATAAGATTACACTATTTGGATTAATAGCCATTTGCATAACTAATCTCTTGGCGTGATATTAACAGATAGTCCAATTCCTGCTGGAAATGGATGAATTAGAGTGATCTTTATTGTTGCGCCTGTTGCTGGATCTCTAAGGGTTTTTGACTCGTTAAAGAAAAGTTTTTCTGTTGCAAGAGTTTCTCCATCTTTAAGTATATTTACAACAGAAGAAAGTCCACCTTTTTCTTCAAAGGAAAACCTAAAACCGCCGATTGAAAAGGCTGAGCCTCCAAGAAGAACGCCAAAAATTGCTTTTTCAGACTGAGTAGATCCCTCATCCGGCACCAACTTTAAATGAGATGCAGAAAATGCTTTGGTACCACTGGATATAGATGGTTCTGGCCTCCTAATTTTTTTTGAATTCATAATAATCACTTTAATACTGGGATAGATATGTTGAATTTGGTTCCTTTTTCGTAAATACTTTCAACATCAATCAATCCACCAAATAATGAAACTGAATGAAGAACAACAAAAAGCCCTAGTCCATCTCCTGCTTCTTTTGTTGAGACTCCAACATCAAATACTGACTCAAGATCATCCTTTGACATTCCACAACCAGTATCTAAGATAGATATCTCAATAAATTCAGACATATCGACAGTAACATTTGAAGATGAAACACTTATTCTCCCTTCTGGCCCAAGTGCTTCGTGAGCATTGTTAAGAACATTGAATAGAGCCCTATAAAGCACAAGAGGATTTCCGCGAACAATACCTTCAGATTGGAGATCAGTAGTTATTTTAGTGCTGCCAGCAGCATGAGTTAGTGATAAGATTGCACGACTGATTTCATCTTCTGGATTAAATGGCATAACAACTGGAGACTCCTCTTGAACCTGAACCATTAGACTGGCAATTTTTGCAACTTGCTCAAGAGCTATTTTTGAACTTTTATGAAACGCAATTATTTTTGGATGGATCCTTGCCGCAGTTGTTTTTCCTATATTGGAAAAGAAATCATTCATTGATATTACTGGTGAAAGAAGCCCGCTGATGTCATGCTTTAGGGATCTTAGATACATATCTTTCATTACAGCTAGCGGTTCATTCAGAGGAGTTCCTACGAATGTTTTTTTAGATCTGAGATCAAAATGCTTCCTTGAAATTCTAGTAATAGTCATGTAATCAACTTAATGTTTGTATAATAGTAAATTTGTGGTATTGAATTTATATATCTATTGCTAATTAGCACTAATAACAACATTATCTAGCAGGTTCTTCACTTGGTTTTCGAATTGTTTCTTCATCGATCGTCATTCCAATAGAAAGCATGGCTATCGCTAAGAAAAAATTTGGAGTCTTGTTTTATAAAAATAGAAAATC
>CAVRPK010000004.1:0-139861 GCA_963723105.1 uncultured Microcaldota archaeon
AATGCAATGAGCTCTGAATTCAAACTTCCTGGAGATTATATTTATGTTCTTGGAACTACTAAGAACGAACTTGGGGGGAGTGAATTCTATAAGCTTTTTGGAGGCGTTGCAACAATCCGCCAGAACTTAATTGGGACGAACATGTCCAGACATACAAGGCATTATCTGCTGCAATTGAAGATGGGGTTGTTGCTTCTGCACATGATATTTCAGACGGAGGAATGGCAGTTGCATTTGCAGAATCTGCTCTTGGAATAGGGCTTGGAGCTGAACTTGATACTGATCTCATGCCATCTTTAGTCAACAAAACACATGCACTTTATATTCGGGAAAGTCCAGGAAGGATCAAAGTTAGGGTTCAACTTGAAAAAATTTCAAAATTCGAATACATCCTGGGCAAATCCGTCTTTAAAAAAGTTGGGCGCGCGAGAGGGGAAAAGCGATTTATTATCAAATCTGGTTCTGAGGGCCTGTCAATGAAAATATAGAAAAGTCAAAGAAGCTTATTGAAAAAGTTATTATTTGTTATTACTTTTAGAAAAGAAATCGCGCAGCTAGTGGCAGATGCTGCAGGAGCAGATCCTAAAAGAGGTACTGCCAACTATTGAAATTAGCAAGGTAAGTGATCTTGCATGCAAATATCCATTTATTCTTGCAAAACAAAGAAAAGAAAATCCAGTAAAAATTTCCTCTGATATATGTAAAAAAATTAAAACGAGCGATTTCTTTTCAAAGGTTGAATCAGCAGGTCCATACATTAATTTTTACTTCAGTAGTTTTGCATATTCAAAAATTCTCGAAGACATAATTTCAAAAAAGTAAAGATTCGGTGCAGGCGAGCAAACAAATGAAAAAAGTCTTGATTGAGTTTCCATCTGTTAACCCAAATAAGCCATGGCATATTGGACATCTTCGAAATGCTATTTTGGGAAATTCAGTTGCACGGATTCTTGAGTTTGATGGAAAAACTGTCGAGAGGATGGATTATATAGATGATTTGGGTCTTCAAGTTGCCCAAAGCCTTTGGGGAGTAATGAATCTTGGGAAAAAACCAGAAGGCAAATTTGACAATTGGCTTGGGCAGCAGTATGTTGAGGTTTCAAAGAAATTTGAGAGCGACCCTAAAGTAGCTGATGCTGTTCGCAATATTCTTAAAAAAATGGAAGAAGGCAACAATGAGGTTGCAACCAAGGGGCGTGAACTTGCTGAAAATTGTGTTAGAGCGCAATACGAAACCTCATTTAATTTTGGAATTTATCATGATGTGCTTGTTTTTGAGAGCGATATCATGCATACCATATTCAAGGAAGGCTCAGAATTTCTCAAAACAACCGATGCAGTTATTCTTGAGAAGGACGGAAAAATATACTGGTTGCTGGGTTGTCAAGCTCACAGAAGATTTTGGCTTTGGAAAATTGGAAAACCCTGATAAAATTTTGATTCGAAGCGACGGTACTGCAGTCTACACTGGAAAAGATGTTATCTTCCATTTGTGGAAATTTGGAAAATTAAAAAACAAATTGAATTATAAAAAATTCCTGGATCAGCCAAATGCATACATACTGTTCATGACTTTGAATCTGGAACTAAAATGGATCTTGCTAATGCATCTTATGCAATCAATGTTATTGGAGTTGAGCAGAAATATCCTCAAAAAGTGATTGTAGAGGTTTTCAAAAGACTTGGTTTTGACAAGGCTGCCGAGAGTTTGAAACATTTATCCTATGAACATGTTGGTCTTCCAGAAGCAAAATTCTCTGGAAGAGCCGGAACCTGGGTTGGCTTTACTGCAGATGCATTATTTTTTAAGCATGCAACCTGGTAAAAAGAAAATTAAACTCGATGTTCCTGATTCAGAAAAGGAAACAATATCAAAATTAGTTGGTTCTTCTGCAATCAAATTCGCACTCCTAAAAACCAGTTCAGATAAAAAAATTACTTTCAAGTGGGAAGAAGCGCTTAGTCTTGAAGGGGATTCTGGACCTTATGCTCAATATGCATATGTTCGAACAAACGGCATTCTTGGAAAAACCAAAGAAAAGCCTGAAGTTACAATTGCCGAATTCAACAATTCTGAAAAAGAACTGATCAAAAAACTTGCGCAATTGTCTGTTGTTGTTTCAAGATGTTCTAAGGAACTAGCACCTCATCATTTATCTCAATACTCACTTGAGGTTGCAGCTGGTTTCAGCTCATTTTATGCAAATTCGCATGTACTAAATGAGGAAAATGAAAAAATCAGAAAGTCCAGGCTTGCAATTACTCTGGGCACTTGTAATTGTTCTCAAAAATTCTCTTTCTCTTCTTGGAATAGATTGCCCGAAGCGGATGTGCAATTTATTTTTTTATCTGCTCTAGAACTTTTTTCATATCCTTTTTGATGCCTTTTTTTGCAAAATATTTCAAAACATTAGTGACATTACTCTCCAGGAATATTTCTGAATGGGGGTGGCCAAGTACCACTCCTTCTGAAAGATCTATTATTATTGGTTTTTCTGCTGCTAAAATGTTGTATTCACTTAAGGTCCGCATGCACAAGGCCTTCTTTGTACATGCGTCTCATATCATCTAAAATTGAATCCAAATCCGCTTCTCCATTCAATGGTCCAACAAGCTCCATTGTAGGATATGGAAGTCCTTCTTCTCCCATAAATTCCATTACAATAATATTGTCAAGTACATAGAAAGCCTTTGGGCTGTTTACTCCTGCTCTTTCGCAGATTTCAAGGTTCTTGAATTCTTTTCTGGCAAATGCCTTTACAATTTCCTTCTCATTATTCTTTATTTTTTCAAACCTTGGATCTCCCTGAAGGTAAGTTTTTCTTCTGAAAAAATGAGTGGTTTCAATTTTGTATATCTTTATTGCAACAAATGCTCCATCTGGAGTTTTTGCACGAAAAACATTTGCTTCTTTTCCAGTTGAAATTGGATTTTCAACAGATTCAATAATTCCTTTTTTCATTAATTTAAAAAGAGACAAGAGAGTGTTCTTATCAAACACTTCACTCTCTATTTTCATCCGTTTTTTTAGCTGAAAATCTTCTTTTAAAGGCTTTTTTCGTCCCATGATTAGATATAACCGTCTTCCTTAAGGATTCTTGCTTGGGATGGGAAGTATCTCCAGATGACATCTCCTTTTTCATCTCCTTGGATTTCCCATGGTGTAACTATAACAACATCTCCTTCTCTTACCCAAATTCTGTTTTTGAGTTTTCCTGGGACTCTACACATCCTGTCTTTTCCGTCCTTGCAGGCTACCTTCATTCTTGATCCGCCCATAAGGCCTAGTACCATACCAAGAACTTCTCCATCTCGCGGAAGTCTCATTCTTCTTTTTTCTTCTTCATGTGAAAGTACTGGTCTTGCACCTGTTTTCTTTTTTCTTCCGCCTCTATAGCCGCCTTTTCCTGCCAACATATCACCTTATGGTCATTCTAGCTCCGCATGCCTCACAGACGAGGTTGCGTACCCTATGACCCATTTCCTCAATGTGCGTATCAGGTCTATTACATTCCTTGCACATCACAAATTTCATTATGTATTCTACAAGTTTTTTATTAACCATATCTCCTGTCAATCTTCGCTGAAGAACTAATCGTTCATCCCTTATTTCAACAGGAACAGCAAGTTCTTTTGAAAGAAATTTGGAGATCATCGTCTGTTCTCTTCTGATCTTATCGCAGACAACTTTGAAGTTTTTGATTATTGTCTTATTTCCCTCTGAGAAGTATTCAAATTTAGGCATTTCGAATCGCTCTGTTTTTGCCTCTTTTTTCGGTAAGTTAGTATATACACTATCCAGTAGTTTTTCGTACTCAGAAGACATAATTGTGATTAGCAGGGGAATATTTTTTAAATTACGTCCCTTCCTCCCAACTCGATAAATATTCCTTTTGTTCTTTGGTCAATGTGTCTTTTTTTACTCCCATTGCCTCAAGCTGCAATTCTGCAATGTGCATATCAATCTCACTAGGAAGCGTTATCACTTTTTTCTCTATTTTGTCTTTGTTCTTAACCAGATATTCGCAAGCAAGCGCCTGTCCTGCAAAAGATGTTGCCATAACCTCTGATGGATGCCCTTCTGCTGCTCCAAGGTTTACCAGACGTCCTTCTGCACAAAGGAAAATCTTTCTTCCGTTGATTTCATATTCATCCAAAAATGGTCTGATCCTTCTTGTTTTTCCTTCTTTTGCAAGTCCTTCGACATCTATCTCATTATCAAAATGGCCTGAGTTTGCCAGAATTGCACCATCTTTCATTTCCTTCATGTGCTCTACTCGAATAACATGTTTATCTCCGGTAACACTCAAGAATATGTCTCCAACTTTAGCTGCTTCTGCAATTGGAAGAACTTTATGCCCATCCAGGACTGCTGTCATTGCCCTAAATGCATCAACTTCGGTTACTACAACATTTGCTCCCATTCCTTTTGCCCGAATGGCAACTCCTTTTCCACAATCTCCATATCCGCATACAACAAATGTTTTGCCTGCAATAAGAACATTGGATGCTCTGAGAATTCCATCAATTGACGACTGACCAGTTCCATAATAATTGTCAAGAAGATGTTTTGTCTTATTGTCATTTACTGCAATCATGGGGCATTTTAGTGCTCCGTCTTTTTCCATTGCATGAAGCCTTATGATTCCAGTTGTTGTTTCTTCACACCCGCCAATTAATTTCTCAAGTTTATCTGCGTGTTTTGTGTGAAGTGCAGTAACAAGATCACATCCATCATCTATTGTGATATCTGGAGACTGTGCAATCACATTTTCGATGTACTGATAATATTCTTCTTTAGTCTCGCCTTTTTTTGCATAAACCTGGATACCTTCTTCTGCCAGAGCAGCTGCAACATCATCTTGCGTTGATAGTGGGTTGCAACTTGCAATTGCAACTTTTGCCCCTCCTGCAACAAGTGTTCGAACAAGCACTGCTGTTTCTTTTGTCACATGCAAAGCAAGTCCAATTACCATTCCATCAAAAGGCTGCTCAGCTTTGAATCTATCTCGAATTTTTAACAGTATTGGCATGTTGCGCTCTGCATATTCTATATTTAGCGCTCCTTGTTTTGCCAGTCCCATATCTTTTACTTCATAATCAGTCATGGAAATTAGTTGCTCCTATGCTATTAAATTCATTTCTAGTTTCCAAAATAGATATCAGATTTATATATGTACGTTTTCATATATATTCGATTTAATGGATATGATTCACAAACCCAAATCTCCAAAGGACACAGAAAAAGTCCTTCTTCGAGAGATGTTTTCAGTATTGCTACTTTGGCTGATTTCAAAAAAAGAAGTCCATGGCTATGAACTAATGAAAATACTGGATGAGGATGGGGGGTTTGCTATGGTTGCTTCAAGTAAAATATATCCTCTACTAGCACAGCTAACCAAGAAGGGTCTGATTTCGAGCAAGAAGAAAATGCAGGGAAAAAGAGCAAGAAAAAGCTATAGTATAACTTCAAAAGGTTTGGTGCATATCAAAAAATCGAAAAAATGTCTACATGAAAGCAAATTAAAATCACAATTTCTAAAGGAGATGTTAAGATGAACGAAGAAGCAATGAACCTGCAAAGTGTTACCAAGACCTACGAAATGGGTGAGGGCATCAAAGTCCATGCACTTCGGGATATAACTCTTAAAATTTTCAAAAACGACTTTGTTTCCATCCTTGGTCCAAGCGGATCTGGAAAATCGACACTTCTCCACGTAATGGGACTTTTGGATACTCCGACTTCTGGAAAAAGATACATTGATGGAGTTGAAACAAGTACTATGGATGATGATGCGCAGGCAAAAATCCGAGGAGAAAAAATTGGATTTGTTTTTCAGACATTCAATTTAATTTCTTCTCTTACTGCTCTTGAAAATGTGGAGCTTCCATTAATTCTGAGAACTGGTGATGGCCAAAAACGAAGAGACAAGGCTGCAAAATTACTTGAAGATGTTGGGCTTGGAGATCGTCTTGATCATCTTCCAGGTCAACTGTCTGGTGGCCAGAGACAAAGAGTTGCAATTGCAAGAGCTCTTGTCAATGATCCTGAAATAGTGCTTGCTGATGAGCCTACTGGAAACCTTGATTCCAAAACCGGACACGAGGTCCTTGCAATCTTTAGTGATCTTCACAAGCAAGGCAGAACAATAATCATAATTACACATGATGAGTATATTGCAAAACAGACGAAGAGAATGTTGAAATTAAAAGACGGCCGGATTAATGACGGCCAAAGTAAAGGTGCACGAAAATGACTATGAAAAATATATTATTGGTTTTATTATTGTTTGGAGCCTCTTTTGCAGGCTTATCCATTGAAGAGTATTCAGTTACTAAGGATGTTTTCAAGCCCGGAGAGCCTGGTGTTGCAACTGTAACTGTTAGCAATCCAACTGGAGCAGAGCGTATTACCTCAATTACTCTTTCGGTTCAAAGTCCCTCCGAACTTATTGTGACAAGCGCTCCAAAGCTTGCCGATATTGATGCTGGCGGAACTGCAATTATTTCCATTCCATTTAAGGTGGCAGCTAATGCCAAGCCTGGTATCTATACTATCCATGCCTTCTTTACAGGATACAAAAGTACTGGAGCTGTTGGGAATGCTCAAACTACAGTAAATGGTGTATCTATTCCAGTAACTGTTGTCAATGAGCCTGAGCTATCATATTCAATGGGAACAACTCTCCTCACTGGATTTGACGATGTTGTTCTTACAATAACCAATAATGGAGGAACTGCCAAGAATGTAAAACTCAGCATGCCAGGAAATGTTTCCATTTATGGTGCTGATCAGGTTTATATCGGAGATATTAAGGACTCTGCAACTGTTGATCTTCTTCTTGATTCAAGGGATGTCCAAGATGGCGCAACAAATGTTTTGGTATTTTTGACATATAATGATGAAATCGGAATTGCCCATACTGATGATGCATCTCTCAGGATGACAGTTAGAAATGAAAAACTCGATGTTTCATTTACTCAGAAAACAGATCTCATGACAAGAAGTGAAAGCACACTTACTCTTGAAGTAAAAAACAATGGTGACGAAACCATCCAGGATGTTCGTCTGAATTTTGATGACGATTCACTTAGGTTAAAGGATGTTTCAGAATTCCAGTTTGGTGATCTTGAGCCTGGAGAAAGTGCAACTGCTTCTGCCCTGGTATATACTGAACTTGAGCCAGGACTTAATCTTGTTCCTTCAAATGTTGAATGGATCAAAAAAGATGTTCTAAATGAGGAATCAAGAAATATTGCCCTTAATGTAAATTCAGATGCAGAGGTTGCAGTATTCCTGGAAGCAAAACCAATCCCGCTAACAATTGGTCAGGAGCACACTATATCTGTTTTAGTATCAAACCTTGGTTCATTTCCAATTGAGAATGTCGATGTTTCACTTTCATCTCCGGCAATGCGCTCTCTTGATATTTCTGATGTACAGTATATCGGAGGTCTTCAGAGAGATGACTTCTCAACTGTTCAGTTTTTGATGGAAGCAGATGCAACTGAAACAGGCTCTTATCCAGTATACATAACTGTTAACTACAGAGATTCATCTGGGGAATGGAAATCAGAAGTAATCAAACAGAATATCACAATATATGGTGCTGTTCAAAGTGACGGAGATCCACTTCCATTGATTGGACTGATTGTCATTGTTGTTGTCGGAGTTTGGCACTTTAAGTTTCGAAAAAAGTAAGGTGAAAAAACTTTGAATCTCTTGGACATGATAAAATTCAGTCTTACTTCCCTGACACACCAGAAACTCCGTTCATTTCTGACTGTGCTTGGGGTAATTGTAGGCATATCATCAGTGATCCTACTGGTAGGGCTTGTCCAGGGATTAAAGTTTGATATTTTAGAGCAGCTTGAAGACTTTGGTCCAAGGACATTACTCATCACCCCCAGATCAACTTCTGGCGGTGGAGGAATTGGCGCATCTTCCTCATTTCTGCCAAGTTCTGGAAAACTCTTTGAAAAGGATTATGAGCGGATAAAGCGAATGCCAGAAATTCAAAGCATTACGAAAGTCATATCCGGGCAAAAAACCATCAAATACAAGGACGAATCGATAAGCGCTTCAATCTTTGGTATCGAAGCAGGACTATTTGACGATACTGTTCCAGTTGAGATAGATTCAGGAAGATTCCTTGAAGATAGTGACCGGGGAGTTGCAGCTATTGGTGATGATATTGCTACTGGATTTGATGAAGATGTGAGGACCCAGTCAAACCTTTATCTTGGAGAGGAAAAATTCAAAGTTATAGGAGTACTAAAACCCACTGGAAATTCATTTGCACCTATTGATAATGTTATTTTTATTTCAATTGATGATGCTAAGGACTTATTCAACAGAACCCTTTTGGATGGCGAAATCTCTGCAATCCGGCTGACACTCAAAGAGGGAACTGATGTTGATGCTGCAACTGAAGAAGTTGAAAATATAATGATGGCATCTCATCGTGTTACTGAAGATGAAAAAGATTTTGGAGTAATAAGTCCAAAATTCATAAATGAACGATTTACGGAAGTTTTGGATCTGATCACGCTATTTCTTGGTGCAATTGCATCTATTTCCCTTATTGTTGGCGGAATCGGAATTTCAAACACCATGTTCATGAGCGTCATGGAAAGGCGCAAGGAAATTGGAACTATGAAAGCAGTTGGAGCAACCACATCGCAAATCCGAAATATCTTTGTTGTTGAGGCCAGTATAATTGGACTTCTTGGCGGAATTCTTGGATTTATGCTTGCAATTGTTGTTGGATATATAATCACGCTATTTGAGGTAGCTTTCATTTTTGATCCTCTTGTTATTGCAGGATCAATAATATTCTCAATGGCAATTGGCCTGATCTCAGGAACATTTCCTGCGATTGAAGCAGCAAAAGTCGATCCAATGATCGCACTGAGGTATGAATAATGAATCTAATAGACGTAATGATCTACGGACTGAAAAACCTCTCCAACCGCAGCATGCGCAGTTGGCTTACGATCATTGGTATGGTTATTGGAGTAATTGCTATTGTAGTTATTTTGTCTATTAGTGAAGGATTCAACAAAGATATTCTGGATCAGATGTCTGCATTTGGTGCAGATCAGATGATTATATTTCCAATATCTGATATAAGTCAGGCCTTTAGCGGAGGAGGATCTATTGCATCGCCTCAGACAAGTGGAAAATTATTCCAGGAAGATGCTGATGATGTCGAGAATATCCCAGGGGTGAAAAATGTTGTCCGCTCTATTTTTGGCAGGGCCACCCTTTCTTTCAAGGATAAAAATATCACGGCAACCATCATTGGTGTTGACCGGAACATGTTTGACATGTACGGCGATTATATCGAAGTTGAATCAGGTCGGATTTTCAAAGACGGAGAGAGAAATGTTGCGTTTTTTGCAGCTGATGCTGCAACTGAATATTTTGGAAACGACAAGATAGAATCCGGGAGTGTCATAAAGCTAAACGGCAAGAATTACCGTGTTGTTGGCATCCAGAAAAAAATAGGCACTTCACTTTCACAGGCAGATGATTCCTCAATATACATCCCATTTGATGATGCAAGGGATCTATTCGAAGATCAGTTCCTTGATGATGAAGTTGGGTATATGATGGTTCAGATTGATGAAGGATTTGATGCCGATGAAATCAAGGAAAAAATAGAGATAAAACTAGCAGACAATCATCATGTTCGTCTTGATGACAAGGACTTTTCAGTAATCACTTCAGAACAAATTTCTGAAATTGTAGGTACTGTCCTTCTTAGTGTACAATTAGTTTTGGCAGCAGTTACTCTCATTGCTTCAGTTGTTGGTGCAATTGGAATTGCAAATACAATGTTCATGAATGTTCTTGAGAGGATAAAGGAAATCGGAATTCTCAAATCTGTCGGTGCTCGAAGAAACGATATTTTGAAGATCTTCCTAGTTGAAAGTGCAATGATAGGTCTTGCCGGCGGAACAATAGGTTTGATTCTTGGTTATATCGCACTTGAGCTTTTGGTGGAATTCTTTGGCGTTCCAGCATTTCTTAGGTTGAGAATCGTTGCATTTGTGTTTCTCTTTTCAGTTGGAACCGGAGTTCTTGCAGGATTTATTCCTGCATGGCGCGCTGCAAAGCTGGATCCTGTAGATGCACTCAAATTCTGAATTTATAATTTGCCAGCAGCAGCTGCTACTGTTTTGAGAAATGCTTCTGTATCCTTTTGATCTGTTAGTGCAGTTATTCTAATTAGTGCTGGATGTTCCGACCATCGCTCTTGCGGGAGGAAGGAAATTCCCGGAACGCAATTGATTACTGGAAGATCATGTTTTAGCGAAAACTCCGCGAGCCATTTTGCCTGATTAAATTTAGCTCCAAACTTAGTTAGTCCATGAAATCCAAATCCAATGTAAAATGAAGCAAGTGTATTTGGATCAACATGGTCGATCTTTCCAGAATGATCATAATAGCGTGCCAGATACACTCCATCTATTTTTCGAAGTGCTCTTGCAATCCCAAGTAGATTTGCATTTGCAGCTTTTCTTCTTTTATCCATATATCCAACATCTATACTAAGGGCAGAATCATCTGTTTCAATTTTCATTATGTAATCTAATAATCCTCTTTGAATTGGATTTGGAACAAGGCCAAGAGTTGGCTGAACAGAATTATCCAGGCATGTAAAATAGTCCTCTCTATGTTCTGGGTAGAATGATTTTGGCCAAAGCATCCTAAGTGCTCCAAGTCTTAGTCCACATAACCCCTGTCCTTTTGATGCTGTTTCAAAAACGCCAACTGGAACTTCTATTTTCTCATCTATTGCAATTTCTATTGGGTCAAGTGGTTTGCCATCTGGTCTGAATGTTTCATATGCAGTATCAAAGAATGCAATTATCGGTCTTCCTTCTTTTTCTGATTGCCGCCTAATAATTTCCATTGTCTCCACAATTACTTCTCTTGGGGTAGCAGATCCAATCGGGTTTCCAATGGTTGTTGTAACTACGCATTTGATCTCTGTTCCGTTTGAAGAGTTTTGCTCCAGCACTTTTTGAAGTGACTTCGGGTCTGGCACACCATCATCTCTCAATTCGAAATTTCTAAGCGTTGCATTTCTGTAATATGCTGCGCCTAAATGTATTATGTATATCCAGTCATGAACAGCTACTGCATGTTCTGGCCGAAGAAGAGCTGGCGCAAGTCCATAGTGTGCTGCCTGGCTGCCTCCAGCTGTGATTAGTACTTTAACTTCAACAAATTTTCCCAAATCCTTTCTAACGCTTGCCGGATCTGAGAGGTTTACTCCTTTCAAATATTGTCTAAGTTGTGGAATCCCATATGAAGCCGTATAGCTGCAAGATGTCCTATCCTTTGCAGCGCTCATACTTTCTCTCATACATTCCATAAGAGTAGGGTTTGGCGGAAATTCTGGGTATGTATTGGGGTTTCCAAGAGACATTCCAACCAGTCTAACTGCTTTTTCGTGATCTTTTCCACCAGCTGCTTTTACCTCATTCCATATCACTTGTGGGTTTTCTCCGGAGTTTCTAATTATTGTTTCCACGCGTGCCAGATCTCCAAGCACACTTCTCAGTGCAACTTTATTTTGTGCATTTACTTTCTCAAAAACAGGTTCAAGTCCAGTTACCCTCAATGTAGTTCTAGACATCCTTCCAAATGTTCTGCTGGCATCTCTTCTATATTCTGCAGTTCTAAACTGGCACTCTCCCATAATACAACCCCAAACAAGAATTAGAATAAGTAATATCTCGCGCCTTTTTTAACTCCACACCACACGAACTCAGAAATTCCGTCAATCGCCACTGTAAAAATGCATTGTTTTCCAGTTAGCTATTTATACTTTCCTAATTTAAGTCAGAAATGATTCTATGGATTTAATTGTTGCAGAAAAACCTAGGGTAGCGGAAAAGATTGCTAATGCTATAGGTGAATCGGTTAAGAAAAAGTCATACAAAGGAGTCTATTACTACGAGGCAAAAAGAAACGGGCAAGAGTTTATGGTTGCCCCAGCTGTTGGTCATGTTTATACTCTTGTTGAAAAAGAAAAAACCCGAGGTTACCCCATTTTTGATATAGAATGGGTGCCTGCTTATGAAGCATCAAAAGAAGCAGCATATACCAAAGGCTATGTAGAGCTTATTCAAAAACTTGGAAAAAGCGCAGACACTTTCGTCTCAGCTTGCGACTATGATATTGAAGGAAGTACAATTGCATACAATGTATTTCGTTTTGCAACAACTATCCGCGAAGGACAGAGAATGAAGTTCTCAGCGTTGACTCAGGGAGATCTTGAAGCTGCTTATGATGACCGCGCGGAGTTTGATTATTCTAATGCATATGCTGGTGAAGCAAGGCACATAATTGACTGGTATTATGGTATCAATTTAAGCCGGGCTCTTATGGGAGCTCTTCGTGCTGCTCATAGATATAAAGTCATGTCAGTCGGACGTGTTCAGGGACCTGCACTTTCTCTTTTATCTAATTTAGAATCAAGCATTCGTGCTTTTGTTCCAACTCCTTATTGGGAATTAATTACTAAAATCAAAGATGTAGATTTCAAGCACAAAAAAGATCGTTTCCTTGATGATGAATCCGCATCAATATCAATGGATAATACCAAGTCTACTGGAAAAGTTTCTAAGGTTGATAAAAAAGAGCAAAAGATTGCGCCGAACCCTAATTTCGACTTAACTGCTTTGCAGGTTGAAGCATACAAGCTTTTCAAATTCTCTCCATCAAGGACATTGGAACTTTCCCAGCATCTTTACGAAGCTTCTCTAATTACTTATCCAAGAACTTCTTCAAATCAAATCCCATCATCGATCAAACTTGGTCCGATTCTGACTGCACTTGAAAAGAACAAGGACTATTCAGCATTAATCAAAAAGATCAAAGCAAACAAATGGACAAAACCAATTCAAGGAAAGAAAAAAGATCCAGCACATCCTGCAATTCATCCAACTGGCCAAGCTCCCGGTTCCATTGATCCACACCAAAAGAATCTCTATGATCTTATTGTCAAAAGATTTTTGGCATCATTTGCTACTCCTGCAAAGAGAGCTCGAAACAGAGTTGAAGTTGAAAGCGGCGGCGAGGAATATGCTGCATCTGGAAGCAGAATTGTAGAGCCTGGCTGGACTGAATTTTATGGAAAGTACTATACAACTGAAGATGTTGAGCTTCCTGAATTCAAGGAAGGAGAATCAGTGAAACTTTCCAAAGTGGAAAAAACAAAGAAAGAAACAAAACCACCAAAACGATTTACTCAAGCTTCAATCGTTTCCGAACTTGAAAAAAGGCATTTAGGGACCAAGGCAACTCGTTCTGTGGTTGTTGATACGCTTTTCAAAAGAGGATATGCAGAAGGCAAATCCATTGAAGTGAGTGACTTCGGGCTTAAAGTATCTGATGTTCTTCAGAAATATGCCCCAGAAATCCTTGATGAGAATTTGACAAGATCACTTGAAGAAAAAATGGAACTTATTCAAGCCGGCAAACTTGATAAGGAAGAAGTCATTAGTGAGTCTCGGGAGCTTCTGACTGGAATTCTTAATAAGTGGAAGAAAAACGAAGCAGAAATTGGTGCCAGTCTTCTTGATGCTCTTCAAACTACCCTGGAGCAGGAAAGCTTGGTTGGTCCTTGTGATAAGTGCGATAAGAAGCTTCGTATAATCAGAATGAAATTCAAAAAACAATTCATTGGTTGCCATGGATATCCAAATTGCAGAAATACCTATCCTCTTCCAACTGGCGCATATGTTAAGCCAACTGGAAAAGAGTGTACTGCTTGCAGCAAGCCAACTATAAATGTTAAAAAGGGCCGGATTAGATATACTATGTGTATTGATCCGAATTGTCCGTCAAAAGCAGATTGGCGCAAGAAGAGTGGTAGTCGCAATGAGAAAGATAGCAAATCATGAAGTTGAAGGAAAAACTGTCTTAGTACGTGTTGATCTCAATTGTCCTCTTGAAAATGGCAAAATCACTTCTCATATACGTATTGACGCACATGCAGTTACTCTAAAAAATCTCAGTGATCGTGGTGCGAAAGTAGTCGTTCTCTCCCACCAGGGTCGAAAAGGAGCTGATGATTTTGTTACTCTTGAGCAGCATTCAAAAATTCTTCAGGATATACTAGGGCGCGAGGTTCTATTTGTACCTGACATGATTGGTCCTGTTGCTATTGAAGCGATTTCAAAAACTAAAAAACGGCCAAATTCTTGTTCTTGATAATGTGCGTCATCTTCGCTGCGAAACTGCCCATCCACATGCAAAGGGTGAAATTGTTTATCATCTTTCTCCTCTTGCAGATTATTTTGTTTTGGATGCATTATCTGTTGCTCACAGAGCACACTCAAGCATCATAGGTTTCAAGGATAAGATTCCTTGTTTTGCCGGAGATGTTCTTGCAGAAGAGCTTGATGCAGTCGACAAGATCCGCCAGAGCGACGACGTAACATTTATCTTTGGCGGCTCCAAGGTTAAAGATTCATTTAAAGTAATGGACAAATGGCTTACTGATGGCAGGGCAAAAAAAATTCTCGTTGGTGGGGCGCTTTCAGTTCTATTGCTTCGTGCAAATGGCAGCAATATAGGCGGCTCAAGTGAATATTTAAAAGAATCAGGACTTGACAAATACCTTCCAGCTGCAATTAAGATGATTGAAAAATATGATGGAAAAATTCATCTTCCAACTGACGTTGGACTTTCATTTAAGAAAGAAGAGCATGGCCGTCAGGTTGTTTGGGAGCGGGTAGAATCAGACGTTTCAAAAATAGAAACCGGTCAAATCTGGGACATTGGTGAAAAGTCCACAAAAGAGTACTCAGATGCAATCTCTTCTTCCAAATGCATTGTGATGAATGGCCCTGTTGGAGTTTATGAAATTGATAAATTTTCAAAAGGAACAAAAACAATTCTTGATTCAATTGCAAAGACCAGTGTCTTTTCACTTCTTGGAGGCGGTCATACGCTTGCTGCTCTTGAAAAATTTAATATTGATAAAAACCAGTTTGGTTATGTGAGCTTATCCGGCAAAGCCCTTATTGCATATCTGTGCGGAGACAATCTTCCAGGCCTTGTTTCACTGGAAGAAAATGAGAAGCTCTTTGATATGTAAAGTTTTATATATAATCGTGCAACTAACTAGGCAGGGGTGACTCTATGAACCTGGATACAGATATTGTTGAAACTGTCAGAAAAGAACACGGCGAGGAAAAAGTAATTCTATCATTGGAACAAAAAGGTTTCTGTGTCTCCCTTCTAAAAAACGGAGAAACAAGTGAAAAAGAAGTTCGCAATGTAAAAGAGTTTGCTGATCTTATAAAATCATCTTCTGTGTCCTGGGTCGACTATATCGTAGAAGATATTGCGCGGGATGCTCCAAAGGTTTCAACTTCACTAGGTTTTAGCGAGCAGCTTATCAACACACTTATTACACGTACCTCAGAAAGTGGTTATGAAGATCTTGATTCTGAGATGGGTCTTCTTGTTCCTGTTATTTTTGCAAAAGGTTTTGACGTTAGAATCGATTACATGATTCTTCTTATTCGTAAAAACGTAGTTGTCACTATACACACAACCAAATCTACCAGGTTCTTCAGATTGAGGCGCTATGGGAAAATTTTCATGAAGAAGATTAAGCTTAAGCTTTCAAAACAAGACAAGATAACTCAAATAATTTCTCGTCTTCTGGATGAAAACAACAGCAGAAACTTTGATACCCTTCGTGGAATAGAAATTGCTGCAGATAAAATAAGTGAAATGCTCTCTCGAACAGATTCAGATCGTGAAGAAGTTGGAAAGGAAATTCACAAGATGAAACATGCACTTATGATTTACATGAATGGTCTTTGGGAAACCATTGATGTGCTCAACACATTACGTTATGGAGACCCAGAGCTTCTCAGTGATAATAGGAGGCTTCTCGAGCGTATCGGCGCGCTTACTATTGAAACCAATTATCAGATTGAACTTGCAGAACACATGAGCCAGGTGCTATCAAGTGGCCTTGAGGTTATGCAAAGCATTTACAACAACCAATTGCAGCTATTGAATAATCGGCTTTCACTTCTTGTTGCATATCTTACTATCATTGGTACTGCGGTTCTTGTTCCAAATACTGTTGCAACTATCTTTGGTGTTCCATTCTTTGATTTTGGTCCTGATTTTCTTCCATTTTATTACGCAATTATCATTGGTTCTACCTTGATCTCTCTGATACTTGCTTATATGTGGGTTAGGACTACTGGTCTTCTTCCTAAAGATCCAGAATAATTTTTTCTTATTTTCTTTATCTACTGCTGATTTTGCCAATTCATAAACTATATAAATATTCTTGTTCAAACCCAAAACCCGGCGATCTATATGAAAAGAACAATGTTTGTGCAAAGAGCAAAGGATTTGCTAACTAGGCCTATTACTTTCAAAGGTGCAGTAGAATTTATTTCAAAACTTTTTAAGCCAAATGAAATCGTTCCTATGGCTGAGCCAATAATAAAGACCCAACCAAAAGAGCGTACTGTTGATTCTGGTCTTTTTTTCCCAAATAAGCAGTCTGCAAGAACTCCTTCTCTCACTGAGCAGGGAGAGCGATATAGGAAAAATGCAGAGCGGCTCCGTAAATTTGATGCTGAACATGAGGCAAATGAACTTGATCTAAAGGCTGCTGAAAAATTCATTGAAGCTGGCCTTCTTGGAAAAGCCGAGGAAATTGGCTTAGAGTTCAAGGAGCGCGGAAGCTTTATGATCGCTGCAAAGATACTTTCCAATTCTGGTGCTATTCCATTCTTTGAGCTTTTGGATAATCTTGTTGAGATGGGACTACCCAAAATTGCCCAGAGAATTATCACTGAATGTTCTGGCCCAAGGGGGCTTGTGAAATATAATGAAATGTATAAACCTGCTCCAGCAGCACTAGCACAGGCATTCTCTGACCAAGAACTTATAACTTATTCAAAGAAAATGCTGCTTCAGAGGAAGAGGCATCATGTTTTCCAGCTTGCTGAAATCACTGAGAATGCAGGAAGGTTCAATGCTGCTTCTTCTCTGTATGATTCTCTTGGAATGCACAAGACAAGTACAAAGGCCAGGATAAAGGCTCATGTTGCGGATGAGAACTACCTGGATGCAGCACAACTTGCCTTAGTATATAATATGGAAGTTGAAGCACGTGATTTGGGTTTCGAAGCAGCAAAGGCAGGACAAATCATTGTTTCAGCAGAAATCTTCAATCTTACTGGAGATAAAAAAACTGCCCATGCATTTGCAGCACAGGCAGCAACTCAGTCTGGGGATGACCCTGCTGCAGTTGAACTCTTCTTCAAGTCTGCAGATTATGGCTCTCTTTTCCTTATGAGTGGACCTGATAAGGATCTTCTTATTTCATGCTCCAGGAAGGCTCTGACTGATGCTCTTCGCCACCTTTCAAATGACAATCTTCAATTATCATATTTCCACTCTCACAGGCCTGAGATTCTCGAAGGCGCGCTCCTGCTCTTTGAAGCTGGAAACAAGCAGGAAGCATTTGAATTTGCAAGTTCTATGAGGATGCTTGCCGATAGGCTCTCAAGTCCATTCTGCTTTGAAGTTGCTAAGAGAATATATGAGCGTGGTGCAGTAAGTCTGCTGCGAAAACAGTCTCTTGCACCAGTAATTCCATTGCGTTCGTCTGCTGCAGCATAATATTAATCCGTCAATTGCCGACAGGTAACCGAAAAGTATTTAAATCCGTGTGCCTATTTTAAGTTTAGCAAATTTTAAAAATGTTTACTATATTTTGGGAGGATTAAATATGTCAGCAACTGGTTCTCAAGCTACCAAGAAATGTCCGGAATGCGGAAGCAAGAGAATAGTACGGGATTATGAAAAAGGAGAGTTGATTTGTTCGCAATGCGGTCTTATTATCGCCGAAAATATCCATGATATGGGTCCTGAATGGCGTGCCTTTGATGCAGAACAAAAAGAGAAGAAAGCTCGAGGTGGAGCTCCAATCAAGTTCATGAGGCCAAACAAAGGTCTTGTTACTGAGATTGATCAATACAACCGAGATATTCGAGGAGGTAAGATCAGTCCCAAGAAACAGGCTCAGCTATATCGTATGAGAAAATGGCACAAGAGAGTCTCTATTGCAACTTCAATGGAAAGAAACCTGGTTATTGCTCTAGCTGAGCTTGACCGTGTGGCATCTTCATTGGGACTTCCAGAAAACATCAAAGAAAGCGCAGCACTTCTGTATAGGAGAGCTGTTAAGGAAGAACTCATTCGAGGAAGACTTATTGAAAGCGTTGTTGCAGCAGTTATTTATGCTATATGCAGACTTCAGGGAATTCCAAGAACACTTGATGAAATATCTCGTGCATCTGGTATTGAGAAAAAGGAAATTGGGCGAGCATACAGATTCCTTAAGGCAGAACTTAAGATCGATGTTCCTCTAACTGACCCAGCTCAATATGTTCCAAAGTTTGCAACTGCACTTAAGCTTGGTCCTGAAGTTCAGGAAGAAGCAATTAAGCTGATCAAAAAAGCTCTTAAGAAAGGTCTTATCTCTGGCCGTGGTCCAACTGGTGTTGCGGCAGCAGCACTGTACATTGCAAGTGCAATGCACGGAGAGAAAAAGACTCAGAAGGAAGTTGCTGATGTTGCTGGAGTGACTGAGGTTACAATCCGAAACAGATACAGGGAACTTAAGAAAGAGCTTGGTCTCAAAGTTAATCTCTAAATTTTTTTCTTTATTTTCTAATTTTTCAGTTGTGGTCTTATGCAGATATTTCCGAAAAAATTCGATAAAAAGGAATGGCTTGTTCTGATTGTTGCATTTCTAATTAACTCAACTATTTTTGCAGTACTTGAATATGGCTATGGGATTCGATTAGAATTTGGTGTGATATTGAATGTTGTAATAAAAACATTAATTCTGGTTCTTGTTACCTATCCTGTTGTTCGTGGGATCTACCTTCGCTTGGATCTTGCTAGATTTCTCAAGTAAAGTTACTTTTTTGAGCGCAGCCTTGTTACTACGAATACGATTACTGACAGGATCAGGCTTGTTAGAGCAATTGCCCCTATCCAGGTATGCCTGATGTCGCATGGCGCCAGCATTAAAAGGCAATTCCAATCCCCTCCAAATATTATGGATGAGGGACAGCAATATTCTCCGGGCAGTGCATATACTTGTTTTGGAATTACTACATATCCTACAAATGCAACTGCTGAAGCAATTATCCAATAGTAAATCATTTTCATTTTTTCCATGAAAACTAGTATGATTATGCTCCATTATCAAAATTATGAAATACTTCGGTCATTACCGTATCAGATTGATAAGTATCATCATAGAGTTCCAGGATCACTCCCAGCTCCCAAATTCTTACGAATTCGAGACTCTCAGTTTGTCGAACAATCATCACGTAATGATGAATTGTCTAAGAATGCTTTAAATATGGTCTATGGGTTTGGTTGGCACATCTAACTAGAGCGAACAAAAGGACTGGAGAATGAGGATGCCATGACAAAAACTTAATAATCCTGATGATATATCTTGAGTAGACTTGACTCATGTGATTCCATGGCAGAAAAAAATCAACAAATCAATGCAAAAAAATTTTGTTTCAAATGTGGAGCAGAAATTTTTGAAGAAGCAGAGATATGTCCGAAATGCGGCGTAAGGCAATTTACACCAGTATCTGAAGTTAATGTAAGCTCAGTTACATCAAGCAGAGGTACTACGAGTCCAGGCATAGCTACGATACTAAGTTTTCTCTTTCCTGGTCTAGGTCACATTTATCTCGGAGATATATTCTTCGGATTAATAATTATGGTTTTATACGCTTGCTCGTGGGGCCTTGCCATTCTTACTGCTTTCATATGTTCTCCAATTCCCATACTCTTATGGCTTTGGTCCATGTATGATTCATATAATCTAGCACTAA
Source organism: uncultured Microcaldota archaeon (assembly GCA_963723105.1). Taxonomy (GTDB): domain Archaea; phylum Micrarchaeota; class Micrarchaeia; order Anstonellales; family Bilamarchaeaceae; genus Bilamarchaeum. The sequence continues at coordinate 19,933 of CAVRPK010000004.1, forward strand.
AGATAAACAAAGGAGAAGTCGAATAGTACTTTTTTATCATCCGTACTGGGTATCCTGCTCTACTGGCTTGGAATGAACTGGCTTTGGAAACAGAGACTGCACAAAAGTATTGACTTCATTGTGAAGGTTGAGGACTAGCTGCTGATATGTAAGGAAATCAGTCTTATCCAGTTTTGTATTAGACAATCTCATATTTCTTGTCTGAAGCGAAACTCCTTTCTCACTTACTTTCTTATCCTCAACATAACTAATAGTTGCAATATACGGAACTCCATTCAATTCCTTATCCAGCATTTTGTTTATCCTATCAATTCTTTCTTTAATCTCTTTTTTCTCTTCCATGATCTTCACCTTTTTTGAACTATGTGATTAGACTCATAATAATCTGCCACCAGTTAAAAACCGTACCGAAAGCAATAAAATCACGCAAGCGGTTTTCTACTTATGAAAGCGCTTATCTTTGCGGAAGGCAATGGTTTTGGCCATGCTTCCCGCGATTCAATTATTTCAGAAAAATTCAATTTTCCTATCATGACCTTTGGCAATGGGGCCCAATTCTGCAAAATGAATGATATTGATTTGATAGAAATTCCTGCTCCATACACTATCAAAAAAGTAAAAAACAGAGTCAAGATAGTAACAAATCCTGGGGAGATACTGAAGCTGGCGAGTCCCAAAACAATCCAATCAATCAAAGAGCATTTCGCAGATTATGATTACATCATCGTAGATGGCTCTCCTCTTGGCCTGGCAATTTCTATGGCCATGAAAAAGAAAGCAATATACATCACCAATGATACCTCATCCTTGGTTGGCATCAATGGAAAAGTTTCAAAAAAAGTTGCAGCTTCTCTATATAATCAAATATTATCCTATCCGGAAAAAATAGTTATTCCTGATTTTTCTCCTCCGCTTACAGTAACTTCAAAAAATCTAAATCCAAACCTTCCGATGGTTTTCAGCGGACCACTCGTCAAGAAAAGAAAACAAATCTCTCATAAAAAGAAAATCATAGTTGCAGGAAGGCTTGAAGAAGAGCTTCGGCCATTTCTTGGAGATGATGCACTATATGGGAATACTGTGGAACATCTAAGTTCTTACTATCGGGACTGCGAAGTTGTAATATGCCATGGTGGACACACAACAATCATGGAAGCTCTTTCATTTGGAAAACCTGTCATTGTTATTGAAAACTCAAAGCATACTGAGAGATACAACAATGCACTGGTTCTTGAAGAAAAAAATGTTGGAATTGTTTTAGAAAAATACATTCTCACAAGAGAAAGCCTGCATTCTGCAATTGAATATGCAAAAACCCTGGATCACTCAAGACTTTCATTATACAAAAAACAATCAAAACCAAATCTGGATGTTTTTTCTCTTTAGTAGGGTTTTTAACCTTAGGATGTCATATTTTTCATAAGTGATGAAAAAGCAATACCTCTGAGGGTTTGCCCCCTATGAAGAAGATCTTGAGTACTGACAAAAAGAAATCAAGAGACTTGAAACAAATTCAAGGTAATCTTGAGTTCTGACAAAAAGAAACTTGAAATGCTTTTGATATAAAAAAAGGAGGAACGCCATCCAAGTTTTTGGCGTCCCTCTAAACATCTGGCCTATTAATCCTCTTCTTCTTCGGATTCGTCGTCCTCAGATTCGTCTTCATCTTCAGATTCGTTTTCGGATTCATCTTCATCCTCAGAGTCATCTTTGGATTTTCCTGTTTTATCCTTTGTTTTTTCTTCTGTTTTTGTCTTATTCTGGCTCTTAGTCACATTCCCTTTTCCATTTTCTGATTCAGTTTCGTTTTCATCAAACTCATCCTCATCAGTTTCTGTCTCATTGCCCTTGTTCATTTTTTTCTGCTCTTTATATTCCTCTTTTTCCTGAACTTTTTCCTCATGCCTCTCCTGGTTCATTATGGAGTTGTTTAGAGCACGTAGCACTCCGTCCTTTGCTGATTCAGGTACTTTTTCATAAACTCTCTGCAGTACGGTTATGCTGTTTCTAAGCTGGGTTTCAACTTCCTCAATATCTTCTTCATCTGCACTGCCTTCTTCAATAGCTCCCTCAAGCTCTTGCTGGGCATCTTCCATCTCATCATTCTGCTCCTCAGTAAGATTTTCTACTGCAGCAAGGGTTTCATTGGCCTCAGATTCTTTTCCTTCTGCTAAGAGCTGCTGGTATTTTTTAGTCATAACATGCGCTTCAACTGCACGAAGCTTTCCATATTTTGCATGCTTTTTTGCTTTCTCAGCTTTGTCGAGTGTGAAAAACTTATCCACATTTTCAAAGAACCTCTGGAATCCATAACCCAGATCTCCAGGAAGTGCTCCTACTTCCTCCTCAACAAATGATAATTCTTCTTGAACTACAGTTTCATTACTAACTACTGTAACATTGCTTTCATTTGTTTCAGTTACCGCAAAAACTGGAACTGCCAGAACTGCCAAAACAAGTACAAACATCATAATCTTCATACATATCATCTCCATCCCAACTGGGACGAACAAATAAAAGCGTGAACAGAATATAATCTGTTCAGGGAACAAGCGTGAACTTTGGAGAATCTGGATGAACAAAGCATTTTTTTTGCTTTTAGTACTTGCGTCTTCTGCCTATTCATCAGATTTAATCACACTTGATGTTGAACGCTCTGGTTTAACTTCAGTCATACTTTCGCTTGAAGGTGGTGGATCATCATCAGTATTCATCCCGCAAGATTCGTCAAATTTCCGGATTGTGGGAGGATCTTACAAGATTGTAAATAATACAGCAACCATATCAGCAGGTCCATCTGGATTCACAACTTTTTCATATTCCTCATCTGAACTTACGACGAAAACATCAAGCAGCTGGAAGCTTTTCTTTACTGCACCTGAGAATTCAATTGTATCTGTTTACATGCCAGCACACGCTGAAATTTTATCCTCCTCTCCAAAACCAGTAAAGGTTTCTGCAGATGATTCCAGAGCCTCGCTCGAATTTCAAGGTGGACAGATCAGTCTTGAATATGAACTTAAGAATCCTCCAGAGCCAGAGCAATCCGACTCAGGACTCATTCTTCCCTCAGTAATTATTCTTGCAATGTCAATAGTTATTGCAGCCTATCTGCTGCGGACTAAAAGTCACGAACGACAAGTATCAGAAAAAAAACCTTCACTTGGATTGACTTCTGGAAAAAAGGAGATGATGGAAACATTTAATGAAAATGACAAGATCATCGTAGACTATCTTCTTTCCTGCGAGGGCAAATCAAAAAGAAATGATCTTGAGAAGAAGACTGCAATCAGTAAATCAAGTCTGGCCAAAGCGATAAACCGGCTTGAAAAAAGAAAAATAATCGAGATAGACAGAACTTCTACTACTCATTTTGTGAAGCTCTCAGAGTATTTCCTAAAACTTTAATCCATTAATTATGTCCAAATACGAACTTTTCCATTTAAATATTTTCTACAACAATATTCATCCTAATGTCTTCTCACAAAGTTTCAATTCAGCTATCCAAAGTCCCAGATTCACTTGGAGATAAAAGACTTGACGGATTGCTCAAGCGAGCGCGGAGAATCAGCTTTACAAGATTAATGTCAACTGATCCAAATAACATCCAACTGCCTATCCCAACGCATCTTCTTCTAACCAAATCTGGTGAGATTTATCTGTTTATATATACTCTTCAAAATGGTGATGGGCTTGATACCAACCTATATGCAAAAACTGCAGAAATATTCGGGCCTCTTGATGTAAATAGGAATTTCCGGCGGCAAATATCCCTAAAGTATGGATGGGTAGATACGCAAGATCCGAACGAGCGACAGCTTGCTTATGACAAAATGAATTCTCTTGATGTTGCATTTTCATATGCTTTGGATTTGCGTGATCTATGTGCTTCGCAGAGAATTGCACTTGAGGCAATTGCCAAATGCGATATGGAAACTCTTCAGAGAGTTTGCCCAGCTTGGCAGATGGCATAACTGTTTTTCTCAAGTGTATGCGCTCAAAAAATCTCTCAAAAAATATGCGCGTCTACAGAAAAAACCCCAAGACTTTTTTATTTCAGATTAGTTAGTATTCCATCTTATGCGAAATTTTCTGTTTGGTTTTTCATCTGGCCTCATAATCTTTTTCTTAATCTCTACATTCTTTCTTCAACCTGAAATCAATCCTGTTTTTTCTCCTGAAGATGGATCTGAAATCATTAACCTAATCAAAAATGCAGAAGAATCTATTGAAATTGAAATGTATGTTTTTACTTCAAGAGATGTTGTTGATGAGCTGGAAAAAGCAAAAAACCGCGGAGTCAAAATTCGACTAATAATAGAACGAAGCACAATCAGCGGAAGCAACAAACAAATTTTTGAAGAACTCCAGGCAAAGGGATTCAACGTCAGATATGCAAGCAAAACCTACAAGCTTACTCATTCCAAATTCATGATTATTGACAATAAATCTGTCTTGGTAGGCTCTCACAATTTCAGCAATTCTGCTCTTTTCAAAAACCGGGAAGCATCAGTAATTATCTCTGAATCAAGTACAGTATCTGAATTCCTTTCTGTTTTCGAACTTGACTGGGCAATTGCATCATGATCCATTTAAATTTCTATTGTACCACAATGCTCTAAGAGACTATGGCAAAAAGACTAATGCTTGGAAAAAATGAAAAGGTAGATATCAAAGAGCATTTAACGAAAAAAAAGCAGAAATATCAGCTTTTAGATGCAGACAAAATGCTTTCTATGGATACGAAAAAACTACCAATCAATGAAGCATGCGAACAGCTGCTTTCTAATTTATTCGGTAGCACTTCTTCTCCTGAAATAATAGATGCTGTTGCCGATTTCCTGAAAGAATCAACCTCTATGGATGATCTTGATATCCGAACCAAGCTAGTTCCCCAACTCCTTGCTTTATACTATCGCAGCATGCCAAAAATGCGAACAACTCATAAAAAACCAAATCTTTCTTCGGCATTCATGGGTCTCTCTTCTGAAATGAGAAAGATGTCCATACAAGAATTAGGGAAATATAAGGTTGGAATTGTTTTTAGGAATTATGAAGAAGAAACCGGAAGAACTCATGATGTGAGGGTTTCACATTATGATTATGATCCAACTGGAAACGCACAGCCAACTCCTAATTTTGAAGGAATTCCAAATATGCGGACTGTATCAACATATGATTTTACTCTAAAGAGATTATGGACCGCAGATAGAATACTGAAAGCGTCTGCTACAATCATTGCAGCGGCTGGAATTGCCTGGTATCTTGCTTCAGCATTTGGGTATCCGCCTCCGCACAGATTACTTGTTCCATCGCAGAGAACTGAACTTATGCAAAATTATGAAGATGATTCCTGCAGAAGAATCGGCCCATTCCACAACCTTGGCGATTCCCTGCTATCAACAGAGATCAGCCTCAAGCGTGCAAAGATTCTTTGTGCTGAAGAATTATACAGAAAAAACAATCCCTAGCTTCTCTGGATGACATATCTTCCATAAAGCTTTGCAAATATCCTGTATTTGCCCCGGTCAAGCTTTACAATCTGCCCGCGATCCAGCAATCTTTTGATTAGTGCTGTTATTGGGCCAAGAGGCTTTCCAAGCTCTACTGCAATCTCAGATACATGCATGCTTTCATTTTTTGCAAGAACCAGCAGTATTTCTTTTTCAGCACCAGGAGTTTCCTGATACATTTTTCCAAACCATTCACGGGAGAGCATACTCATAATATATGGAAGATAAGCAAGGTAATGTCCTTTTGAAATAACTTTTTCATTGTCCCGAAGCCTTGCATATATGTGGTGGCAGACTGTTTTGAAAAGAAGTGGATTTCCCTGTGTATCATTCATTATTGAGTTGAAGCATTCTTCTCCCATCTTTGGCGATTCCTTTCCAAGAGCTTTTTCAACAACTTCATGCCCCTCGTGCTCTTCAAATGCACCAATCTTCATTTTTTTGACTACTGAAGAGCTGAATTTGAATTCCCTGGTCGAGCTTAGTACAAAACCAGCTGTTTTTTCTCCCCAGACTTCCTTCAGTTCTTTTTCTATCTCTGAAATAGCATCATTTGACTTCTTCATTTTATCAATATCATCGATGAAAAACACAGTTCCAAAGTGTTTTCCGCCCATTTCAATGACTTCAATAAGCTCTTTCACTGTTTTTGGAGCTGTTTTGCCTATCTTGGCCCCTGGAATCACTCTCATTTCATTATATAACTTGTCTATAGTTACTCCCAAGCTCTCTCCTTTCTCTACTTTGGTATATGGCGCTAGGATGCCGCTTTTCTCTGCCAAATAGCCAAAATGGCGAAGAAGTGTTGTTTTTCCAGTGCCAGGTACTCCAAATACTAAAATCCCTCCTCCTTGCTTTGAGGTTGCTTCATTTGCGAAACTGTTAAATATGCGAACTTCGTCTTTCCTACCAGCTATTTCTTTGGGGTTTTCGTCCCAAAGTACGAACGGATTTGGGCCTTTCATTGCAAAACCTCATGTTTGTCAAAATATGATAAAAGTCCCCAATTCTCCGCAAAAACGCTTGTTTTTGTTAAAATATCCATGTTCTTTACCACCGTGGTATTGTTTCTACAACAATAAACTACAACGTATGTAGTTTTTGTAGTTTCTATAAGTACTATGAACATAAACATTTTTAAAGAACTGGAGACCCGAATTATCTATGAGCGTTAACAAGTATGTTTTCGGAGCATTGGTGTTCCTATTACTGGTTGGCAGTGTATCTGCTGGCTTCTTTGGAGCACAAACCGATATGGAGAGTCAAGTAGTCGTAGTTCCAGACGAGACAGGTTTATTGCTGAACATCAGCGTATTGACATTTGAACCTGCAGTTAGTACTGGTGGAACTAATATCAGAGACGTCATGCAACAGATTGTTACTGACTGTCAGGCTGAAGGCGGGGATCTCCAAGCTTGTATTAATAGAGAATCTATAGCAAGGACTGCTTCATCTACAGGCTACCAAATGAATCTAACTTCTCTTCAAAACGCTCGTGTTACTGTAGAAATTTACAATCCAATGACCCAAGGATATACTCAAGTTACTAACTGTGGGGACCTTACTACTAATATTCATGGACTTGCATCTATTCCTGCAGAATCTGGTCAAACTGAAACAGTAGACAATTGGTACGCTCAATGTGATCTTTCTGAAGCTGTTGAAGGACAAACCCGCTCTTCATTTAGGGTAATGTATCTCCCAGCAGATTCTACTAATATCAGTATGAGTTTTACACAATACGAATATGACAATGCACAAGTATCTGTTTCAAGTGCATTCACAGCAAGCTTAAACAGTGCAATAAATGGACTTGCTCAGAGTGAAACACTTCCATGTGTTGGTGTATTCCTTATACTTGGACTTCTATTATCATCATTATACTTTTCAGGCAAGTCACCAATATCACTTCTTGATATTACTACTCCAAGGCTACCTGCTCCAAAAGGTGTTACGGCCGGAGGACAAATGCTCATGCCTTTTGGTTATACGGAAATGAAAAGAACAACAAAGGCAAAGATGGCAGCAGCTGCCGGTGCACTTGCTGTTTCTGCAGGTGCAATAGCAAATTCAAGAAGAGGAGATTCTGTTCTAAATAGATTAAATGGCAGAGTTGCAGGACTTAATGGAACTGCAGCAGACAGAGCAGCTGGAGATGTTGCAGAAGGAAGAAGAATCGCAAGTTCTCTCATTACAGCTGGTCGAACTGCCGGAATGAGCGAGCAGGAACTTGAGAGACTTGCAGCAAGACTACCATATCATTATGGAGACGAAGAGCACAGAACTATTGCTCAACTTCTCGAACGTCTACAAGGTATGGGCGGCAGAGAAAGATTAATGGCATTAACACTCAAGGACTATATGCTTGGTCTAAGACAATATCAATCTCTTGAAGTTCTTACAGCACATCCAGATATAGGAAAGAGAAGTGCAGTTCACCAGAGAATGTCCAACGTGCTTACAAAAACTGTTGGTGTTAACAGATATGCAATCATCGGTGGTTTTGTTCCTGGTACGCTTGACTCTACTGTCAGAACTGGAAGAGTAGTTGGAAGAATGGGTAAAGGAATGGTTACTCATGCTCCAGAGCTTGCAAAAGCAACTGCAAGGACAACAATGTCTATGCTCGGAGGCAGAAAGATAGCAGAAGAGCGTGGAAGAAGCGGATCTGCTGTTGCTTGGGTAAATCAACAAGCATCAAAGAATCCGGCATCACTTATCATTGGACAGGCATTCCCTGTTAGTGACAAGATGGGCCATCTTTACAACCAGCTTAACAAAGAAGCTCACAACGACTCAATGAGATATGTGCTCAAGCAGCTCTACAAGAAAATGGGAATGAAATTCAATGTGTCTTCAGAAGAGCTTGCAACAATGGGACACATCGATGTTGATATCCTAAAAAGATCTGGATTCAAACAAACCGCAGAACTTGCAGCACTTGAGAAAGAAATCGGAAGAGTACTTTCAAACTCTACATTCAACTCACAGCAAAAACTTTCTGCACTTACTAGTCTTGCAGAATCTCATGGAGCTCACATTGATCACCAGATGCTTCTCTTTGCACAAAAGCTTGAGGCAATCAACACCTCTGGACATGACGATCATGTCAAGCTTATCATGCTTCAGGAGGAGATGGAAAGACAGAACAAAGTCAGGCTTGCAACCTATGCAACTGGCCATGTTAATGACGATACATTCGTCAGCCATGTTGGTGGAGACACACTTCGTGGAAGTCAGGTCTGGGAGACAATGGTTCTTCGTACTATGATCTATGATCATGAGAATGGACAGGTTCATGGTGGCGGAATTAAGGAAGAGCTTTTATCAGCCAGACTTAATGTTGCAAACAGACTTGGTTCACTTGATCCTTCATCTTCAATGCACGAGCTTCCAGAGCACATGAGAAATGCTGGTCAGCTCAAAGCAGTAACTGCAAGAAACAAGCACGACCTTATCGAACTTTTCACAGCAGAAGGGCGAGAAGCATTCCAGCGAAATCAAGGTAAAAGTATCACTACTGCTTCAATCGGTGACATAGTTGGATTCATGGCTGGTGGTGAACTTAACCGTACTGGTCATGTTGACAAAAAAACTGGACGTATGGTTTGGTGGGGAGCTGATATGGAACTTGCTTCTCCAGCACACTTTACCAAGGTCGATACAAAGAGACACTGGGTTAAAGATCTTAATCCAGCAGAGAACTTTGCAATTGGTCAGTGGACTGAATCCAGAATGACTAAGAGCTATGTTCCTCACTTTGATGCAGCACAAGAAGCACAACTTGATAGAATGTCTGGTTCCAGTGGATGGACAAATGAGCAGAGAACCAATGAGAAAAAGAAACTCATGGTAGCATCTGAACTTTCCAAAGATATGGAGCAAAGATTCAACTCACAGTTTGGCCACAACACATATGGAACAACAAGGGAAACTACGAGGTTCTATAATGGTGTACTTTCTGGCTTTATGGAAAAAGCTCTTGAAGAAAAAGGTCTTTCAGCAAATCATCCAGACCTTAGATTCATTAAAGAGATGGATACCACAAACCCAGATCATCTTGCAAAGCTTAGAGATCTTATGGTTACACACAAGAAAGAGTATGAAGCTGTTCTTAGTAGACCTGTTAGCTATGATGATATTGCAAAATCAAACAAAGCAATGGTCATGCTTCATGAAGGTGGTTTTGCATATTACTCTAAGGGTATGATGCTCAGTGATGCAGACCGTGTCATGGCTGGAGAAGTTTCACTTCGAGATGACAAGGGCCAGCTTCGTAAATTCGTTCCAGAAGATGTTCCAGTCAACTTTGCTGGCCGTGATGACCTTATGAGACAATATCAAAAGGTCGGAGGATCTAAGGATCCAAATGAATGGAAATCATTCATAGGCGAAGCAACTAAATGGGCAAAGGAAGGTGGATACAGCTACGACAAGGAGAAGGTGCTTGCAGCAGTTCTCTGGAGTCAAGCCGGTGCAACTTATAACTACTCCGACTACTGGAAGCACAGTGCAGTTACTGTTGCTCCAAAGAGAGAAGTTACTCCAATTGCACCATCTCCAATGAGATTCTTCGGAGCAGAAGGACATACATTCACTACTATGATGAAGCCATTTAGAGACATTGGACTTCATGGTGGGGACTACATTTCCAAAGTTGCACTTGCAGCAGGTGGTTCTCTACAGAAAGCATCCTATGATATTACTCCAACTTCAGAGTACTATAGGCAACACTCATGGCAACTTTCCAGCAAGATCATGTCTGGTCAGGATATGAAAGGTCTATCTGAAGCAGAGAAAGTAGCATACAGGAATGTTGCAACTCAGCACTACGCATATCACCAGGTGTGGGACTATGCAATCGACAGAAACCCATGGAGAACATCAACTTCATTTGGTACTCACCAATCATGGGCTTCATTCTTCCACTTTGGTCCAGCATCAAACTTTGATGTTCGTGATAACCTTCGAGGATACATGGGCAAGGGTGAATATGCAAACTTCATGTCACTCTATGGTTTCCCAATGAATGCTGCTGCAAAGCTGATGAAACCTTATGCAGGTATGGTCAGAGGTATGCAGATGTCTATGCAAGGTTATGCATCCAAATGGGATCAAACGCCTGATGCACTTAAGCAATGGAACTTCACTGAACCAAGACTTCGAGAAGCTATGCAGTCAATTAATCCATTTTCTGCTAAATGGTTCTCAGGTAAAACTTCGGAGAGGGTTGCCAAGCTTAATGTCTTTGGTGGAAGTCTTGAGCAGCACCAGCTTGCAGGTAATGACTACATGGGTGGTCTTAAGCAGGCTCCTCAGGATATATTCCTACAGAGAAAGGGTGTTTATGCATCTGCTAGAACTGGTGAAACAAATCCAGGAGCTAGCTTCATGGACTATAGGGCAAACCTACACGTTGATGCTCCAATGGCAGAGTACCTGATCAGAAACAACGAAGCAGCCTACAAATATGATAAACAGATTCAGTCTGAGGCTATGAACAACACCACAAGGAGAACAGTTTCTGCTGAGGCACTTTCTCTTAGAAGAGATCAGGAGCTTCGTGGATTCGGCGCAATGCAGAACCCACTTTATGGTTGGGCTAACCCACTTGCATTCCTATGGCATGCACCGGTACCACTGTTCCCACAGTCACTTACTCCAAAGGATATCATTGGAAATGCAGTGAAGAAACACAAGCATGGCCATGGTGGATCTTGGGAGCAATCTGTTGCTAATGCAGGAACAGGAGTTGCTCGTGGAACAAAGAGGCTTCTACAACCCCATCTCATTGCAAGACAGGTCTACTGTCCTAAGTGTGGCCGTGGTGGTCTTAGAGGTGCAACCTGTCAGTGCGGACAGACCCTCTATTAGTTCTTTTTTTATTTATTCTCTTTCATATTTTTAGTGTATGAGAATCATCCTTTTGTTTGCTTTAGGCCTAGTGCTTATTTCCGGATGTTTGCAATCTGTTGGTGGAGATAGTTATACAACTGATTATGCAAATGATTTGGCACGTGTTGCTATAACTGATCCTGATCAGGTTGCACAGTGTGAATTTGGAAAATGCTGGTGCATGGTCTGTGAAAACGGAACTAATATTTTTGGAAGCTCTATTACAAGTTTGATCGGTGGATACTGCTATCTTGAGCAAGACTGCAATGAAACTGTTTCACATTCACTTTATTCTACAAATGAAACTCCAAGTCTTTCAATTCGTGGTTTTATGATAGGCCAAGGTCCTACAATTGCTGATTTTGCAGATGCAACTCCATATTGTTCCTATCGACTTAACATGGCTGTTCAGTTTTTGAGCGCAACAGAAGAGTCTCCATATCTTCTTCCAGATGCAGGGCGGTCAATGTGCCTTCTTAGCAAGGATGTTATGCCTGTCTATGTTCTCTACAGCGGTGGAGAAAATATCAACAATACAAGAGCCCGGATGGTTGGTGAAGTGCTTGGAACAGAAGGTGATGATCTGTTTCTAGGAAGGCTTTCTGATGGTCCTGTTGGTCCTGTTGTTGTAGTTACTGAAATAGATTTCAATCGCAGTGATGTTAGCCAAATTGCAGATCAGGTTCGTGCAGTAAATGACGGCTGTCGAAATGTACGATCTGGTGATGATGCTCGGGTCAATTGCTGGGTTGCAGTTTCTCCAAAGTTCAATGACTTTGATTCTCTAAATGCAGTAATGGCACAGGTTGGAGATCAGGTTGATCTTATTTCCTTTGGAGTAAATGGGAAATATGTTGATGCATGTACTAATAACAGAATTAATACTGGAAAGATGATGAATCAAATTCGAAACTATACAACTTATGCACTTTATAATCTCAGTAAACCAACAATTATTCCATATGTTTTATTTGATCCTGGAACTTCTGATGTTGGTGGATGCAACTGGACTGAGGCTGATGTAGTTTCAGCATATGCTGCATTCTGGCCAAATGGAATTCAATCTTTGCAGCAAAAAGGACTGATCGGAATTGCTCCTTATTCATTTAATTCAAGTGATTATGGATACATTGCAAATCCACTTGGATGCAATGCCTGTTCTGTTGGTTCGAGCGATGCAAGAATGCGCGCATGGTATGGCTGGTGTCAAAGTTATACAAATGTTTCAGGAAGAAACTCCCCACATCCAGGTGGTGGAACTCCAATAATTTTCCCAAATGCTTCTGGTGGTTATTGTGATTTCAATGCCCAGGCAGACTATTTGCTTCGGGAAGTGAGCTTTATGGATTCAGGTTCAAACAGGGATCTTATGAATCCTCAAACTCCAGATGTTAGGCCAGCTGGCGATCCGCTCTTTCGCTGCAGTGCATGCGTTAATTATAATTTGAGTCTTGATGCACTATCTCACTTTTCATTTGATCCAAACGAGGGAGCACCTCCAGAGCGATACTGCACTGCATTTCCGCAAATTGAGCATTGGGCAGATGCTAGAAATTTAGACCCTATGTTTGTTCGGGCAGTTATACTTACTGAAAGTGGTTTTGATCCATGTGCTGCTGCAAGAGTTTGCCGTGGCGGTTATGATGATGGCCAATGTTTCCAACCTGGTCCTGGGGTAGATGAGTGTTATGCAAAACCTGCATATAATGAAATGTGGGATCCTGATGTTACCTGCAATGTAAACCTTACTCCAGCAGCAAACTCCAATTCAGATAATCCTGATTGGCGTTGGTGTGCCTTTGGTTTGATGCAGGTTATCAAACCTCCCTATACATACTGGCCTGCATCTGCTCATCCAGACGGTGTAGATGGAACATACCTTGATATTTATGAGCAAACTGGTTTCTATCCGCAAGAGCTTGATTCAGTTAAGGCATGCGCAAATCCAAGCGGCGAATACAATCCATTTAATCCAAGCCATTCCATTTGCGCAGGTACTCTTGGAATTGCAAGTCAGCTTCGTTCTGCCAGAGGGATAGTGGATTCATCTCATAGTGCCGGACTACTTAATTGGGATGCTGGTGATGTTGAGAAAAATGAACTATTTGCATACTATATCGTCGGTCACCTGTATACTGGTTTCTGGGGCGCTGCAAATAGACATAATGTTGGTAGTATTCCAGCTCCATGTGGTATTGGGACAATTGGAAATGGGGATTGTCTTCTCCAGGAATTCCATAAGGCATGGACAGTTACTGATGAATACTGTGAATCTGATGATGGGCAAGCCGATACAATAGCCTGCAGTGGTGATCATCCAAGAGTGGATCCTCCAGAAGCATGTTATGGATATACTGATATCCTTCTATTTTATCAAGATTGTATACAGCCGTTCTTGCAAAGAGAGGCTGATCCTGGAAAAGAAAAAATGGAAGCATATTTGTGGCTTCGTGGATGCCCGAATAATATGTGTCCGGATGGTCAGGCTTTAATCAATGCAATCTGCACACCTGATGCAACTGGCCAGGTTGATCCAAGTCTTTGCATTGGTCCAAATCAACCTTTAGTAACTGGAAATCCATACATAATAGATGAGGAAGCTGAGGAAGAAACTCCAGAAGAATGACTAGCTTAGCCATTCTTTATTTTCTATTTTTTGTTTTATGTATTCTCCAACAAAAGTAAGTCTTTGTCCTTGAAGAGCATCCTGCTCAATCTTTTTCTTGGTCTTTAGAACAAGTTTTAGTTCGCGAACCCAGTCCTTGTGCCTGTTGATCCAAGGGTAGCTCATCATTTCTTCAGCTCTTTTGATGTCTACATCCTTAGCTTTAATCGTTAGCTTATCAAGGAAACTAAATTCAGTAATATCACTCATAGTAACTCCGATAAATCTAGATTCCGGAACTGCAAAGTCACGCCCCAGGTAAGCAAGATTCATGCTTCCTGTCTTTATTGTCCAGTAGATGTACCATCCCCAGGCATCACAGTCCATGAGGCAGTAAACTGGCAATTTTTTGTCAGCTAGTTTTCGAAGCAGTCTTCTGGTTCCTCTGGTGGATTGTCCCTTTGGAGTAACAAGAAGGCAATTTTCTTCCTTCCAGAATTTATCCTCATTTAGTCTCTGCCAAAGCGCATCCTTTTCAACTACTAGAACATAATCAGCTTCTAAGCTTTCAATTTCCATACCATTGTCAACATCACTTGGAATACTCCAGCCGCTTCGTCCTTGTTTTGCCAGATCTATTATTGTTTCCTCTCCACCGAATTTATCTAGGATTTTCATATTTCCGGCAAGGAATCCCTTTCGATCTGTTGTCAAATGCAAATCTTCTCTCTTAATCTTTAGCGCAACTTCAAGGTCTTCAATAAGTCCGTTTGATTCACTTTGCTCTGTAAATAAGTCTTCATCAAGGTTTTCTCCAAGACTGAACTTAAGCTGGTAAAACAGACCTCTGATTGATGTGTGAAGGTCCTGAGCTAGAAATTGCTTTGTTTTTGCTGCAATTGCAACTGTCTGCATGAATGTTCTTGCCTGTGCAACGCTCAAATATTTCCTCGTTTCTTTTTTCTCTCCGGTTCTAAGACAGCCATATCCCTCATCATAAATAGTATTGCTTTTTGTCCTCAAAGTTGTTTCAAATGTTGGCCCTTCTCCTGCGTCAATCTGCTTTACCATTCCTCGTCCAAGCTCTTCAAGCTTTTTCATTGCCTTGGAATCACTCATTTGCTTCAGCCTCCTCTACATTAGGTTTCTTTGACTTATCCGCTTCCTTATCCTCTACCTTAGGTTTCTCCGGGGGTTTTATCTCTTCTTTTTTTGACTCTGTATATTTGTCTTCAACGATTTCTCTAAGTTCTTTTGCAATTCTCTCTGGTTTTCTTTGAGTGAGGGAAGCGAGATCATTTGACAGTTGCTCAATGTATCTGCTCACAACCTTTTTCTTTGTGGCAATTTCATTTGCCTTTTTCCTTCCAGAAATAAATCTTTGAATTCCACGAGAAGCTTCCATAACAGCAAATTTTATCTCTGCCATTAGGTCCTCTTCACTTGCAAGTGCTTGTTTTCCGGCACTTGTATATGGAACATGTACAGAAACTACATTCACAAGTACTGCAATGGGCTCCTCATCAAAATTACGAATATTATATCTTTTCCAGTCAATAGTCTTTATTGTTTCAGTAATTGCACATCCGCCTGCATCAAACAAAAGAGGCACCTTATTTGCAAACCTCATAACTTCTCCTCGTTTATTTGCAGCAGCAACACCTCCGCCATAAGCAATTCCAACTTCAACTGAAAATGGAATTCCTCCTCGATAAACCTTGGGGCTTCTCTGGGTGATTACCAAAACTTCTGGATTGAAAATGTTTCTAAAAGATGCTTCTACCTGTTCTCTTCCAATTGGAACTAGAGAGTCTGTTGAAGGTGCGATCCATTTGACCTTTTCAATTGCACCAACTATTGCCTCTGCATCTTCCCAGCTCATCTTGTCTGGTCTTTTGTTGAAATCAATTTCTGGTAGCATGCTTTTGAGGTCTTCAACCTTAGCAGCACTAACTCTTGCAAAAGTATTCTGAAGAAATGATGATATTCTCTTGTGTTCTACTGAATGCTTTGCAAATTCAAGAAGATCATGCGGTTTGATTCCAAGTGGGTGCGGTTTTATCTCATATGCTTTCTTTGGATTTATTTCAACTGATCTTGGAAATACTGTTTTTTCATTATTTGGTTCGGTCAAAGATATGATGCAATGCGGATTTGCAAGAGCTGTTCTTCGAAGATA
Organism: uncultured Microcaldota archaeon; assembly: GCA_963723105.1. Taxonomy (GTDB): domain Archaea; phylum Micrarchaeota; class Micrarchaeia; order Anstonellales; family Bilamarchaeaceae; genus Bilamarchaeum. The sequence continues at coordinate 36,125 of CAVRPK010000004.1, forward strand.
TTCAAAGATACCATAATTGCTCCTTTCATACCGAACATCTTTGTATTCAGAAATAACAGTCAGGCCATGTTCCTCTGTATCTGTTTCTTCTGTAACCTCAATTATCGGTTTATTTTTCTTAAAATCCATTGAAATTATTGCAGTCAGTTTTTTTCCACCGTGTGATGTAATTGCTTTTGTTGATTGTCCAGTAGTAATATATGAGAACATAGTACATGCAGCAGCACCAATACCCTGCTGTCCTCTTTGTTGAATATATCTGTGGAATTTGGTTCCAGCGAGCATTTGCCCAAGAGCCTTTCCAAGGTGTGATTTTGGAATTCCAGGTCCATTATCGCTGATAGTTACTTTGTAGTGGTCCTTTCCAAGTTCCTCAACCTGTACTGAAATTTCCGGGAGAATTCCTGCTTCTTCACAAGCATCCAGGCCATTTGTCACAAATTCATGCACTATCATTGTTAGAGAACGAACCTTTCCTGAAAATCCAAGCATTTGTCTATTTTTCTTGAAAAATTCAGCTACTGAGTGTTCTCTGAATTGTTTGAATACGTCGTCTTCCATTCAATATCCTCTTTTACTTCTACTGGTCTTCTTGCATATTGTATTTCCTTTCCCATATTAATACTTATCTTTGGCTAGAGCCATTAAACACCATCTTTTAAAATATTTTGAAGATAATTAGTTTTATGCGCTTTTGGCAAAAAAAACATCAGCCTAAGTTTAATTCTGGAAATGCTCCAAGTATTACTAGTGGAACATCCAAAGTTCCGATGGCAGAATCTCTAAGAAAAAAAGCAAAAGTCGCAATCTTTGATGATGTTGCTGAAATTATTGAAGCATATTCCGTTTTTCTAGGCGAATCAGAAGTGTGCATAGTTTCCAGAGAACCTGTATGCTCTGTTTCTGATGCAATTGCAGTCTTTCGTTCTAACCATCCTAACTTTGTTATAACTGATCTTTCACTTACTGTTGGTGGAACTGAAGGCTTTGAGATACTTGATCAGATAAGAACTATTGACCCAGAAGTTCCAGTTGTTCTCTCAACTTCTGCTTATTCTCATACCTCAGTTGATGAAATTTGTGTAAAAATTAGGGCCAAAGGTTATGATGCTGTTTTTGAAAAAAGGGATGGAGATGGAATTGCAGAATTTTTCAGATCTCGGTTCAGCTCCTGAATTTGGCCTCTAAAATCTTTCTTCTTGCTTTTGATAAATATGCAAGAACTGAGGCATGCTGAGATCCATTTATGATCATTGATATTGCTTCTTTAGCATAATTTATTGTTTCAACATTTGAAATAATCCCAATTGTGCTTCCATAAACGCTGATGAAAGAATCTGTTGCATCTTCTATTGCTATTTTTATTTTTCCATCATCTCCAATAACTCTTCCTTTCATTCTTGTTATTGTCTTCTCTGTTGAAGCAAGTTCGCGAAGTGAAATCAAATAAAATGTGTTTTCTGGCTTTAGTAGCATGAAAGCTTTTCTTGGCTCAAAACCTCTTCCAATTGCCTTTACTATATCTTGTGCAAAGAATACATCTGCAGGTTCTCCCACAATTTCTACTTCGCTATCGCTGATCTTTAGTGAAACGTTGCATTTTTCTTCAATCTTTTCTTTTGTTTTTTTGTTAGTTCCAATTAAAATTTTAATTCGTTCTTCTGGAATTCGTATTATCTCGCTCATTTTGCAATCCTCTTTAATATTTTCTTAATCTCTGCATCGCTTTCAGAATTTAGTCTTTCTCTGGCAGCTTTTTTCACTTCTTCATCATCAATTCCCTCAAGTGCTTTGGCAGCCGATGCTCTTGCATTTTTATCCCAATGAGAAAGCAATATGATGAATGCTTTTTTCACTTCAGGTTCTTCCTTTATTGTTGAAATTGCTTCAATTGCACTATTCTGATTTTTTCCAATATCTCCCCTGGCAAAAATAACCAATTCTTTTTTCAGAAATCTGGAAAGTTCAGCTTCTTTGATAAATGCTACATGGGCCAGCGCAACTGGAGCATCATCACTGTTTCTTAGCATATTCATCATGTAGCTATATATTGTTTTTTTATACTCGTCTTGAGTCACTAATCTTTTGAGAGCACTTCCAACACTTTCAAATATGTCATATTTTTTGTTGAGTGCAATTTCAAGAAATTCTCCGAATTCATCCTCCCACTTTCCATCGAGCATCATCATTGAGCTGTAAAGTGAAATGAATTTAGAAGGCAGTCCGAATTTTTCTCCTTCGGGATTTGACAATACTGATACTGCTACTCTCATCAATGCAAATCTTTCTTCTTCCAGTTTTTCAAGTTCAATTCCTGGTTTTTTGGTAGCGGCATATGACCCCATTATCTTCCAAAAGAGATCCCGAATATTCATATCTGGGGAAAGTTCAAATTTATCCAGCCCCAACTTCTTTCGCTCTTCTGGGACCTCATCGTCTATATCGCCGCCAAATGCTTCCTTTGGCATACAATATCTATCATCATCCTTGTTTATAAAAACATTTTGAATAATCGATATCCAATGCCTGATTATGATATTGTGATTATAGGCTCTGGTCCAGCTGGTCTATCCTGTGCCAGAACTCTTGCCAAATCCAACCTTTCTGTTCTTGTTCTTGAGAAAAACGACCAGCTTGGGAAGAAAATTTGCTCCGGGGAGATATCTCCCAAAGTGCTTCCTGATGAAAAATTTGATCGGGGCCATCCCTGGAAGAGCATGGTTGTTGGAACTGATACTACAAAGCACACAGTACATTTTGATCGTCCTTACCTATGGACTATTGGAAGGTATGAGTTTGAAAGCTACCTTATGAGCAAAACAGATGCAGATATTCATTTTTCTGAACTTGTTACTGAGATTACAAACAAGTATGTCAAAACAGACAAGGCAAAATATTCATACAAATATCTTATTGGTGCGGATGGATCATTTTCAAAAGTCCGTGAATTTTTGTCTCTTCCAACAAAACATATTGTTGGTTGGGCGTTTCACGTAGTATTAGAAAAGCCTGCCAACGAGTTTCATCTTTACTGGCTTCCCAAATCATTTCCAAAATGTTATGGGTATGTGATGTCAAAAAACAAAGATCAGACGATGGTGGGAGTTGCAACTACGGGTGAAAATTTTGATCATGATTTTGCCCGAAGAACAAAAATCTGGGTAGAAAATCAATTTTCTCTTGACACTAATCTGCTAAGATCTGAATCTATGAAGGGCAATGCAGATTATCGGGGCTGGAACTTTGGTAATATCTTTCTGGTTGGAGATGCAGGCGGGTTTCTTAATCCACTAACTACTGAGGGAATCTATTATGCTGTTAAAAGCGGAGAGGGTGCTGCGAAGCATATTCTTGGCAACAGTGGCGGGCAAAAAATAATGGATAAATTAGTCAGTACTCACAAATGGCAGGTCCTGATTTTTGATCTTGCAACAAATACTAAACTTCCATTTTGCTGGATTATCAATTGGATCCTTCAAGATCCAAGAAAAGGAATAAGAAGAAAAATCTTTGATTTTGTCCTCTGGAAATTAATTGCTTAGTCCTTCCACTTGATGCTGCATCCACATGAAGGATTGAATTCTGCCGTGATCTCTTCTCCTGCAAGAAGTTTTTTTATTGCATCTTCAATTTCACTGGTTTTTCCTTCTCCGTGAGATTCTGCATGAGCATCATCGAATCTTCCGTGGTACTTGAGTTTAAGTTCTGAATCAAATAAGTAAGGGTCTGGAGTGCACATTGCTCCATATGCCTTTGCAATTTCCTGTGTTTTGTCGATCAGATAATGGAAATTGAACTTGTATTTTTCTGCATATTCCTTCATTTTCTCAAAACTGTCTTCTGGGTATTTTACTGAATCATTAGAATTGATCGCAACAACCTGTAAACCTTGTTTTCCATATTTGCTTTGCAGCTCTACTATGTAATCCATTTTAGGAACAACATAAGGGCAGTGGTTGCACATGAAAATTATCAAAACTGCTTTTTTACCTCTGAATTCTTCCAAAGAATGATTTTTTCCATCAATCCCATTAAGATCAAAAGTTGGTGCCTCATTATCCCTTTCCAAAACTCTGTCATTTGAATATTCCAGGCTCATTTTTTCATCCTCGAATCCTTTGTTTTTCTTACGCTGCTTTCAGGTCCATTATTATTTTTGTGCTTTGGTCTTTTGGATGCTAGTTCCGTCAAGTAGAGTCCGATCATTTCACGAATGGCATTTTTTGCATCCTTTTTCTCATCAACCTGGACACTGCAACCTGGAAGCTCTGGAACAGAAACCATGAATTTATCTTCTACTTTTGTAATATCTACTTCATAACCTTCTATTTTCATAATCTCAACTCTCTTCTTTTTTCTTCAAACTTATCCAATTCTACCCCGCTTTCCACAAGCTTTGCCTTTAAAACTGATCTGTTCAGTTGCGTTTGTGCCTTGTGCGACCTTTGAATGCACATTATCTTGTCTCCTCTTCTAAAGAGGGTTCCGTGGTTTGATTCTCTCATTTTTTCAAACCCAAGTGCTTCAACAACTTTTGTAAAATCATTCGGATACATTGGCTTGCCCCTGTACTTTGTTTCTTTTTTATTCAACTCTTCTACTTGCTCTTGTTCTTCGAGATCAAGCAGTCTTGCAATATCATGATACTCATCGAGCAAAATCCCTGGGAAAATTTTGAAGTCTGCCCATACTGGCAGGGGCTTCTCATTTGCTTTGGACCAAGTTGTAATCATATTTTTCTTTGTGCCAATTGATTCAAGTTCTGCTATGAACTCATCTTCATCTGGAATAAGTAAGATATTGGGCCAACTGCCAAAAAGTTTCTTTTTGGTTTCCGTATCAAGATCCAGATATTCTATAAATTCAACTCTGGTTTCAATTGAATCAACGCCAAACATGGCCTCTGCCTGTCCTGCGATTTTTTCATCATCAATTCCAATGGATTTGAGAAGCTCAATCGTTTTTTTGCTGGCCTTCAGCTCACTATCTACCAACCTGAATGTCCTTTTCCTTTTCTGCTCTTGTTTCCTTCTTTTTGTTTCTCTATGTGTGACTGCTTCTGATAATGCTGCCAGACTTAGAATGATATTTTTTGCTTTTTGCAATCTTTCCCTGCTTTTCTTTTCCTTTGCCTCTTGTTTGCAGCAGTTTTGGTATAAAAAATGAAGTGTGCTGTTTGATTTAATTGCTTTCTCTATCCCAAATTCTTTTGCAACTTCTATTGCCTCTGATTGAATTATTGGATCAAGCTGCCTGATTTTAACCTTTTTGAGCAGGTCAATATCCCCATTATCCATGATATTATATCGTAACTATCGAATTTAACCGTTTCTTTTTTAATTCTGAGGTGTGATCTCCGTCTATTGGTTGATTCTATGGCAATTGTAGTAAAGAGAAGAGGAAAAAACGAAACATATGATGATCGAAAGATCTATGGTTCTATTTATGCAGCATGTAAAGATTGTGATCTTGGAGAAAAGGAATCAGAAAAAATTGCTGAAAAGACCTGCTCCGAAGTGAAAAAATTTCTCCAAGGAAAAAAAGAGGTCAATTCAACTGAAATCTTTGGTTTTGTACTACAAAAGCTTGCTAAGGAACACGAGGCTGTGGCATTCATGTACCAGACTCACAGGGATATTGTATAGGAGAAGCCTATGAACGTTATAGCATGCGGAAACAAAAACACTGCGCAGGCTGCTAAAGAAGTAATGGATAAAGGCGGAAATGCCTTTGATGGAATTGTTGCTGCCTGTTTTGCAAGTACGGTTACAGAGCCAATGCTTACATCTCTTGGGGGCGGCGGAATTGGATTATTGCGTTTTCCAACAGGCAAGACAAAATGCATTGATTTTCTAACTGATTATTCAAGATCCAAATCTCATGTGGATGCAGAAAAGATAGTAGTAAGCTTTGGAGGTGAAAAACAAGTTTTTTACCTTGGTTATGGTTCACTAGGGGTACCTGGTTGCCTTGATGGCTTTCTTCACATGCACAAACACTATTGTACAATGGATCTTGCTACTCTTCTTGCTCCTTCAATAAGATTTGCAAAAGGACATAAACTGGATAACTTCCAGGCCTTTGTGTTTCAAGTACTTGAGACATTTTGTATGTATACTGATGAGTCAAAAGAAGTATTTGCACCCAATGGCATTCTTCTCAAGGGAGATGATGTAATAAAAAATCTGAAACTTGCTTCCTTTCTTGAGGCTCTTGCAAATGATAAACAATCTGCATTACAATCCTTTCGAGAGGCAACTACAACTACCGTTGCAGGGAAGATGAGCACTCTTACCCCAGAGGATTTGGAGAGCTATCAGGTTTTTGAGCGCGAACCACTTTCAATGAATTATAATAACTATGAGCTGGCACTTACCCCCCCACCATCTGCAGGCGGACTTTTGATTGCTCATGGTTTAAAGTTTCTGGAAAATAAACTTGAAGGAATCAAACACAATTCTCCTGAGCATATCAAACTTTTAGTAGAATCAACGAAATACTCAAACTCACAAAGAACAAGGGAATTTTTCAAAGGACTTCTATTTGAGGAAGGATTTTGGAAGAAATCCCTTGATCGGCTTGGCGGCACAACTCACATCAGTATCATTGATTCTGAAGGAAATGCTGCTAGCATAACCACAAGCAATGGCCAGGGGGCAGGAATAATGGTAAAAGGAACTGGCATAATGCTCAACAATTTTGCAGCAGAGCCGGATCTCATGCAATATAAAGATGTTTATCTACCTGGAAAAAGAATAACGAGTATGATGTGCCCTTCTATAATAAGCAAACATGGCCAGATATATGCAGTGTTGGGTAGTGGGGGAAGTAACAGAATAAGGAGTGCAATGCTCCAGAGCATCTCTAATCTTACTGATTTCAAAATGTCTCCTCAAGAAACAACAGATGCAAGTAGAGTGCATTTTGAAGATAACCTTCTACAAGTTGAAAGTGGCATCTCTCCAAAAGGTCTTGAAGAATACAAGACTAATCTGTGGACTGAAAACACAAACTTTTATTTTGGTGGAGTTCACATAGCTGGAATCAATGAGGCAGGAGGGGACCAAAGAAGAGGTGGGGTCGTAATTCTCTCTTAAGCACTAATTGAGAAAATATATTAATATTCCATTGTAAATTATTCTTTATGGCAGCTCCTCGTTCCAGAACTCGAAGAAGAACTCCTTCTCCTCCGGTATATTCCCCAAGAGCAGTTACCCCTAGGAGATCTCAACCCAAGGGAAGATCAAGATCCAAGGAAGTTCCAAGAAGAGTGGTACGTTCTCCAGAAAGTACCCGTGCTGCAATGAGAGCACAAGCACTTCATGATCTATCAAGCACCAGGCCTCAAACTAGGATAAGGGGTCTTTTTGTGCTTGGAGACCTTCGTGATGCATCTTCTGCAGGGCGCGTTTCAGGATTTCTTACTGATGAAAATGGGGCTGTTCGAAGAGCAGCTGCTATTGCTCTTGGTACTATGGGAGATCGAAGTGCTGGACGTAACTTGGTTCGTGCTTTGAGAGATGGAGAGCCTGCTGTTCGTGAAGCTGCGGCAGCTGCCATAGGGAACCTTGGCGAGCCTCAAGCAGTTCGTTATCTCATTCTTCGTCTTCGAGATCCAAATGCAGCAGTTCGAAGAGCAGCTATCCACTCACTTGGACAAATTGGAGATGTTAGGGCAACTCCTGCACTAAGTGCGAGGTTAGTTGGTGGAACTGTTTCAGGCCAAGTACTTCCTGTGGATCCTGATCATTACAATAGAATTGAAATTGCGCGCGCTCTTCGGCAAATTGCCGATCCAAATGCACTTCCTGCTCTTGATCGAGCAAGGCGATATGATCAAAATGCATTGGTTCGAAGATATGCTCTTGATGCTCATCGTGAGATAACTGCTGCACAACAGACTGCAGAAGCCGGAGAGTAATAATGGATTTTTTTGAAGCAATAATCCTCGGTATCATCCAGGGTATTGCAGAATGGCTTCCTATAAGCTCTGAAGCAATGGTTACCCTTGCTGGAAAGTTTCTTTTTAATACAGAATATAAGGAAGCACTTGGTACTGCAATTTGGCTTCATAGCGGCACCACTCTATCTGCTATTATCTATTTCCGTAACGATGTTATTACAATAATAAAAAGCATTTTTAGTGGAAACCGAAGTTTATTGTTTTTTTTGACAATTGCAACTTTATCCACATCAATAAGTGCAATTCCTCTTTTGCTTCTTGCATTTTCAATAGAGCTTCCTGATGTTCTATTTACTCTTTTTATCGGGATTTTTTTGCTTCTCATCTCTTATCTTCAAAAAAGCAAACACATCTCAAAATCAGATGATTCAACAACTTCAAAAAAAGCAGTTATATCTGGCATTGTTCAAGGTTTTGCAGTTCTTCCTGGAGTGAGCAGATCTGGATTGACTGTTGCAGCATTGCTTTCTCAAAAGTTTTCATTGAAGGAATCCCTTAGGTTAAGTTTTTTGATGAGCATTCCAGTTACTGGCGGAATCCAGATCTTTCTTCCTCTTGTAAGCGATGGTTTCAGTATAACTGCTCCTTTGATTCTTGGAAGTCTTGTTGCTTGTGCTGTGGGGCTTTTGACTATAAAAACACTGATGGAATTTGCACAGCGCATTAGTTTTGTCCGGGCAACATTTGCTCTTGGTGTTATTGTTATTCTTCTTGCAATAGTTCTTGCACTGTAAATGATGCCCAAACCGGATAATGGTCCGAGACTTCTTCAGCCTGCGATTGGTTTAATTCATATACTAAATCAAATCTGAAAACTCCACTTTGAATATATTCATCTACTGTAGAGTTTGTTATGATTATCCTGTCATAATTGCATACTGTTGATTTTGTTGTCGTATCCTCATCCTTTATCAGCCAGATATACTCTCTAAGCGAAACGTTGTCGCTGTCTTTCAAATAATTGCAATCTGCATTAAGGTCGCCAAGAATAATGAAGTCTTCTTCGTCTGGATATTCTGCCATAGAATGATTCAAGACAATTGGCAGCGCATCTAATTCCTGAGGGGTTTCATCTGGGTCACTGTGGAATACAAGAAGTACAAAGTCAAATTCTTCAGAAACAAATCTTGCGATGTAAGGCTCTCTATGAAATTTGTCTTTAGTATCATTGAAAGTATAATTTGAGAGCAGCTCAATTTTGCTGTTATATATGTAGGCATATTGTTCTTTGCTGGAGGTTCTACCAAGCCTTGGCCCTACTGTGTAATTGTATTTTTCTCCTGGCAGTGAGTTTATCCTTTCTATAAGAAGAGGCAGAGCGCTCTGGTCTTTGTCTCTGATTTCCTGCATTGCTATAATGTCAAAATTTCTCATGGTTTTTGCCAGGATTTCCATTACTTCTTCTTTCTCTGATTTTGATTTTCCAAAAATCTGAACATTAAATGCAGCAATTGTTATGTTTTCCAGCTCGCTTGTATTCTTTTCAAAAACAGTATGATTATCCTCGCCAGAATCATTTATTATTGGCTGCTCATTTTCAATAGTAGTAACACATCCAAAAACCAAAAACACAAGAATTACAATGCCTACTTTATTCATGCTGCCTTTCTACAATGTTAAAGAATAAGATTATTCTCTTTTCTTTCTGTATGGTTTTTTTCCTCGCACAGGACGCTTTCCTCTAGTGTCCCTGCTTGGCCTTCTGCCTGAATCTCTTGAGGGTCTTTCTCTTGGACTATGATCAATTCCATGCTTCATCCACGCGAAATCCGGGTGATCATCAGCATGTCTTTCTTTTACTGTTTCTACTCTCTGGACAAAGTTGACTACCTTGCCCTCAGCACCCATTCTTCCAGTTCTGCCTACTCTATGAAGGTGCGTTTCTTCACTTTCTGCTTTATCATAATTGATTATAAGTCCAACTTCATCAATATGCAGTCCTCTGGCAGCAACATTTGTTGCAACAAGAATGTCAATTTTCCCTTCTTTGAATTTTGATAAGACTGCGTTTCTTCTTGACTGACTCATATCTCCCTGAAGCATATCTACATTCTTGAATCCTTTGAATGAAAGTTTTTCTTCAAGCCACATGGTGCCTCTTTTTGTTTCCATGAAAATGATTGTTTTTACTCCTATATGTGATTTCAGGACACGAAGAAGTTCTGAGAATTTTTCTCTTCTGATTGTTTCAACGTGCTCTTCTTTTATTGATGCAACAACCTCTATCTCTCCAATTTCAATTGTTTTTGCATTTGGAATATACTTTGATGCAATATTGAGAATACTTTCATCAATCGTTGCCGAGATTAAAAGCATTGTTCTTTGATCTGGAAGCTGTGCTAGGATATCCGTCATTTCATCTGCAAATCCCATGTCAAGCATGTGATCTGCTTCATCAAGAATAATAGTATCAAACTCCTTGATTGAAACAACCCCTCTTCTGTTTAGATCAAGAAGTCTTCCTGGAGTTGCAACTAAGATGTCTACTCCCCCTTTCAAGTCCCTGATCTGGACAGTTATGCTATGTCCTCCATAAACAGCAAATACTCTCATTTGATGGACTATTCCAATAGATTGAAGTTCTTTACATACCTGAAGAGCAAGTTCTCTTGTTGGAGTTAGTATAAGTCCTTTTTTTGAACTTCCAGAAGCAATTCTTTCTATTATTCCAATTCCAAATGCTGCTGTTTTTCCGGTTCCAGTCTGACTTCTAACAATCAGGTTATGTCCTTCCATAATCTCTGGTACTGCCTTTTCCTGCACTTCAGTTGGTTCTTCATAACCTAATTTTTCAAGTGCTTCTAATGTCTTCCTATTTAATTTTAAATCGCTAAATTTCATTATCTCACTTTTTGGTAAAAAGAGTAATTCTATGTAATTATCTCTTTACTTATATATAAACCTATTCATTTTTTACAAAAATCGCTATCATGAGTAATCCCACTAAAATGAAGGCTTCTCCGCAAACAAAATCCCAAAGAGGAGCTTCTCTTTCTTGTTTTGATGGTGGTTTGGTTTCATTGATTGGTTTATCTGGTACTGTTCCTCCAGCAGAAACATTGTTGAATCCAGCATCTTTCTCTGTTTTGCCTTCTGTGCATACTCCATTTGATGCTTCTGCGCATCTATCTGCAGTCTTAAAACATTCGATCATTTCTGCATTGTTGCAATCTCTTGCATCTGATCCTGTTTTGAACAATTCCTTGCATGTACTGAGTCTGCTCACACATTCGTCCATATGAGGACAGCTTCCAAGTGCATACTTTATGCTCATCATTGGATATGTAGTTGCAAGGCAACCTGTTCCAGTTTCCTGGATTGCCTCGTAGCATTCCTTATCCATTTTCCCGCTTTCATCAAATGGACAATCATTGCATGATTTGGTAAATGAATCAAGTGCGCAACTTCCAGCAAAAGAAATGGCGCTAAGAGCTATTATAACAAGGCCAATTAGGAATATTCGAGTTAGCATAACTCAAATTCTGTGTACTCATTTTAATATTTTGTCATTTTGCCAATTCGTATATCCTTTCAATATCCTCTGATTTCAATCTAACAAAACTGCCTCTTCTTCCAGATCCAGCACAGATTTTTGCCATTTCCCCGAATTTTTCATTATCGATATTTAGCTCGGACAGAGAGGTTGGAAGTCCAAGTTCTCCGAAGAATTCCCTTGTTTTTTCTATTGCCGAAATTGCCATATCCTCATCGCAGCATTCATCAATTTTCCATACTTCTCTTGCAAATTGGGCAAATCTTGAAATATCCTGTTTAACTACGTATCTCATCCATGCAGGGAAAATAATCGCAAGTCCGGCTCCGTGTGGAATGTCATAAAATGCGCTGAGCTGATGCTCTATTCCATGAGATGCCCAGTCTTCTTCTCTTCCTGTTCCGAGAAGTCCAGTATGTGCAAGAGTGCTTGCCCACATCAGGTTTGCCCGAGCATCATAATCTTCCGGCTCGCCCATAACTATTCTTCCATTTTTTATTATTGACCTAAGAGCACCTTCACAAAGTTTGTCTGTCAAATCAACTGAACTCGAATTAGTAAAATATCTCTCAAAAATATGCGCCATCATATCTGCAATTCCATTTGCAGTCTGATCTTTTGAGACTGAGTATGTCAGCTCTGGATTCAGTATGGCAAACTTTGGCCTTATGTTTCCATGCGATGAAGCTTTTCTTGGTCCATCTTCATTAGTTATTACTGTTGCATTGCTTGCTTCAGAGCCTGCTGCAGATATTGTCAAAACAACTCCAACTGGAAGTGATTTTTCAATTATTTTCCCTTCAAAGAAATCCCAAACATCCCCATCATAAACTGCTCCAGCTCCAATTGCCTTTGCCGAATCTATTACGCTTCCTCCTCCAACTGCAAGGATGCAATCTACTGATTCCTTTTTGCAAAGTTCTATCCCTTCTTTGACTAAACTAAGTCTTGGATTTGGAACAACTCCAGAAAGTTCAACAAAATCAACGTTCGCCTTTTTCAGACTCTCTGTGATTCGATCATAAAGTCCGTTTTTCTTTATGCTTCCGCTGCCATAGTGCAAAAGCACCTTTTTTCCAAGCTTGCCTATCTCTTTTCCAACTCGATTTTCTGTTTCTTTTCCAAAAATAATTTTTGTCTCACACTGATACTCGAAATTTTCCATTATTTGATCACCATGTTTATCATTTAAATATTCTCTAATTTTCATTGCAAAATAAAGCGTCTTATATGATTTTACCTGCCATATTGCATCTATGAAGAGCAACTGGGATAAGGCAGCTTCTAACTATGTCGATATAATAGGAGAAACTGGAAGCCATTCACAAAGAACGTATATTACTCCTGCAATGCTAGAAATGGTTGGGGATATAAAGGACAAAAAAGTTCTTGATCTTGGCTGTGGTGAAGGCTATTTCTCAAGAAAAGTTGCAGAACTTGGGGCAGAAGTTATTGGGATTGACATATCTGCAGAACTAGTGAAAATTGCAAAGGAAAAGGAAAAAAGAAAGTCTCTTGGAATCAAATATCATAATTTGAGTTCCGAAAGTCTTGATGGCATAAAAGATTCATCCTTTGATCTTATTGTATCCAACATGGTTCTTCATAATGTCAAGAATCTGGAAGCTACTTTTGCAGAATGCTCACGTGTTCTCAAAAATAATGGCCGTTTGATATTTGTAATTATCCATCCCCTGGTCGATACAATGAAGATGGCTTCATTTGACAATGATCTCCAAGGGCTTTTCGTCAAGCTCAGAATTTATGGCAAGCAATGCACTGTTCCACATCGTACTCACTGGAACAAGGGAGTTGTTCTCTATCACCGTCCATTTCAATATTATTTTAATCATCTGTTCAAAAGTGGCTTTTCTATATCCAAATTTGATGAAATTTCATTAAAGCATAGGTCTCCTATGGCAGAAGCCTCACTTGTAAGTCGTCTTCTTATGCGATTAAATGTATTTGGCAAATTCTTTTTTCCTGATAAATCTGTGAAATCAATAATCGGAAATGAAACTGTTCTTGAATTCTGGGAACAGATGCCTTCTTTTGTTGCAATCGAGGCAACCAAAAATTCTAAAGAAGCTCAAGACTAAGAGCCATTATCGCCATTCCCAGAAACAGGCCAAGAATTGACAGATGTGCATGACTTTCTTCTTTTAGAGATAGTGGAAGAAGCTCATCAAAGCTGATGAATATCATGATTCCTGCAACAAATGCAAGAAGAAGGGACATGATATCTGTTGTGAGGAAAGGTGCCAGGATCAATATTCCTATGACTGCACCAACTGGTTCTGCAACCCCTGATAAAAGAGATATCCAGAATGCCTTTGCCTTGCTCTTAGTTGCATAATATATTGGCATAGCAACTGCAATTCCTTCTGGGATATTGTGCATTGCAATTGCAAAAGCAAGAGGAACTCCGACAGATATATCTCCAAGTGCGCTTACAAAAACTGCAAGGCCCTCTGGGAAATTGTGGATTGCTATTCCTATTGCTGTGAAAACACCTGCAGTCATTAGTTTTTTGTTTTTCTTGTCTACCTTGACATGCTCGCCAATGTAGTTGTGCGGCATTAGAAAATCAATTGCCATGATGAAAATGATTCCAATAAAAAATGCCAGATTAGCAGGTCCAAATCCCACTCCTTCAATTGCCGTTGCAAGAAGTTCTGCAAAAGAAACATATATCATAACACCGGCAGAAAGTCCCAGTGCAAAGACCAGGTATTTCTTTTTGAAATTTGTGATAAATAGTGAGATGAGGCTTCCAATTCCTGTTGAAAGTCCTGCGAGTATTGTAAGTGCCAGGGGTATTTCTATGTTCCCAATTTCCATAATATCAGTTCTTCTGGTCAATTCAATCCTATTAGAATTTAAAAAACAGACGCCTTGGAGAGGGGCCATGGTTTTAGGATGGCACCTTCACCAAACGTGCAACTTCCAGTACTTTCGTGCAAAATGTTTTTGCTAGCAATTTGACTATATAGTAAGAAAGTACGGGCGGCCCAGAAAGCAATTTAAATCAAGGCTTGTAGATATCTCCAATGGCTCTACTACCTAGAATACTGATGCTGCTGCTGATTTTAGTATCATCATCCTATGCAGGTGATGGTACTGGTGTCGATCCGATCCTTGAATCAGTTGGTATTGAAAAGCCTGCAGAGTGGAATGGCTGGAGCCAGGAGCAGAAACATGACTATCTTCAAGGAATGGGCATTTATCCAATCTCCGGAGAAAAGTACCAAGGCCAAGCCAATATCACTGGATTCTTTGATTGGTTGGGTGTTGAGAGGCCTGATGGCTGGGAAAACCTAAGTTTCGAAGAGAAAAGTGCATTTGTAGAAAGCACATTATCTGAAAATGAAAAGACGGAAGATCCGGCTTTAGTAAATTTTAAATTTGCAGAGTGGATAGTAATTCTCTCAAGTGTATTCATCCTAATCGCAGGATTTTTACCTGCAAAAAGCACAATCAGAAGTTTTGGCCGGCTTTTTAGTTTATATCTATTTCCAGTTCTTCTTATTCTCCTGGCAATTCTCTTTCCATGGAAGACTACTTTTGTGGAAATGGGCCGGTGGGCAGAATATCTTCTGATATTCCTGCTCTTCATCAAACCCTTATCAGTTGTCTTCTCTATCAAGCAACTCTCAAAGGTTATTATGTTCAGGCAAGAGCTGGGACTTTCATGCTTCTGGCTTTTCCTGATTCACGCACTAGGGCGTATAATTATCACTCCTCTCGGTTTAGAGAAGCTAATTGGAGTTCCATATCTTCTCTGGGGAGTTATTGCAGCTATTGCCCTGATTATTCTTGCCATAACTTCGAATAAAAAATCAATCATGCTCCTCAAAAGCAACTGGAAAAAGGTTCAGTCACTAGCTTACTTTGCGCTTTTTGCAACTTTGCTTCATACGAGTATTGTAAGTGGCGAGATGATTAAACTCTATATTGTGTTTGGTATCTTCATTTTATTAAAAATCCTGGAGTGGAAGAGAATAATCATTCGGTGATTTGCGGACCAAATAAAAAACAGAAACGCCTCGGGGAGGATTCGAACTTCCGGCCTGCTGATGTCTGTAACTGAATAATCAGTTTTGATCCAACTTTTTCCAAAAGTTGGAATAACAGTCAGCCGCTCTAACCAGCTGAGCTACCGAGGCATATAGCTTCGGTAGCGCATTGAACGAAGTTCAATCCAATCTACCGAGGCAATTAAGGGATATTTGATGATATGTAGTTATAAATCATCCTTCTTCGCAAAGACCCCATCCGCAACCTTCGCACTCAAGACAGCCTTCCTTGTGTGCTAGCTTATTCTGACAGACTGGGCAAATGCCTTCGCTTACAAATTTCCGAACTTTCTCATCGTTAGTCATTCTGCCCCAACAACACTCTTGAGGCCTTTGATTATGCCTTCAGACTTTGCTTTCCAGCCCATAAGGAATCCACTAAGTCCATCCATACCTCCTAGCATGGATAAAAGTTCCTCTGCAGAGCCAAGTACATCACTATCTGATTCAAGCCCTGGATTCTGGAAAAGGGTTTTTAGAAGACCAACAACTCCTCTTTTTGTATACAATGACTTTCCATCTCTGGTTTTCTGTGACCATTTTTTGATAAATGTCTTTGTTTTTGCACTACTTAAGAATGATTCTGAATCATTTGATTTTTGTGATTCTGGAGGTTTCTGAGTTGTTTCAGGCTCTTTTTCTTTAGTTGTTTGTGTCGTGACGGGTCTAAATTGGCCAAGGAATCCACTGAACATGACTGTAGAACTCATAACAAGTTTATAAATATTTCACAGGCCAAGGTCTTCAAGGATTTTTCTGGTTTTGAATTTGCTATCATCAATCTTCTTCGAAACCTTGATAATTTCAATTCCATTTGGTTTGAGGAATTCTTTTTGGTCATACCCATATGCAATTACATCTGGCCTGATGAACTCAATCATCTCCTCTGGATTCTCAAAACCAGACAGTGCAAGGTCAACCATTTTCAGAGAGCCTACCATAATCTTCCTGTAATCTTGTCCATGAATGGGCTCACGGTTTTTCTTTCGAATCATCTCGTCTTTTGCAACTGCCACAATGAGTAGGTCTCCCTGTTTTTTTGCTTCTTCAAGTGTGAATATGTGTCCTATATGAAGAATGTCAAAAACTCCTCCAGTCAGCACAACCCTTATCTTTTTCCGCTCTTCATCCTTGATGAAAAACCTCCCTTTTTTCTCAATCAGTAGTTTTCGCTCTGACTCTGGCAGGAAATGGTATGCATCTTCTGGAATTCCAGCATATTGAAGCTGCATAAGAAAAAGCTTTTTGACAGTTTTCTTCATGCTTATCTCTTAGTTGCCTGATTTTTTAAACAATACTTATAATCTTTTCCTGGGAGTTTCCATCATGAGGCTCTACATAGTTGCAATGCTGATGGCAGCTCTAATCTTCGGCTGCGTAAGTGAGGACAACCCTCCTGAAAATACTCCTAATAACCCT
Source organism: uncultured Microcaldota archaeon (assembly GCA_963723105.1). Lineage (GTDB taxonomy): Archaea > Micrarchaeota > Micrarchaeia > Anstonellales > Bilamarchaeaceae > Bilamarchaeum. Next base: position 53,076 of record CAVRPK010000004.1, read on the forward strand.
GCCGAACTTCCAAAACCTGATTGTATTGATTCTGATGGGCTTGATGAATCGATAAAAGGTACTGTAACTTTCAACGGTACTGAATATCCTGATACCTGTGATGATGAATCAACTGTCAAAGAATATTTCTGCAATGGAAATTCTCTTGAAATAAAACAGATTTCCTGTAAAGAAACCGAAGAGTGTATATCAGGAAAATGTGTTGAAAAAGAAGAACCTGTACCCGAGCCTGCTCCAGAGCCCAAATGCATTGAAACAGATTCTGGATCTGACTATTACAACTATGGTTCTGTAAATCATAATGATCAGCTTTATCATGATGTTTGCCAGGGCAATTATGATCTTTTGGAATACTACTGTGATAATGATGAACTCAAACAAACAACCCACCATTGTTCAACTGGAGAAAAATGCGAAGAAGGAAAATGTATCAGCCTTGATAAAACTTGTGAAGAAACAGACGCAAATGATCCAACCTTATATGGCACTGTAACTCAGTATGGCGGCGGAATGGTAATATACTCTGAACATGATTCATGTATTGACGAGCAAAATAGATTGGAGTTCTACTGTGATTCAAATTCAATAATGAATAAGACTGAGTCTTGTCCATCTGATACTTACTGCTACAATGGAGTTTGCAGGTCAATTTGCCAGGATAATGATGATGGTGAAAACTATTTTGTTGCATCTTCTGCCAGTGAAAAAACCGAAGTTTTCGTTGACTACTGCAAGGATGAAAACACACTAATAGAATATTACTGTTCTGGAAATGTGCTTCTTGAGAGATCACAAAATTGTGATTATTGCTTTGAAGGGCGCTGCGTTAAGCTATCCGATATCAAATGCAAGGAATACTCAAAATCAACACAACTGACTGTTGATTCAGAATTAATTGAAGAAAAGAACGACACATGCGCTGGTACTAAACTTAGGGATTATTTCTGTTTTGAAAATGAGATTGATTACGTTAATGAAGTGTGTGATGATCTTTGCATTAATGCTGAGTGTGTCGAGATAACTGAAGAAGCGTGCTTTGATCTGGATCTTCTTGATCCAAATGGAAGCTCCCACGTTGCATCATCTGTAATTCTGACTACCAATACTAGTGTCAAAGACACTCGTGAAGATTACTGCCTCAATGACATTACTCTGGTCGAGTATCTTTGTGACGGCTCTGGCTTTGAAACTGAATATGTTACATGTTCCGAAGATGACAAATGTGTTGATGGTGCATGCATATATCCATACACATGCACTGAGACTGATGGTGGACAGTCAATTGTTCCTGGAGAAGCGTCAATTTGGGATGGAGATACTTTAATCAGGACTGAACATGATGCGTGCATGAGCGATGGCCGTGTTTTTGATGCATATTGTTCTGATGGAAAAGTGAAATTCATCGCACTTGATTGTCCTGATGGGACTAATTGCGATAGTGAAACTAGACAATGTAATTAGGTGAAAATATGTTATTGCCAAAACAACAACTGGAAAATGCAAATGTAGTGGAAGTGCTTAATTCAAGCCAATACCAGCCTTCTGGAGTTGACATCTCTCTTAAGGAAGTTTATTCCTTCAAGAATGCCGGAGTAATTGATTTTGATAACAAAGACCGAAAAATCAGCGAGGTAGAGCCATTATCTTTTGATGGTGATTTTGTTACTCTAAAGCCTGGAGCATACAAGGTAATATTCAATGAATATGTAAGAATTCCAAAAGATGTTGCAGGGCTTTGTCTTCCACGCTCTTCACTCTTGCGCTGCGGAGTTACACTTGAATGCGCAGTCTGGGATCCAGGTTATGAAGGCCGAAGTGAGGCTCTTCTTCTTGTTAAAAATGAGCACGGTATAAAATTCAAAAAAGATGCAAAAATAGGCCAGATGGTCTTCATCAAACTGGCCGAAGCAACAAACTCTACGTATGAAGGAGTTTACAAAGGAGAAAACAAATAATTATTTCAAAAACTTATCAATTATTCCCCCTAAACTTCCCTTTCTTTCGACAAATGTATAGTTTATGTCTAGAACTGGGATATCTATCTTCAGAATGCTTCCAAGATGCATAGGAGTTCCTGAGACTACTAATTCTGCTTCGCTATTTTTTATTGTCTTGATAAGCTCTTCTCTCTGTTTTCCATAATAGCCCAAAGAAGGAACGACGTCTCCCATATGATCATATTTTTCATAAGCTTCTTTGATGCTTCCAACTGCGGATGGTCTTGGATCAATGATGTCTGCACCGCATCTTGCAGCATATTCAAATCCTGCACCAAATCTCATGCCTCCATGAGTGATTGTAGGGCCATCCTCAATCACAATAACCTTCTTTCCATAGATGTTTCTCTCTTCGATTGGTGAGAGCTCCATATCGCTTTCAATAACTTCTGCGTTTGGGTTTACCTTTTCTACATTTTTCATGATTCTATTAACATCTGTTGGATTCTCGCTTGTTTTGTTGATGATTATCACATCTGCTGCTCTGAAGTTTGTTTCTCCTGGATAATACCACATTTCATTTCCTGGACGAAGAGCATCGGTCACTGTAATATAAAGATCTGGTTTGTAGAACGGAATGTCATTATTTCCTCCATCCCAGATTATCACATCTGATTCTTTTTCTGCTTCTTTGAGAATAGCTTCATAGTCAATTCCAGAAAATACTATGACTCCATCCTTCAAGTGCGGCTCATACTCCTCCCGCTCTTCTATTGTGCAGTTGTGCAAATCAAGATCCTCGATTGTAGCGAATCTCTGTACCTTCTGTTTTACGAGGTCTCCATAAGGCATGGGATGCCTGATAACGACAAATTTCACATTTTTTTCTTTGAGCTTTTTTGTAATTGCTCTGGTTACTGTAGTTTTTCCAACTCCGGTCCGAACTCCTGTAACTGCGATTATTTTTTTGCTGCTCTTAATCATGGTTTCTATTGGTCCAAGAAGAACGAAACTTGCTCCACATGCTTGCGATCTGCATGCCAGATGCATTACATACTCGTGTGAAACATCCGAATATGAGAAATAAACTTCATCAATTTTTTTCTCAGTAATATGCTTTTCAAGGTCTTTTTCCTCAAAGATCGGAATGCCGTTTGGGTATAATTCTCCTGCAAGTTCTGCAGGATACTTCCTGTTTGCAATATTTGGAATCTGGGTTGCAGTGAATCCAACCACCTCGTAATTTTTATTTTTTCTAAAAAATACATTGAAGTTGTGAAAATCTCTGCCGGCTGCTCCAAGAATAAGTACTTTTCTCATAAACTGATTTTGATCAAATAGGTTTTTTATTCTATTCTGTAAAATCTAGATATGAGAATAGTTATCGCACTTGGAGGAAATGCTCTTTTGCCAAAAGGAGCCAAAGGCACTGCAGAGGAGCAATTGGGCTCTGCAAAACAAGTTGTTATGCAGATAGAAGAGATGCTCAAAGCCAACCAAGTAGTCTTGACTCACGGAAATGGGCCTCAGGTTGGGAACCTGCTATTACAACAACAAGGGACAAAAGAAGTTCCAGAGATGCCCCTTGATGTTCTTGGTGCAATGACTCAGGGCCAGATAGGTTATTTTATTGCCAGCGCTATTTCCCTTACTGGTCTTCATTCATCTACTCTTATTACTAGGGTTGTTGTTGATCAAGAAGATCCAGCGTTTGCAAATCCTACTAAACCAATTGGTCCTTTTTATGAAACCGCAGTTCGTCCAAATATGAGAATGGATGCTGGAAGGGGGTATCGGCTGGTAGTTCCTTCGCCAAAACCAGTTAAAATCAGGGAACATGATGCAATATCAGCTCTTCTTGAAAAAGGATTTGTCGTGATAGCTGTTGGTGGGGGCGGAATTCCAATCAAAGAAAACGGAGAAGGACTTGAGGCAGTAATAGATAAAGATCAGGCAACATCACTTCTTGCAAATCAGGTGGAAGCCGGTCTTCTTGTTTTTGTCACTTCAGTTGACAATGTCTATCTTGATTTTGGAAAACCAACTCAAAGATCTATTTCACATACTTCTATTGATATTCTGAAAAAATACTTGCAATCTGGGCATTTTGCAGAAGGAAGTATGAAACCAAAAGTCGAAGCAGCAATTAAATTTGTAGAGAATGGCGGCAAAAAAGCAATCATATGTTCAATCAACAACATCAAAGCTGCCATAGATGGAAAAGCAGGTACTGCCATCTCCAAGTGATCATATGCTCAATGATATCATTATGGCAATTGGAAACACTCCACTAGTCCGAATCAATAAACTGACTCCAAATCCAAAAACAACCATATATGCTAAACTAGAAGGTTTTAATCCAACTGGAAGTATCAAAGATCGTATTGCTTTGAAGATGATTGAACAGGCAGAAAAAAACGGAGATTTATCAAAAGGAAAAACAATACTTGAGCCTACTTCTGGAAACACTGGAGTTTCACTAGCAATGATAGGAACTGTCAAAGGTTATGATGTTGAAATTGTCATGAACAGTGCAGTTTCTATTGAAAGGCGCCAAATGATCCGTGCATTCGGTGCTAAAGTAACTTTGACAGACAGTGACCTTGGAACTGATGGTGCGATTCTAAAAGCCAAAGAACTAGTCAAAAAATATCCCGATAAATATTTCATGCCAGATCAGTTTTCTAACGAATACAATAAACTGGCTCACTACAAGACTACTGCCGAAGAAATCTGGAAACAGACAAATGGGAATGTGGATTATCTGGTTTCATCAATTGGAACATCTGGGACAATAATGGGAGTCGGAAGATATCTGAAAGAAAAAAATCCAAATGTTAAAATTGTTTGCGCGCACCCTGTCAAGGGCCACTATATCCAGGGCTTGAAAAATATGGATGAGGCAATAGTTCCATCTATTTATGATCCTTCTAAAATTGACGAAACTATCATGGTTGAAACTCATGTTGCATTTGAAACTGCGAGAAAAATCGTGAGAAATGAAGGGATTTTTATTGGAATGAGCAGCGGAGCAGCAATGTATGCTGCAATTGAAATTTCAAAGAAAGCAGAATCTGGAAACATTGTAGTTATATTCCCTGATAGGGGAGAGAAATATCTGAGTACTGGTTTATTTGAAGTAGATTAAACATCTAATATTACGGATGCCTTCCATCCTTCTTCCGTTTTTTCGAGTTTGTACATGTGCCAGCTTACTGCTTTAACATCTGTTATCCATTCATGCTTCTCTTGATCCAATTCCTCTCCGACTAGTTCTGCTTCAAGTGAATTTCCTGTGATCTTAATTGTATATTTACTAAAAACAAGACATTCGGAATCCTTGTAAAATAGCAATTCCTGCATGAAATTATGCAACAACCTCTCACGGTCTTTTCCAGAAATCGATATTTTTTTTGTTATTTTTTCTTCTATTGTTTTAAGGTCATCAACCATTGAAGCTGTAACTGCTTTTGCGGCACTCTCAAAGAGCTCTTCAAGAGTGTTTCCTGTTGCTTCGAAAGTGACGTCTGCAATTGCGACTCCGTCAACAAATTTATATGGCATTTTATCCCTTGATATTTCCAATTGGAATAAGCTTTGCAACTTTCTTTGAAATTCCAGCACTAGTTGCAGACTCAATGACTTCGTCTATTTTTTTGTATGCTCCGCCTGCTTCTTCTGCCAAACCTTTGAATGATACTGCTTTGATGTAAATTCCTTTTTTCTCCATGTCCTTTTGGAGTTGTTCTCCCTGATATGTCCTTTTTGCCTGAGCTCTGCTCATAACTCTTCCAGATCCGTGTGCTGTTGTGAACCAAGTATCTGCTGCATTATCCACGCCAGCAAGAAGCCATGAACCTGTTTCCATACTTCCTCCAATGAGTATTGGCTGTCCATCCTCACGGTATAACTCTGGAATTTCTTCTCTTCCTGGACCAAATGCTGCAGTTGCACCTTTTCTGTGGACTATGAGTTCTTTCATCTCTCCATTAACATTGTGCTTTTCAACTGAAGCGCGATTATGGCATATATCATATATCTGGTGCATTTCAAGTTCTTCTGCGCTTTTTCCAAACACATTTGCAAATGTTTCTCTAACTCCATGTAATATCGTCTGCCTGTTTGCAAATCCCATGTTTACTGCACAGTTCATAGCTGAGAAATAATCCTGCCCTTCTTTTGATTTGAATGGGGCGCATGCAAGTTCTCGATCAAGAATTTTTATCCCGTATTTGCTTTGCATAACATCCAGGAATAAGTCTAGATAGTCTGATGCAACCTGGTGGCCAAATCCTCTGCTTCCGCAGTGGAACATAATAACTACCTGATCAGGAAATAATCCCCATTTTTTTGCAAGTTCGCTGTTTTCTATATTCTCTTCTTTGACATGCTGTATCTCAAGGTAGTGATTTCCTGAGCCAAGCGTTCCAACCTGCCCAAGTCCTCTTTTTATTGCTTTTTCGCTTACCTTACTTGAATCAGCATTTTCAACAGAACCTTTCATTTCAGTTCTCTCAAGGTCTTCCTCCCATCCAAGTCCTTTTTCAATACACCATTTTGAGCCTTGTTCCATCACCTGCTTGAATTCCTGCGGAGAAAGTCTCATTTTACTTTTTCCGCCAACTCCTGCAGGTATCCTCCTAAACAATGTGTCAACTAGTTCATGGAGTTTGGGTTTAACCTCATCAATTGTCAGATTGGTTCGAATAAGTCTCATACCGCAGTTGATATCAAATCCAATCCCGCCTGGGCTAATGACTCCCTCTTCAGTATCCATTGCAGCAACCCCGCCAATCGGGAACCCATACCCCGAATGTCCATCTGGCATACAATATGCATAATTGACAATTCCAGGAAGTGTTGCAACATTTGTTATCTGATCATAAACATGATCGTCCATCTGATCAAGAATTTTTTTGCTTGCAATGATTCTGGCAGGAACTCTCATTCCTTGTTTGTAATCCTTTGAAATTTCCCAAATATAATCACTAATTTTTGTGAACTGTGGTTTTTTGAAATCCATAATAAACCCCTCAAAATGAGTACGTTAAAGTTAACAGATAACTAAATTAAAGTTAGCACCTATATTTATCTCTATGTCCGAAATAAAAAGCCTTGCTGATGCGGCTCGTTCTATTGCAAAAAGCGGGAGCTCTAAGAATGCCTGGTCAAAACTAAAAACCTGGGCAGGTTCACAAAACCATCCATCTGCTATGAAAGTGGCAGTTATGCAATTTTTAGATGCTCACGGCACAAGTCCTGATGCAGTTGCCGTTCTTCCAGAAGTGCTTCGTACTGCCTCACGAATTCCATTTGAAGGCGATGAGAGAAAAACACTTATTGATATGACTGACCGCGCTTTCAAATCTATTGAACTTAACACTGCCTCAGCAAGACAATTGCCAATTTCGGATAATCGTCCTGCTCCCATACTTTCACTAAATCCTATGAAGCAAGGATCTTCAGATATTTATGCTCCAGTGCATCATTCAAAGGATGTGGCGAGCCTCATCGAAGCAAGAAATACTTTATTCCATGTTAATGATCATTTACTCAAAAAGGTGAAGAAAGATGAAAAATCTTATTGAATCTGAATATTTTGTACTATCTGCTGACAAGGGAGAAGCACTAGTTCGCTCACTTATTTCTAAGATGCAAGCTCAGGCAAGTGATGCTCCACGGGTCTCTAGGCCTAAATCAAAGCGATCATCAACTTCTCAAAGTTCTTCAGAATCAAAGACAACAAAAAAGAAAACAGTCAAGAAAAAAGCTGCGAAAAAGAAACAAGCTAAGAGAAAATCAGTGCAAAAGCCTGTTCGAAAAAAACCAGCCACTAAAAAACCTGTAAAAAAGCCAGTTAAGAAAAAACCAGCGAAAAAGAAGCCAATGCGAAAAAAACCTATCAGGAAACAACTGGTGAAAAAGAAAACAGTCAAAAAAACCAAGAAGAAATCCAAAAAGAAGAGATAAAATGTTCTCAAAATTCTTCTTTCTTTCACTTATTCTCCTAACTCTCTCATTTGCTACCATCGATAATCTTTCAATTACTTCATCTGTTGATCAATCTGGCGAATCTAACATTCTGATAAAATCTTCATTTTCAAATTCCGAATCTAAAGAAATCTTTCTCAATTTGTCTGCTCCTGTTGATTCTGTATTTGTAAAAGACAGGAGCGGACTTTCGATTGAACATTCCATTGTCAGCCAAGGAAAAAATTCAATCATAACAGCAACAGTGCCATATGATTATCTTCAATTTGAAATTTCTTCAAATTCATTTACCATGAAAAACGCATCCCGCTGGGATTATGATTTTTCTATTTCTGCATCTGAGAACATATCCTCTCTTTCAGCTTCATTATCGCTTCCCAAAGGCGCCAAACTCAAAGGAACTAATGGAGCAGTTGAAGCAACTGATTCACTAATTGTATCATGGAGTACGAATGATCTTGATACTAATCATAAATCTAGGATGTATGTGTCCTATGAGCTTTTTGAGGTTGAAGATGACTTAACCCCTATCATCATGCTTGGAGCTGGATGTGTTCTTGCGATACTAGTAATATCATATCTAAGAAATTCAAAAACAAAAACCACTGTTGCTATGCCTAAAACAGATTTCCTAGAATCCCACAGTTTATTCAAAACCTTAGAAGAGAATGATAAGGAAATAGTCCGTGAAATCTACAGGCAAAAAGGCAAAACAACTCAATCCCATCTTTATCTGCAAACTCATATTGCTAAGGCAACCCTTTCTAGAAGAATCAATTCACTGGAAAATCGTGGCATATTAAAAAAATCACAAAAAGGCAACAGGAATCTGATCACTCTGACTGATGTTTTTAAGCAGTAATGTTTCGCTATTGTTTCACACTTCTTCTTTTTCTTCGTCGTAACTTGTTCCACTTGTTTCAGGGAAAATATAAATACCGTTCCAGGAAACTTCCATCAATCATCTGGCAGTTTTGTGCAGATGGGGGTGAAAAATATGGATTATAAATTTGTGATACTTGCACTTTTGCTTGTACCTGTGGCTTCTGCCAATCCCGGTATGTTTGATATGGAAAAGGGGGATGGTCTTGAAGCTGCGATGGACAATGTGGCGTGTAGGGCTGGATTTACAGTTGGGGTTCTTGAATCTCATATATCAATTCTTGGAGCAGATGAACTTCAGGATGACGTTGATGAGATTGAAGAAGATGTAGATGAACTTCAAGAGCTTGCTGATGAAGGTGATGTTTCTGGATTTAGGGAACATGTGCATGGAGATTATTCACAGCACATGAAAAATGCCAGACAAAATACTCTTCAATACAGGAACCAGGGCAATATGACTCATGGTGTCAAAGCCCAGCTCCGGGATGCCTATAATGGCCTTCATGAAGATTTCGAGGCATGCAACTCTGAATCTATGGGAAGATTCGCACAGGCAAAAATTGACGGTTATGAGAAAGTCCTTGAGCGAGCAGATGATGTGTCAGAGGATCTTTCTGAAAAAGGAGTAGATACAACTGCGCTTGATGCTCTTATAGCAGATGCAGAGGATGAAATTGTTGATCCATTGAAGGATGCTGTTGATGAAGCTGAAACTACAGAAGAGCTTCGTGAAGCACTTGGTTCCTATTGCCTGTTCAATGGCTGTACAAATGGCATCAACTTCCACTTTGCAGCTAACTGGCAAATCGAAAAGCTTGATTCAATCCTTGATCTGATTGAGGATGATGCAGAAGAAGCAGGACTTTCTGATGATTGGGATGCTGCAGATGACTATCTAGTTACTGCATCTGAAAATCTTGAGGATGTCGGTACAGACCAGTATGAAGGAACTGAACATGATGATGTTTGGGACAACATTCGCTTGGCGTCTGGTGCTCTCAAGGATATCATATCTACACTGAGGTCAGGATGATGAATGTTGCATTGTTCATTATGGGCGGTCTGGCAGTTTTACTGCTTTTTGGTTGTGTGGGTCCTGCAAACGGCCCCAAAGAAGTAGTAAGCGGGCCAGATGACTATACTGATGCTCCAAGTCAGCCAGCAGGTGAGCTGGGTGATGCTGAGATCTCCACATCTGAGAGCGAGGATCTTGATGATGTTCTTCCAGAAGAAGACCTTCTCATTCCTCCTCCGGAAGAGGAACCTGAAGAATCTGAAAGCAGTATTACTATAGATGTTTCAGATGTATTTGTTGAAGAAGGTTCTGATATGGATATCATAAGTGAAGAGGAAATCATCGAACCTATCTAATTTTTTCTTTTTTCCTTACTTTTATAAGTTCTACGGATAAATGTTCAGCTAGGTGAAATTATGTCAATTGTAGCTTTTGATGAATTTAAAGGAAATAAACTCATTGTTCTCAAGAGAGATGAAGAGGATCAGTATGCATTTAAATTTGGTAAAGGAAAGGCAAGACTTATCGTCGAGAATTTTGAGGCAATAAAGAAATTCGCAGAAGAAGAAGAAGGATAATTTAAAAATTCTTTTTCTCAAATGCATTTTCCAAGCTCCTGTAGTCTAGTGACCTTTTTGACTTACGTCCTTCTAAGGGCAAAAATCTCAACCAAAAAGCCCTGAGGAAAACGAGTCAAATGGTTGGACATCCCGGTCAAGGATATCAGACTCTCAGCAAACTTTTAGGAAAAGTTTGATCAAAACTAATTAGCTAAAAGTTTGAGGGAACTCTGAGGACCCGGGTTCGAATCCCGGCGGGAGCAATTATACTTTACGAGCAAAGACCACATTTAGTAATATATACTGTTATAAGCGACTCTTCTTAGTCCCTCTCTTCTTTTGATATATTTTTTGAATAAAGCTGAAACTTTTTGTTATTCTCGTGTTTCTTTTTTCAATCGCTTCTTTTTTATATCATAATATCTCTTATTGTGAACACAAAAAATTCTATTATTCTTTATCCATTTAGCTCTTTCGTGTTTAATAAAATCTTCAATCCCTTTTTTATAAATGAAATCGATATTTTCAAGCATGCTCATGCCATACTTAGTTCTGTACCGTTCATCTATTTTTTTTAATCTTGTACATGGGAATTTTTCACATTTAATTGAACAATATTTCCAGTTGTTTTTCTGGAGAATTTTACAATTCTTGATTGTGCATTTTTTACAATCTGTTAATCTACATCCAGGACATTTATTTTTGTCTCTAAGATGTGCTATGCATAAGGAACAATTCATTCCGCATGGAGCAATTAAATTTGATTTCATGTGGATCCGTTCTGAGTGAAATTTTTAAATATGATTCTATACCTATGCACGGCGGGATCATTTATTCGTTTATGGATATTAAATAAAATTATTTCCTCTGGCTACTGTTATTGTCCTGCATAAGTGGCTACGATTGGATCTCCATCCCCAGTATAAGAATAGTAATCCTCATTCACTTTCACTATTGATACTGTTGCAGAAACCTCTTCAGAGACAGTTACGGTGATATACGGTCCGTTACCACAGCCACATGCTCCAACCCCGCAGATTCTCATCGGAGCATCTACGACGAAATATTCTTTAGTGCCAGCCTTTTCCACAAGAATCTCAAACATCCCTTCTTTGGTCTGCCCATCTGTTGTGTTCATATCAGTGAATGGCCTTCCTTTCCAGCAGTCAAATGCTGTGCCGTTGGCAAATTCCATGTTCCATCTACACTTTCTGTAGTATGACTTTTCTCCTAGAGAAATATCTTTGCATTCAGTACTCACAACGACCAATCCCTGATCAGGCACTTCTATTGTGATAGTTCCATCTCCACTGTAGTTTTTTTCATTAGAATAATCATTGTCAAGAATTCCGCAGACTTCAAAGGTATAATCTCCTGGAATTCTGGTTTTCATTGAGAATTGAGGTATTCCGTATTCATCCAATGGAATGTAAAGATTTCTCCATTGTTTATCTACCCTTTCTCTATCCATGATGGGTTCTCCTGAATCATAGTCCTCCCAGAATCTTTCCGGAAGTTCTGTTGGTTTCACACATGCAATTTTTTGTAATGGTGGCTCCTCACCTTCTTGAGTGTGCAATATCCATGAGAAAGTGGCAATGCCACTGCTTTTGTCATATGTTCCCTCGCTTCCAACAACCTTGTAATCTGCATCGTCATATTCTACATTCTCTTCCTCTTCAGTTGGCCCAAACAAATCTGGATCTATATCAGTTGGGTTTCCTAAAAAGGAATCAATTGGATTGTTGAAAGCATTCTGCATACATCCAAAAGTGAAGAAAAAAGATAAGATGATCGTAAGTATGAATCCTTTTTCTATGAGTTTACTTGAGCGCATATTGACTTATCTTAAGGAAGCTATAAAACTCTTTTTCAGAGTCATTTTCTGGCGAAATTGACTCTATGATCGCTTCGGCGGAGTATATATATCTCAAGTTTGTTTTAGAAGTAGATCAAAACTCCCAGTATCCCATGGATCATGGCAAAAATTATTCCTACTGCTGCCAGACGAGAATGCCATTCAAAAGGAATTCTTCGTATGCCTCTTTTGTTCAGAATGGCAACTGCAGCAGAAAGCAGGATAAAAAATAAAGTAAATATGCCAAGATACATTATCAGAGGCTTGCCTAAGATCTGGAAATATGTTATTTCAGTTAACATCTTCTAGCTCTCCTATGTAATAATTATCCAACCAATCATGTGCGTTTTGGGAATGTGGTGTGCCAGAGCCCATAGGTCTTGTTTCAAAAAGCACTGTTGCATCAGTTCCACATCCTTTGAGTATTGTCTCTCCTCCTGGGTGCGGGGATATGGCGTCAGTAACATCGTATACTTTGCCATCGATCACCATCCAGCAGTCATTGCTTGAATTATGTTGCGAAATGCTCTCAAGAGTATGGCTACTGACATTCGTAAAAGTACTATTGTTCTGCTCTGCTGGTTGTTCCGCTACACACCCATTTAGTAACATGAGCGTTAGGAACAGGCCAAAGCCAATATATTTATTTTTCATATTTGGAAAATAATCAAAGTAAGATTAAATAGTATTCTAATTTATCTGTTCATTTGCATTGGTATTCAAATGCTTTAGAAATTATTCCATGTAATTCCAGTGCACCATGTGCAAACCAAATCAGGATTGACATTTAAATGTAATCAGATTATCTCAATTATGGGCAAGCAGAAAAATGGGAAGAAGAATGTTTTTCTTTTAGGTGCAACCAGTTTTCTAAACGATTTTAGCAGCGAGATGATAATGCCGATTCTGCCATTTTTTCTTTCATCTCTAGGAGCGCCAGTGGTTCTGATAGGGCTAGTTGGAGGACTTCGTGATTCTCTCGGCAGTATATTGAAGGTTCTCTTTGGCTATCTTTCAGATAAAACAGGCAAAAGAAAACCTTTTGTTTATGCCGGATATCTAACATCTGCATTCTTCAAATTACTGCTGGCATTTTCCCCCAATGCATTATTTGCTCTTTCCTCAGCATCACTTGAGCGAATAGGAAAAGGCATGCGCAATGCACCCAGAGATGCAATGATCGGTCAATTTATGCCTAAAAAAACGGGTACGGGTTTTGGGATTCATCAAATGATGGATACTGCAGGTGCTATACTTGGTTCACTTGCTGTTTTGATCATGATCGGATATCTGGCCATGAGCTATGATCTGATAATAGCACTGGCTGCTCTGCTTGCAATTCTTTCAATAGGTCCATTATTTCTGGTCAAAGAACCTATCTTCAAACCATATCAAAACAACTATGGGTTTAGGTCAGCATTATCCAAGCTGCCCGGGAATCTATTAGCATTTACAATTATTGCCTCGCTTTTTTCTTTGGCAAATTTCAGCTATATGTTCTTCATACTGAAAGCGCAGGTTAGTGAGGACATAGTAACTGCCATTGCACTTTATGTTGTATTCAACGTTTTCTTTGCTATATTCGCATATCCCATCGGAAAGTATGCTGACAAAGTAGGAAAACGTAAAGTATTGATATTTGGCTATGTCCTTTTTGCCCTTGTTTCATTTGCATTTGTATTCTATTCTGGATTATATGCACTTCTTATATTATTCATTCTCTACGGCATAGCAAATGCTGCAGTAAAGGGAGTAGAGCGAGCATATGTTGTAGATCTGTCCCCTGCAAATCTCAAGGCCACTTCAATCGGCACTTTCCAGCTGATGACTGGTCTTGCTGCTCTTCCAGCGAGCATAATAGCAGGGTATCTTTGGGAAGCCATATCTCCGGAAGCAACATTTATGTTTGGGGCTGTAGTTTCATTTGGGGCGACCATCTTGTTAGCACTTAAAAAATAAAAATCCTCATAATAACATTTCTAATTTTATCTAAAGACTTTAAAAAATTGGCAAGAAAATAATATCATGCAAAAGCACATTGTGTCATTATTGGTCTTTAGTCTGCTTATCTCTGGTTGTGTGCAGGGTTCAGAACCTCGCTCTGATGCAGATGTAAAAAGTACTGCCAGTAATGATGGGGTGCCTGAAGTCACAGAAACAAAAGAATCACCAAAAGAACTCCCCAAAGGAATCCTGGTAGATGAAATTCCTGAAAACGCAGATGTAATATTCGGCTCAATAAGATATGTGCTGAATGATATGGCTTGTTTGAACGAGGATTATGAACTCAAAGACAATTTCATCAATGATCCTGATTGCAATGGAAAAATATATGCTTCGGATGGTCAGCTGGCTTCTTTAGTTCAGCTTTTTACTATGGATATTGAAACAGGTCATGTTGAGCAGATAACAAATACGGATTGTTTTTTCGTCAACGGACAGGTGGTGGACTCAAAAACCATTATGGCTATTGCGATATGTTCTGATACTGATGGTAATGGAAGGCTCAATCATCAAGATCAGCCACAACTCTATATGCTGGATATGGGAACTGAAAATATGGATTGCCTTACATGTGGTTTGGATCTAATTGCCATAAACAATCCAGATTATTCTTCTGTGAATAAAAAAATACTCTTCTCATCGGGAATAGAACCTGGGATGAATAATCACCTATTTACAATTGATTCTGATAAAAATCTTGTTCAGTTGACTAATGATAGTGAATATCTGGATTTTGACTGTTCCTGGTCAGAAGATGGGACTAAGATTGTCGCTAGCAGATTGCCAAATCAGGAATTTCCATTTTCCATTCCGTCACAGGTATGGCTAATGGATGCGGATGGAACAAATATGGAAAAAATAACTGATGGAGGAAAAAACCCAGAAGGAGAAGAAAATCAAGGTCCCTATCCGATAGGAATTGATGCTGATCCTGATTTAAGTCCTGATAATCATGAAATAGTTTTCTCAAGATTAAAGACAGGAAAGCAAAATGGATTTGGAATCTTTGAACTGGTTATTGTTGATGTTGATACCAAGGAAGAAAGAATCCTGGATTCAAAGTATGCAAACATGGTGCCTGAATGGAAGAGCAGAGGAATCCTCCTTTTGCGTCAAATAGGGGAAGACTTTAGCAGTCCGACTGATGTAAAACAAGCTCTATATCTATACAAAGATGGAACTTTTGAGGATTTGGAAGGCTATCCATATAATGTATTTCCTCTTGGCGCTTATAGTGGCAGCTGGATAGAGTAATTATATACTCAATTGTTCTACAGAAAATATCAAAATGAATGTTAGTGAGGTTGAAAAATGACAAAAACTGAAGAAAATCTAAAGGCTGCTTTTGCAGGAGAAAGTCAGGCAAGGAACAAATACACTTATTATGCAAAAGTCGCAAGAAAGGCAGGATATCACTACATTGCCAAAATCTTTGAGGAGACTGCTGAAAATGAAATGCAGCATGCAAAAGATGAATTCAAATTATTGATGGGTATTGGTGATACTGAAGCTAATCTCAAGGATGCAATTGAAGGAGAACATTATGAAACAAGTGATATGTATCCAAAATTTGCAAAAGAAGCAGAGGAAGAAGGCAATAAAAAAGCTGCAGAATTGTTTACTGCAATTGGTAATGTAGAAAAACACCATGAAGAGAGATATAAAAAACTCCTGAAGATGGTAGTTGCTGGTACAGTTTTCAAAAGAGATGAAACAATTGCATGGAAATGTAGTAAATGTGGCCATATCCACGAAGGAACTGAACCTCCAGCAGCGTGTCCATCATGTAAACATGCAAAAGAGTATTTTGAGCCTGCATGTATGTGCTTTGAAGATGATTGCAAGTGCTGCAACCAATAATTATCTCTTTTTTCTTTTTGATTTTGGCGCAAAATATTTTGAATAAACAAATGAAGAGCCTAAAGTAAAGATATTAGTAAACAGGACAAGAAGGAGAATTACTTCTTTAAGCATAGGAATTTCAATATTTTGCGTTGATGGTATGAATGCAAGCACTGTTGCTACAAAACCTCTTGGTATCATGGTCACCAGTACAAACGTGTCTTTTTTGATATCCTTCTTTATCAGACTTATGATGCGAAGGCTAAGCAATCTGCTCATGAGTATCAGTACTATTGAAAGCAAGAGCAATAGCACAACAGAAATATTCAGGTTACTTATGTCAAACACCATTCCGATAAGGACAAAGAAGAATATCATAACTGCAAATGAAATATTGCTGTGAATTAGCCTTATTGTCTTTACTATCTGTTTTTCCTCATTGATTTCAAGGTGTTTTTCCTTTCTGGAGAATCTCTTGTGCATGTCAGGATAATTTCCGATAATAAGGCTGAATATAAGCACTGCTATTATCCCGTCTCCCGCAACAGATTCAGTAATGCCATATAACAAGAAAAGCACTCCGATTGATGAGATGTAGTTGAACCTTTTAATCCTGATATTTTTGAGTATGTGGATCCAGACATAGCTTGAAACAACTCCCAAGAAAATTGCCGTTGAAATATTTGAGGCAAGTTCTGGGAAAATATTTGATTCGGCTAAAGTTCCCCCACTAATCAACAAAAGAAGAATGCTTGCGCCTGAGATGAGAACGAAATCATTTATGACCGTCTCAAGAAAAATGATATTTTTAATCGAGTCCTTGATTTTCATTACATTGAGAAGTGCCATGGCAGATACCGTCGTAGTTCCGCTTGCAATAAGGCCCAAGAGAATTGAGTGGAGAAGTTCCCAACCAAAAAGCAGATGGACTGAGATTCCTATTAACAATGTGCTGAAAAAAGCAACAAGGAGTGTAAATGCCAGTGCAGTTTTGAATTCTTTGAATAGTTTGAAGACATTGAGGTTCAGGCCAGCATCAAGCATAACAAGAACAAGTGCAAGAACAGAAACAAGAGGCACTGCTGGAAGGAGTGACTTTGGATCAACAATGCCCAAAACAGGACCAATGAAAAGGCCAATGAATATCATGATCACTGCTTCAGGGATTTTAGTGTTGTTGTATGTAATTCTTCCTATGAATCCAATCACTATGATTGCTCCTATTGTTATGAGAATGTTTGCAACCATCACTCTAGAATGATATGCCCATATTTATAGTTGCCACGTTTTTGGTGCAGAAGATTTCTTTTCTAAAGACATACATATCTTTTTAAACGCAGACCAACAGATAGTGTATATCTGGGATTAAATCTCAGTGTAAAATAGGTGAAAAATTATGGATGACAGAGAAGACAGGCCCATGTATGATGCGACCTGTGCAAAATGCGGTAAAGCTTGCAAAGTACCATTCGAGCCACAAGAAGGCAGAGCGGTATATTGTAGAGAATGTTACCAACCAAAACGCAGATTCTAAGTTCCTGATTATTAGTTACTAATGATTTTGCTATTCTTTTTTTTTAAATTTTTATATCATTCTATTCTTTGTATGTAGTACTTCTAATGTGGCAGTGATACTTCTGATCTTCTAACTTTCAAGTAACAAAAGGCTTTGGCCACAGAAATAAAATTGAATTTTAATTTTTCTTTTTTATAAAAATTTTGCTATTTTTGTTATGAATACTGTTTTAAAATGTTTATTCACACATATATGTTGTGAGTGGCATGGAATTAACTAAAATTTCTGAAATAAAACAAATGGCAAATGGAGCAATGGCTCTTTTTGACTGGTCTGCAGTTCCGTTGGGTCATCCAATTCGTAATCATGCTTATGCATATCCATCCTGGGGGATTGTGATAACTCCTGATAATATTGAAGGACTTCGTCAGCTTTCCAAGGCAGAATATGAAAAAGAGTGGGTTCCAACCGATCAAAGTTTGAATCATTTAATTGCAATTGCTTCTGAACGTGCAGGCCTTTCTGATACAAATATGCTTCTAAATGAAAAAATCGGCCAATATTCTGCAGAACATATTCTATCACTGAAGCATAACGCTCCAAGAATAATCGAAGTTGGTACTGGTGCTGGGGGGACAATTCTCTCAGTTTTGAATTCTATGATTCTGATGGGTGTTGATGTATCCAAACTCGACATCACTTTGCTAGAGCCATCTCAAATGAGGCTTGACTTTGCACAAGATCAAATTGCTAAACTTCTTCAAACAAATGGACTATCCACCCCCAAGATACATACTTTGAGAGGTACTGTCGATGCACTAGATCAGGTTGAATCTGGTTTTGCTCATCTTGTTTTTCAAAATGCAGCAATTCATCACGAGTCCTTTACTGATCATCTTCCAAATATTAATAGAGTTCTCCAATCAGGAATGCCTTTCGTAAGTGGCGATTGGCACGAAGGAAGCTATGAAACTCCTGCTAGGATCTACTGGATGTATGTAATGCTTCAAGATCCTTCTGATGAGTATCGTACTTCAGAGGTTATTGATTTCACAGATGGTACTGCTCACTATCGGTCTCAACCAGAGAGGCCTGAACTTAAGGAGTTTAGGAGAATGTTTTCTCTTGATGATCAAATTCTTGCCTCAGCTTTTGATACGTATACAGCAAGTGAACGAGAAGCAAATGTTGGTGGAATGTTATACTGGCTTGAAGTAGCTAAAATCTTAGAAGAAAAAGGCAAAAGATCCTCAGAAGTTCTTATTCAGGCACACGAGAGGGTTACCCCAAGGGTAACTGCTCTGAAAAATGCCGGTTTTTGTTTTGATGCAGAGAGCAGAGGAAAATATGTTGAAGTAATAAAACACAAAGGATTTGGGGAACTTGGTGCTGTAATGGTTATGAAAAAGCGCAGCGAACCTTCTCGTTCTATCAGGAGATAATCTTTTTTTACCAGATTCTAAGTCCGCCGCTTGTCAGTATCAAATACAGAAGGTAAATCGGAGCGCAGCATACCAAACCCAGATAATCCCAGACCTCAAAGCCTCGCATACATATTTCCCCAACATATCCGGTTGCAGTTCCAGCATCGCAGCTGAAATGAATTATAAGAAGAGCAAGTACTATGGACAGGAGCCAGGTAAAACTGCCACCAAAGTTTACAACTGTTTGATTATTGTTCTTTGGTCCTATGTTGATGTCTGTCATGTATGGTACAAAAGACTCAAAAATTAATAAATGTTGTTACTTTTTTTCCTATCTCAAAACAAAAGCTATATTTATGTACGCTGTATGGGTCTTTCATCAGTGTTTCTATGATCAAGGATGTTTTGGAAAAATCTGGAAAAAAAGTTGTACTGCTTGGAAATGAAGCAGTTGCTCGTGGTGCAGTTGAAGCTGGCATAGGCGTTGTTGCAGCTTACCCAGGAACCCCTAGTTCTGAGGTTCCAATTACTTTATCTGCAATTGCAAAAAAATGCAATTTTTTCTTTGAATATTCCACAAATGAAAAAGTGGCCTTTGAAACTGCTGCAGGTGCTGCCTGGTCTGGAGTTCGGGCACTTACGACCATGAAACATTTTGGACTTAATGTTGCCAGTGATTCTGTTTCTCCAGTGGCATATGCAGGAGTGAAGGGTGGATTTGTCGTAATGGTAGTAGATGATCCATATGGCTGGAGCTCAGCCCAATCCGAGCAAGATACGAGGTATTATTCCAGAATGGTCAAAATGCCTGTAATTGAACCTAGCAATCCACAAGAATGTTTAGACCTAACAAAACTATCATTTGATCTTTCAGAAGAATTTGAAATTCCATTTTTCCTTAGAACTACTACAAAGGTAAGTCATTCAATTGGAACTGTAAAACTAGGAAAAATAAAAAAGCCAAAAAGGCGTGGTAAATTTATCAAAGATCCATCTCGGTATTACAACCTACGGCCTAATCTTCAAGAATTGCACAAGAAGGTCGACGCTAAACTAAAAAACATAGAAAAAAAATATGGACTTAAACTAAATAAAATATTCAAAGGAAAGGGCAAAATCGGAGTGATTGCTTCTGGGGTATCGTATGAGTATGCCAGGGAAATTTTCAACTTGCTTGGGATAAATCCTCCTTTAGCAAAGCTTACCCTTACTTATCCAACACCAGAAAACATCATAAAAAAATTCATTAAAGATAAAACTACTGTTCTTGTTTTGGAAGAGCTTGATCCAATAATAGAAAATGAAGTTAGGGCACTAGCAAAAGATGTCAATTCCAAACTCATTATCCACGGAAAAGATTTTCTTCCAACATATGGGGAATACAATGTAGCTACTCTAATGCCCGTATTTGAGAAACTTTTCAAGAAAAGCTATGGATTTGATTTTGCAAAACATAAGAAAAAAGCAGATCTCTCAATTAAGGGAGTTCCATTCAGGAATCCGCTATTCTGTCCTGGATGCTCACATCGATCAATTTTCTATGCAGTAAAAAAAGTTTATGGAGAAAAAACCATATTTGCCGGAGATATTGGCTGCTATGTCCTTGGAATTTTTGAACCTTTCAAAATGCAGGATTTTGTAGTTAGTATGGGTGCAAGTCTTGGGATCTCTCATGGAATTAGCAGGGTTAGTGATCAGGAAATTGTCGTTTTTATAGGTGATTCAACATTTTTCCATGCTGGAATGCCTGCTCTTGCAAATCTTAAGTTTAATGATGGCAAAAGTCCCCTGGTTGTCATAATGGATAATTCATTTACTTCAATGACTGGCCATCAGCCAAATCCAGGAACTGGTATCACGGCCATGGGAGAGACTGTGATCCCAATAAGCATTGAAGAAGTAGCAGCAGCAATGGGCGCCGAAGTCCGGGTAGTAAATGCATTTAATCAAAAACAAATGACTGATGCTCTCAATGAACTTCGAAAAATGGATGGACTTCGAGTTCTAATAACTAAAGGCGAGTGCAGATTAGTTACAAAAAGAAAACTTAGGAGTAGGGGACTTTCATTTACAACCTTCTATATTGATCAGAAAAAATGTACAAAATGTGGCATATGTACGGACAAGTTCTCCTGTCCTGCAATAAGAACAAAGAAAGTAGGAAAAGAGACGGTCTATTATATCGAGCCTCATTTCTGTTGGGGTTGCAGCGTATGCCTTCAAATCTGTCCTCATGGCGCCATTAAGGCAAATACAAAAGCGGTGAAAAAATAATGTTTGATCTTATGCTAACTGGAGTTGGTGGTGAGGGGGTTTTAACTGCAGGAACAATTCTTGCTAGAGCAGCACAAAATGAGGGCAATCTTGTTCGCGGTGTCCAATTGCATGGACTTGCCCAGCGTGGCGGCAGCATTCCAACATTTGTTCGCTATGGAAAAGAGATTCATTCTCCTGCAATTACTCCTGCAAATGCAAACATTATTATTGCATTTGAACCTCTTGAAGCACTCCGGGCAACTTATTATGCCAACAAGAAAAAAACAATATTCATTCTCAATAATTGGCCCCATGTTCCAATAAACTCAAATATAGCCAAGGTTCCTTACCCTGATATCAATGAAATTAAAAAACGTATAATGCCATTTGCGAAGAATGTGCTTGTTTTTGAGACTCATAAGCTTTCTTTAGAAAAATTTGGTACATCCATCCTTGGGAATACTATGCTTATCGGAGCTGCAATTGGGTGTGGAGCACTTCCACTAAAGGAAAGAACTGTTAGAGATGCAATAAAATCAACTATCTCACGTCAACTCGATTCGAATTTAACTGCTTTTGATATTGGAGTAAAAATGGGAAGAGAATCGAAATCCTAAAAATGTTGCTTTTTTATAAAATTACCTTTCTTAATCATACCAGACGGTGAAAACATGGCACACAGTAAAAAGGATTTATCTAGAAAAAAAGCAAATCTAAAGGCAAGATTAGCAGAACTTGAGAAGAAGGCAAAAATGGATCCTCTAAAGAGGGACAAAAATCTCCATTCTGAGATTGAAGATCTAAAGAAAAAAATAGAAGATAAATAATTTATTCTGCTGTTTCAGTTTTTGGACCAAATTCGTCTGGATGTCTTGGACCTTGGCAGTTGCCCTTCATTTTACTGTGCATGGGGTGTCCAAATTTTCCCAAGTGACCTTCTGGAAGTAATTCTTTCATATCATCGCGCAATTCTTTGACCTTTTCAAAGTTGCCAGATTCCATTGCTTCATGAATTTCTTCTTTAAGTTCCATTAATTGAGTCTTTTCCTCTTCAGTAAGCTCTGGTTTTTCTCCAGCGAACATTGGGCTTCTGCCAATTCCATATTCTTCATGAATTGCTTTCAAGGCTTCAAAATCTTTATTCTCAAATGCTTCTTTGATCTCTGCCTTTACTTCTTCAGAAAGCTCTGGCCTTTCTCCTTCTTGCATCATTGCTCCATTCCAAGCAAAACTCATGCTCACAATGGCAAGAAGAGCAAAAATTCCAACTATTATTTTGTTTTTCATTTGGTTATCACCAAATAAGCTGGCTCTTGCTGGTTATTAATAGATTTACCGAAATAAACCCCAAATTACGCCGTAATCTTACCTTGAACTTACCCAAACAAGGATAGCAAGCGCAATGGTTGCAAAAACATATGGGATTAATTGGAACAGTCCTTTCCCACCATAAACTCCTAGGAACATATGGAGTATTGGGTTTGCTGCTATTGCAAATAGCATGAATGAAAAGATAGCAAGCATAATGCCAATTGTGAATTTGCTTTTTAGCTCGAGGTAATCTTTTAGGTATGTAAAGAGCAAATACACAGATAATGCAATCATCAAAAATGAAATTGTCGTATGGACTAGAAATATGTTGTTGGCAAGTTCCATAAGCTCTCTTCTTGAGCCAAGTTGTCTGAACGGTACTACCAAATCTACAACAACGAAAATAGCGATTGAAAGAAATACTGCAAGTATGGTCCCTCCCATTGCTTTCCATTTAACATTATCTTCTTTTTTTCTCATCACAATTACCTCGTAATACTTCTTTTAAATAATCATTATCCTCCCATTCAGCGCTGATAAAATATATTGATCCATATTTCTTTTTGGGAGTTTCTAAAATTTCATTTTCAATCAAAATTTCTACATGGCCCTGAACTGTTTTGTAATCAAGACTCAGGGAATTTGATAGCTTATGCAAATTCATTGGTTTTTTCTCAATAGTTTTGAGGATTCTGACTCTGGTTGGCCCTCCTCTTGATGCATTTAGAAGCCAGTATAATAAGCGTGTTTTAGAGTCCATTAATTTTTCACATCTAATTTATTTGAGATATACTTAACTCGCAAACTTATAAGTTTTCCACTTGCCTCTCATTTCTTATCATTATAATGAGGCCAACTAGCATTACGCCTGCAGCAAGAAGCGGAAGACTTCCAGGAAAGAAATAGTTTATCGAGAATCCCCCTATGAGTGGTCCAAGAATCTGTGCAAAGCTTCCAAGGGAATCCGATACTCCGAGAATTGCACCTTGCTCCTTTTCAGAAACTTGTCTTGATATCTCTCCAGTTAATATTGGTCTTGAGGTACCTGCTCCAAATGAAAATAATGTTATGCTGACTATAAACATCCATAATTCAGTTACAAATGCGGTCAGCGTAAGTCCAATAATTAATGCTACTACTGATATAAACTGGAGTTTTTTCTCACCACAGAAATCAATTAATCTAGGAAGAAGTACCCCCCGCAGGATTATTGCATTTAGTCCAATGTATGTTAATACCATTCCAATTCCAGCAGGGCCAAGTCCGAGCTGCTTTTCTGAATATAGTGCCATCATACTAACAAAAATCATATGCGCAAGTATGAAAGTAAAGAATACCAAAAGCTTTGATGATATTATCCTGTTTGAAAAAAATCTTCTGAATTGACTGAAATCCAAAATCTTTATCTTGATTTTTCCCTCCTTCTTTCTCTTGACTGTTTCAGGTAAGAAAATCACAGTCAGAAAAATAGTGAGAACAGATACTCCAGCAGCTGCAAAACTTGGAAGGCTATAGTTAAATTCTGCAAGATATCCGCCAATTCCAGGCCCGATTAGAAAACCAACTCCGAAGGCAGCTCCAATTATTCCAAAAACTTTACTCCTGTCTTTTTTTGATGAGATGTCGCTTAGATATGCCTGAGCAATTGTAAAATTGCTCCCAAATAACCCATCAATAGCTCTTGATAGGAAAATCAAAACAAGAGTATTTGAAAAACCAAGAACAACAAATCCAACAAATGTGGATAGCTGAGATATTATCAAGAGCGGGCGCCTTCCATAATGATCGCTCAATCTTCCCATAATCGGCGCAGAGAAAAATTGGAAAAATGAAAATGACGTGAAAATAAGTCCAATAACAAGTGGACTTGCTCCAAGGTCCTGGGCATATAATGGCAGAAACGGCAATATCAGTGAGAATCCAAGAACTTCAGTTACCATAATCAAGAATATAACTAGGTATTCTCTTCTAAAATCCATAAAATCAACTATCGCCAATTCTCTATTTCCAGATTCAACTTATTAATTTGCTCTTTTTTTCTGAAAAAAATATAGATTTAAACATTCATTATCTAACAAAAGTTGATGAATAAAAAACTCAAAGCAGCTATCCCCATTCTTTTCATGGCATCTCCACTGATGCTCGGATTGCTATTTGTAGAACTTTACAAACCATCATTCCCATTTAACATAATTATCCCAACAGTTGGTGGTGGCATCATGAATTTTTGTTTTTGGGTATTTTACAATTCTATCATCAAACCAGTCCCCATTTTGAGTAAAACTATTTTGGGAAACAACAGAACAATGTTTCTTCTCTCAAGCACATTGCATTGGGTTGCAATAGCATTATTGCTTATTTTTGATTTTAGCTGGGTCTTTGGTTTATTCTAAAATCTTAAACAATGCATTTTTTTGGCGGTTTCTTAAGGAGTATTTTCAAAAGTTTGATCGTATCCTTAATATCTACCATATCTACTATTCCAAATGATGTATGGAGATTCCTAACAGCAACTCCTACAACTGAGGTTGGTATACCCTCTTTTGAAAATGCAATGCTTTGAGCATCTGTGGTGCCGATATCACTTACACTGTATTGTAGCTTTATTTTGTTTTTCTTTGCAATATCTTTGAGCCAATTATTTATGCATCTATTTCCAAGCATATCTGCATCTTTTATCGTTATGTAAGGGCCGTTACCTACCTTTATTGTTTTCTTATTTGCATCTGTTACGTCTATTACAATCGCCCAGTCTGGTGATATCTGGTAAGCTGAAATCTTTGCCCCATATAGCCCAATTTCTTCTTGAACTGTGAACACATAATATATATCTTCCTTAGAATTTTTCAAAAGTTTTGCAAGCTCAAGAAGCATGTAGCATCCTACTCTGTTGTCAACTGCCTTTCCAAGGACAATATTGCTGCTACCAAGAGTACAATAATCACATTGCGCAAAAGATACGTATGATCCGACATTAACGCCTTTTTTCAAGAGCTCTTTTTTTGTTAGGCCAGTATCCACAAAGAGATTTTCCAATGTGGGAATTTCTTCAACATAAATCCCATGACTCATCTCATGTGTTGTTATGACTCCAATAACCTTATTTTCAATTGATACTTTTTGTCCAATTAATGAGAGTGGTTCTATCCCTCCTATTGTGTGCAGGCTAATCCTACCATCATTTTCCTTTTCTCCTATCTCGCTTACTACAAGACCTACCTCATCCATATGTGCAGCTAACATGACTGAATTTCCGCGGCCTTTTTTATGTGCGATTAAATTTCCGAGTTTATCTACTTCGATGTCAGTCACATATTTTTTGATTTCTTTTTCTATTACATTGCGAACTTCCATCTCTTTTCCACTGATTCCGTCGGAATCAATCAATTTTTGCAATAATCCAGTGTTCATAATATCATCTCAAGAATGAACCTCTCCACAGTTCAAATATTTACAAATATTCCCAGTGTGCTTTACTTTTCTCCCCTCTTGCATGTGCAATGCAGAATCAAGTACTTCTAAAAATTCATGGATCTCATCACTCCCAACAATATACGATGGAATAACTCTAATTCCTCTATTCCCAGTTCCAAGAACCACTACTCCCCTCTTTAGCATTTCAAGCACAATTGAATTTCGTGTTTTTCTATCTACCAAGTC
Source organism: uncultured Microcaldota archaeon (assembly GCA_963723105.1). Taxonomy (GTDB): domain Archaea; phylum Micrarchaeota; class Micrarchaeia; order Anstonellales; family Bilamarchaeaceae; genus Bilamarchaeum. The sequence continues at coordinate 79,335 of CAVRPK010000004.1, forward strand.
AAATGCAAGCATCAATCCAATCCCTCTTACATTACTTACAATTTTGTGATCTTTTCCAATTTCCACGAGTCCTTTTTTTAGGAGCAGCCCCATACGTTTGACATTTGATAGTAGTTTTCTTTTTTTGATTGTTTTAATCGTTTGCAATCCCACTACCAGATCAATTATGCTTCCTCCTCCCCATGTACTTGAAATTGCTCCAGGATCAACCTCGAATTTTTTCTTATTTGCAATTGCTGCACCAATCTGCAATGCTTTTGCACTGCTCATGATATCCGGTACAATTCCGAAATTTTCATATGCCCACCATTTCCCTGTTCTACCAAGTCCTGCCTGAACCTCATCGCATATGAGCGGGATATCATATTGTTTGGTTGTCTTTCGAAGGCCCTTCATCATCTTTGGATCTGCTACCCTGTATCCGCCTTCGCCTTGTATTGCTTCAATTATCACAAATCCAATTTTTTCAGATCCGCCTTCCTGGTCAATTAATCTGATCAATTTCTCCTGTGAGCTTGTATCAAAAGGCAAACGTTTTGTTGGAATTTCCAGGATATTCTTTTTGTGAACTGATTTTGAATTGGTCATTGACAGGGCTCCAAGAGTTCTTCCATGGAATGCCGATTCAAAAGAAACTCCATATTTTGCACTGCTTCTGCTTCGAAGTGCTAATTTTATGCAGTTTTCAACTGCTTCGGCACCAGAATTCACCAACATTGCAGAATCAAGATTTCCAGGTGTGATTTTTGTTAATTCTTCAAGCATCTCTAAATGTTCAGGCACAGTAAAATCCTGACCAGCGAGTTTTACTGGTGAAAACTTTCCCAACCCTTCCAAAACTAACGATATATCTGGATGGTTGTATCCAAGTGGGTTCGTGCATATCTGTGATCCAAAATCAAGATATCTATTTCCATCTATATCATCAAAATAACATCCATTGCCTCCTCTACTTTGAACAAACGGATACGGATTATTCCAACCAATATTTAGCTTTTTTATTTTATCTAAGTAAACTTTAGATTTTTTTCCTGGAATATTTGTTATTATCTTTATCCCCACATAAATCACCTATTTATTGTCTATCTGAGCTCTTTGGAGAGTTCCAGAATAATCAACATAAACTGTTTTTATTTCTGAAAATTCATCTATGCCATGAATTCCCCCTTCTCTTGTATTCCCAGTCTTTTTTATCCCTCCAAATGGAAGGTGCACCTCTGCTCCGATAGTACTTGAATTAATATATGTAATGCCGGTTTCAATATCCTCAATTGCCCTGAATGAATTTTTTATGTCTTGAGTATATATTGAAGAGCTAAGTCCATAGTCAACATCATTCATTGTCCTTATGGCATCATCTATGTTTTTTACTTCGATTATGACAACTGTGGGGCCAAATATTTCTTCTCTGGCTATCCTCATGTTTTTCTTAACATCAGTAAATAATGTGGGCTGATAGAAAAATCCCGTTCTTTGTCCGTATTTTCCCCCACAGAGTAGTTTGGCACCCTCAGAGAGTCCTATTTTTGTGTAGCTATGCGTTTTTTCTAGTGCGCTTTGGTTAATGAGCGGTCCAACGTCTGTTTTTGGATCAAGTCCGCTACCTAGTCTTAATCTTTTGATTCGTGCAATTAGTTTTTTTTCAAGTTGTTTTTTCACTTTCGTGTGGACTATTACTCTGGAAGCTGCAGTACATCTTTGTCCTGTGGTCCCATATCCGCCCCAAACGATTCCATCAACCGCAAGATCAAGATCAGCGTCATCCATAACGATTATTCCGTTCTTGCCTCCAAGCTCAAGCCCAACTTTTTTTATCCCTGCATTCTTGAGTATATATTCTCCGGTTGGAACTGATCCGGTAAATGAAATCCCAAATACTTTGTTGCTTTGAATTATTTCATCTCCAACAGTAGCTCCTGGACCTGTTACAAAATTTACGGCATCTCTAGGAACTCCTGCCTCATACAAAATTTCAACTAAAGTGATAGCACAAAGGGGAGTGTCGCTAGATGGTTTAAACACTACTCCATTTCCACATATCAATGCTGCTGATAATTTCCATGCCGGAATTGCAAATGGAAAATTCCACGGAGTTATCAAACCAACAACTCCGAGAGGCCTTCTTATTGTCATGCAGAATTTTTCGCTCAATTCCGATGTTGTTGTATGGCCAAATAATCTTCTTCCTTCTCCTCCCATGTACTCAAAAACATCTATTGCTTCTTGAACATCCCCAAGAGCTTCTGGAAGAACCTTCCCCATCTCCATTACTAATAATTTTGCAAGTTCTTTCTTTCTTTTTTTGAGTATCCGAGCCACGTTAAATAGAATTTCTCCTCTCTTTGGAGCAGGTACCTTGCTCCATTTTTTGAATCCAATTTCTGCGGCTTTTATTGCACTAGTTGCATCCCTTCTCGTTCCTTCCTGGAATTTTGCTATTGCTTTTCCTGTTGCAGGATTTATTGTTTCAAATGTTTTGCCAGAAGAAGATTTTCTGCTTTTGCCTCCGATGTAAATTGGATATTCTTTCATATATTCGAACCTCCAACAACCCTCTCCATATCAATGATTATAATGCTATGTCGATCCCTAATCCTATACAAACTTCCACAAAACAATCTAATTGAACTTATAATGGTGTCAATTAGACTTGCTGCACTCATGGCAATGAAAAATCCAAAGAAAAAATAAGCTAAGCTTTTTTGATAAATGCTTCTTCTAAGTCCTTCGTTAATCGAAGGACATTTGTTTTTCCTATTTGTTCTTTTTCTATGACTCCTCTTTTGATTAATCTCTCAATAACTCTATGAGCCTTTACCTTTCCAACGCCTTCAATTCTAGAGAGCTCAGATTGAAGGACTTTGCCTTTATTCTCAACAATTTTAGCAATGACCTTTCTTTCACTTGGCTGGAGCAAAGATAGCCATGCTTTTTTGTCATCTTTCTGAGGTATGGGCACTTCAATTTTCCTCTCAAAATAGAAATATGATGTAACAACTCCAATGAGAAAACCGAAAAGAAGCAGGGCTGGAATGTTGTTGATTACACTCTCAAGATACTGCTCATGCTGACAATTACCATCTACTATACAAATTGATGGAGTTCCCTGCTCAAAGAGTTTTGGCACATAAAAAATTATCATGATAAATATCGCAATGGTAACTAGACCTGCCAAAGCTTTCTTGTTTTTCTCCATAATATGTTCTAAATTGCCTAAATTTTATAAAGCAAATGGCTTGGTTTCAAAAAATGAAACTGTGGTTTCGCTAGTTATTATATATGGTTTCAGTTCTGCCAACAAGCGGTGAAATCATGAACGATGTTCAAAATGATGGAAAAATAACAATTCGAAAAAATACTATATATGGCATAGCGATAGCAGGTTTTGCTATTTTGCTTGTTTTATATGTACTTAGTCCAGGATTTGGAAATTCTGCTGCAGTGGACAGTCCGCAGGCCGGGCAACCAACTGCTGTAGAACAACCAACTGCTGTAGAACAACCAACTACTGCAGTTCCCTCAAATACTCAAAATTCAGGAAGCAATGGAATCGTATCTTTAATGGATGATGATATGAAAAAAGGATCTGATTCAGCACCTTTGGTACTAGTTGAATTCTCGGATTTTGAATGTCCTTTTTGCGGAAGATTCTCATCACAAACCCTTCCTTCAATCATTACTGATTACGTAGACACTGGAAAATTACAGATAGTTTATCGTGACTTTCCTTTGAGTTTTCATCCAACTGCTCAAAAGGCAGCCGAGGCAACTGAGTGTGCAGATGATCAAGGAGAAGGTTGGGCAATGCATGACCTGATATATGCTAATCAAGGACAAGTGGGCTCAACCCAAGCTTCTGCAGTATCTAAATTCAAATCATGGGCTATTGACCTAAAACTAGATTCCGCTACCTTTGATAGTTGTCTTGATTCTGGAAAATACGAATCCGAAGTTCTATCTGATGCAAGTGATGGTGTTGCTATCGGAGTTCGTGGCACGCCAGCATTTCGCCTTGGAAGGCGAGATGGAGATCAGATAGTTGAGATAAGCGGTGCTCAACCTTACGAGGTTTTCCAGGCAAATATCGAGCAGCTATTGCAATAGAGGGGATATCTGTGATTAAAATTCTTTTATCTATTTTTTCCATTCTTTTGCTTTTTGGTTGCACTTCAAATCACATCTCCAGTGTTCCTGCAGATTCCGTTCCACAACTTGGATCTTCTGACAGTGTTGCTATTTCATTATCCGATGTTACAGAAACAGTCAAACACTATCAGTTTGATGCAAATGGGGTTATGGTGAAATATTTCGCGGTTAAAGGTTCTGATGGGGCAGTTCGAACTGCATTTGATGCATGTGAGGTTTGCTATAGGGCGAAAAAAGGCTATGCCCAGGTTGGAACTGATGTTAGATGTAATAACTGCGGATTAAGTTTCAATATTGATGAACTTGGAACTGCAAATCGCGGTACTGGTTGCTGGCCAGCATATCTTCCAAATGAAGTTATTGGGGATGAGGTTTTGATTAAGAAATCTGATCTAGAATCAGGAGCGTATCTCTTCAGCTAATGGTGCTTGAATGAAAACAATAAAACTCAAAACCAAGGGTATGGAATGCCATTCCTGTGCGCAGTCTATCGAGGCCACAATCAAAAAACTCGACGGGGTTTCTCATGTCAAATCTAATTATCAAAATGAGATGACCGAGATCATATTTGATGAGAATAAAGTCAAAGAAGCTGTTATTCGAAATAAAATCGATACTCTAGGTTTTACTATTGGTGGCGAGACTACTATACATTCAAAATTCGGCAGTTTTGCAATAGCTCTTGGGATCATTACCATTCTTGCAAGTGTTTACCTTCTAATTAGAAATGACATTAATTTTGATTTTAACAATATAAGTATGGAAACTGGATTTGCAACGCTCTTTATTCTGGGATTTTTTACTGGTTTTCATTGTATTGGAATGTGCGGTGGATTTGTCTTATCATATACAAAAAATCTCAAAAACCCTGGCGATTTGCTTCCTCACATATTATATGGATCTGGAAAAACTTTATCATATACAGTGTTTGGAGCACTGTTTGGTTTGATAGGCTCATTTATTGCATTTACGATAGAACTTCGGGCAGGAGTTGCGATTTTTGCTGGATTATTTCTAGTGCTCTACGGAGTAAACATGTTGAATCTCATTCCAGTTCTTCGAAAAGCACAACTCAAAATTCCACCAATAATCCCTTTAAAATGGCGTAGAAGCCACGGGCCTCTGGTTACTGGTCTTCTCAATGGATTGATGATTGCCTGCGGTCCTCTTCAAGCACTCTATATCTTTGCTGCTGGAACTGGAAGTCCGATGGCAGGAGCTTCGGCATTGTTTTTCTTTGGTCTTGGAACTCTTGCACCTCTTCTTACATTTGGAGTTGTATCAAACTTTCTAAGTGCTGCATTTTCCCATAATATAGTAAAATTCTCGGGGATACTTGTGATCTTTTTGGGTTTAGCAATGGCAACCAATGGCCTTAACCTCCTTGGTGTTGGGATTTTGCCTGCTGATGCTTTAGAAAACGATACACAGATAAATATCACATTATCAGAGGATAATTATCAGGTTATACGAATGGAAGTGAATCGTTATGGTTGGGAACCTAATAGTTTCATACTAAAGAGAGGAATTCCAGTCAGATGGGAGATCGATGCCAAAGAACTCAATGGTTGTAATAATGAAATTATTGTTCGGGAATTTGATCTTGATATAAAACTTAAATCAGGAATTCAAACAGTTGAATTTACTCCTGAAGAAGAAGGTACGATCCGGTGGAGTTGCTGGATGGGGATGATTCCTGGGCAGTTTGTAGTTCTGGATGATCTAGAGATTACTGAGTCTGGGACAGTTGATTCAACTGAAGTAGTTGTTCCAAAGCTTCCATCTGGTGCGACCTGTGATGGAAGTTGTGGTGGTTCTTGTACTGGTGGCTGTGGATGTGGTGGATAAAATGAAGAAAACAAAGATTTCAGTTGGTGGAATGCACTGTGCAAGTTGCGCTCTTAATATTGAAAAAACTCTAAAGAAAACAAAAGGGGTAAAAGAAGCATTTGTTAATTTCAGTATTGCCAGAGCCAATATTGAGTTTGATGAAACCTCTGTAGATGAAGAAAAACTAATTGATAAAATCAAAAAGGCAGGATACACAGCAACTGTTTATGAAGAAAAAAACGACAGCGAAAAACAAGCTCGGGCAGATGAACTTAGCTACTTTAGGAAAATGTCGATCATCAGCTTCGTTTTTGCGCTTCCAGTTTTTGTAATTGCCATGTTCATGATTCCTGTACCAAATGCCCCTTATATCCTGTGGGCACTTTCAACTCCAGTTCAATTTTATGTTGGTAAACACTTCTACAAAGGCGCTTGGAATGCGCTTAAAAATCGAAATGCAAACATGGATAGTTTAATTGCAATTGGAACTAGCGCGGCTTATTTCTATTCTGTATTCATCATACTCTTCGGAGGGTCCGAAACATACTTCGAAAGTTCCGCAGTATTAATTACTCTGGTTATGGTTGGGAAATATCTTGAAGCAGTTGCAAAGGGAAAAGCAAGCTCTGCAATACGAAAACTTATGGAACTGTCTCCTAAGAAAGCCCGGCTCCTAAAAAATGGCGCAGAGATTATGATCGATTCTGCAGCTGTTCTAAAAGGAAACATCCTGCTTGTAAAGCCCGGAGAAAAAATTCCTGTTGATGGAATTGTTATTGATGGATATTCTAGTGTTGATGAGTCCATGATTAGTGGGGAATCCATTCCAGTTGAAAAAACAGTCAAATCGTTTTTAGTCGGAGGAACAGTCAATAAAAATGGGCTTCTCACTTTTGAAGCTACTAATGTTGGTTCAGAAACCACTCTAGCACACATCATAAAACTTGTCGAAGATGCACAATCGAAAAAGGCCCCTATCCAAAGATATGCTGACAAAATTTCATCTATATTTGTTCCAGTAGTTATCCTGATCGCATTATTTACATTCGGTGCCTGGTATTTTGTTCTTGGCTCAACTCTTTCTTTTGCACTTATTCTTTCTGTATCTGTACTGGTTATTGCATGTCCGTGTGCCCTTGGTCTTGCTACCCCAACTGCTATAATGGTTGGAACTGGGCTTGGAGCTAGCAATGGAATCTTGATTAGAAATGGGGAGGTCTTAGAGAAAACTCAGAAGATCCGTGCAATCGCATTTGATAAAACTGGTACTATAACAATCGGAAAACCTGAGATTGTTGGAGTAAAGTCTTTGATGGACAATTCATTGGAAATAGCATATTCTCTTGAGAGTGGAAGTGAACATCCTCTTGCCGAATCATTTGTTCGCTATGCCAAAAATAAAAAAACCAAGAAAAACAAAATTACTGATTTTGAAACCATTCCTGGAAAGGGGATTATGGGAAAAATCAACAATAAGGTTTGTGCTCTTGGGAACCTCAAACTCATGAAATCCCATGTTTCTCAAATTGACCCGGAAACTCTTGAATGGAAAGCTACTATGGAAAAGAAAGGAAGTACTGTCGTATTACTATCCTATGGAAAAAAGCTTGCCGGAGCATTTGCAATTTCTGATAAAATCAGAAATGATTCCAAAACTGCCATTGAGATGCTAAAGAAAAGCGGGCTCAAGACGTATATGATAACTGGAGATAACGAACGGGTTGCTGCTGCAATTGCCAAAGAAGCCGGCATTGATGAATATTTTGCTGATGTTCTTCCTGGAGATAAAGCAAAAATTATAGAACAGCTTAAGAAGAATTCTCCAACTGCAATGGTCGGTGATGGGATCAATGATGCTCCTGCACTTACGATGTCTGATCTTGGCATCGTGATGGGTTCTGGAACTGACATTGCAATTGAATCTGGAGATATAATTCTTATGAAAAATTCACTTGCTGATGTATATGCTGCGATTAAGTTGTCAAAAGCAACAATGGGCAAGGTGAAGCAGAATCTTTTCTGGGCTCTTATCTATAATCTGATTGGAATTCCAATTGCTGCTGGGCTTCTTTTCCCATTTGGGATTCTCCTTTCTCCAATGATTGCAGGTGGTGCAATGGCGCTTAGTTCTGTATCCGTAGTTACCAATTCGATCATGCTTGGAAGAACTAAATTTAAGTAACCTAAAGAGAAGACTTTAAAATATCCAGACGGAACACACTATAAGTTGATGTGTAGAAATACCTCTGTAAAGTTGATCGCATGGAAGATGAAGATTTAAACGAAGCTATTAGGGAATGTGCAAAAATCGTTGAAGAAAAATGTAAAAAACGCCCATACATGATTGTCATATCCAAAGCAAACCTTGGTTATGCATCTGATGAGGATAAGAAAAAAGGTCTTCTCAAAGGAAATTGCACTTATATGTACTATTCTAAACCTCCACTCAAAACTGATGGAGTTAGCCGGTCTCTAGTTGATGGTGCAAAAGCAGCAATCAAAATGGCTGAGAAGAAAAACTCACCTGAGAAAGACAAATGATAATAGATATAATCCAATCAGAACAACTGCAGCTTTTTTATCTATCTTTTCTCTCCAAGCAAACAGGCCTACGATTATTAGTGATGCTATAATGATGTAAAGTGCAACAGGTATTATAATTTCCCCGCTTATTTTTGCGGGAAACAAAAGAGGTCCGATCCCAAGAGCAAGTGTGGCATCTGTAATATTGCTTCCCATAAGGTCTCCTATAAGAAGTCCAAATCTTCTTTTCTTTATTGCGGCAAGTTCAACTGATAGCTCTGGCAATGAAGTTCCAAGGCCAATTACAAAAAAACTCACAAAATATTCTGGAATTCCAATAACTGCTGAGAGATCAATTACTGATTCAACAACTAGCATTGCTCCTATAACAACCCCAACAAGGGCCATTATAAGAAGGATAAATGTTTTTGGAAGATTATTTTTCATCATGCTCAAATCTATTCCTTTTTCCCCATACTCTCCTATTACAAATTTCATGGATACTGCAATGAGTACGATATAGAGCAAAATAAGTAGTGCAGCATCCATCCTGTCCAATTGCCCATCCAGTATTATTATTGCGGCAGCTCCAACTGCCACAGTTGCACAAAGACCAAGGACTAAAATATTTCTTCTGTGTGCCATAACTGTTCCTCCAAGAATGGCAACCAGTCCAAGAATAAGTGATATCTGCGTTAGGCAAGAGCCTAGTGCATTTCCGACATTTATGTCTCCATGTCCTGAATATGATGAAACTATCGAATTTGCAATCTCAGGAATATCTGTTCCGACCGAAACCAATAATACTCCTATTATTATTGGTGGTACTTTCAGGGAATGCCCTATATGTGTTGAATATTCTACTGTTTTTTCACTACAAAAAGAAATAACTGCAAGTCCTGCTATCAGAACTGCAAGTTCAAAGACTACCATTACATCTCCTATGCTGTTTCAGATCCTGACCTTTCACTCTGAACTCCATAATCTGCTGCTTCAGCTGCCCACCAATTTCCGTATTTCTCCTTGATCTTCTCTTCAATTGGCTTTGCTTCTATAATTGCCTTTGCAACATCTTTCCTTTCAATAAATTCTTTCTTTTCAGTAATCGCCATGTCTCCTGCCATCTTTATGATTCCAGCAAGATTTCTGAGTCTGAGCGTAAGTCCTTTTTCATTGTCGATTTTTCTTGCAATATTCTTTGATTCTTCAAGAAGGAGCATGATTGCTGCTCGCTCTGCATGTGGTATCTTTCCATCCTTGATAATCTCCTGTGCAATAAACTGGTATGTTTTTTTCTCATTCTCTGGAGTTTCTTCCATATGAGCGTTCATCAGAACTTCATATCCATCCCCTCGAATTCTGGAACGAAGCGGAGCAACTATTCTTTTGATGTCATTTATGTTGCAAGCACCAACGAAAATAAAGTTGCATGGAACTCCTTCAACTCTGACTGCCGCTCCACTGCTCATTGGGTTTCTTCCAACAATGGGGAAAGTCTTATTCTGCATAGCTGTTAGTATGTGTCTCTGGACTTCTCCAAGAGTAGATAGCTCATCAATAAATAGCACTCCTTCATGCGCTTCATGGACTGCTCCAGGAACAACTCTTTGGTATGCAGATGTTCCAAGATTTTGATGTCCACCATAAGGGTCATGTCTAATATCTCCAAGAAGTTCTGTTTCAGTTCCTCCACCTGATTGGACAAAAGTTGTTCTTTTGAAGGGCACAATTATTTTTCTCTTTGACTTTTTTGCAAGTTCTTCCAGTTTTTTCATTTCTTCCTGCTTAAGCATAACAATTCGGCCATCAATGGATCTTTCATATATTATTACTTCTTCTTTTCCTGACATGCTTCTTCTTGTTGTTGCGAGTCTTACTTTTTCGTTTTCAGGGTTTAATCCTGTTTGTGGTGGCAAGCCATATCTGTCAAAGAGGTTGTTTTTCTGTGATTTTGTTGCTCCGCATTGTGGGCAAATAACCTCTGTAAAAGGACTTAGTGCAGCACATCTTCTACACCTGAATCCTAATCTCTCCGCAACAAAACTTGGAACTTCCAGTGGCGTGAGTTCTTTGCCGATTTTTGTCTCACCACTCTTGTCTTTTTTTATCTGCTTTGCATCTCGAATCTCTACTATCGGTCGGTCTGTGTTTTCAGTATTATCAAGAACAGAAATTTCATATCTTGGTTTTGGAAGAACACTTGCAATTGCCTGCGCAATCATACTTTTTCCAGTTCCTGGAGGCCCAACTAAAAGTAAATGTCTTCTCTGATGCGGAACCATTTTTGCAATATCAACTGCTTCTTCCTGGCCAATGATTCTTTCAAATGGATCTTTTGGAATAGTAATATCTTTTGTAGTATCAAAATCAAACTTTTTTACCATAATTAGATCATGTACTAAGCCTTTATAATCACGGCAGTAGCACTGAAGAAAAATAATTGCCATAGAAACCCAAGAGGGTTTCCAGGCAGGGTGGGAGGATAACAAGTTTATAGCAGATCGGGATAGAGGCGGGAGGTTGATCTGCTAGCTTGCCATCAATGTGAGTATTGCTAGCCCCTGGTCAAGGGGTACTAGCGTGGGAGGATAACAAGTTGAGAATGAATCAGAGAGTTGAGAGAGGCGGGAGGTCGACCCATTCTCAGCCTTGCCATCAATGTGAGTATTGCTAGCCCCTGGTCAAGGGGTACTAGCGTGGGAGGATAACAAGTTGAGAATGAATCAGAGAGTTGAGAGAGGCGGGAGGTCGACCCATTCTCAGCCTTGCCATCAATGTTATAACGGAAAGAAGTAAACCCTCTTCCCGACCTGCTTTTTAGAGAGCAGGTTCTGCTTTACAAGGCGGTTAAGCCTTGATGAAGCCGCGTTCTTACCTTTATACTTGAACCTCTTGCGGACTTCTTCCGCAGTTACTTTTTCTGTTTCCTTGACAAACTCAAGGATCTGCTCGTCTATCTTAGGGAGCATTGGTATCTCTTTGCGGATTTGCTCAGTTGAAACTCCTTTTGCTTCGAGTGAATCGAGTCGTTGGAGTATATTTTTGAGCAGCCTGTTAGTATTTTCACGCTCTTCTAGGAGCCTGTATAGGAATTCTCCAAGAACAATCGGGTCCCTGAATTTTTCCATATTCGCTTCGAGGTCGCTTTGTATTTCTCTGGTGAACGCGGAGTCAGAAGGTTTATATTTCTTGTCGGAGTTATCGTTCATTGTTTCACCAAACTGTTGCGATAAAATCACGCAACTGTCATGATATAATCATGATAGGTTTATAATATTATCGTTAATTTTTACCACAGGTGCCCACTTGAGAACATTATTTGAGTATATTCCGCGGATTCTTTCTGCCTTTAAGAAAAGGGATCAACGACGGCTCCGAAAGCTAAATGATTCTGTTTTACGAGAGACTGCTATTAATCCTACTAAAATTAATTTTCGTCTCGCGATCATATCATATGTACTAAGTAAAATTGTCTCAAAACCAAGACTTCTAAGTGAAGACTGTCAGCCAGCATTATCTGCAATTGAATATTCTCTAGTAAAATTAGTCAAGAAAATGCGAATTGCAGATGAGCGGATGATCCTGGATCTCTTCTCTGAAATTGAAACAAATATATCACTTCTTGAAGATCGTGATCCTAGGTTTGTAATAGGTCTGCTTTCAAAGGGGAAACTGAAAATGTCAGCAACCTTTTATGCTCAGGGCATGAGTCTTGGTGTTGCTGCTGAGATGACTGGTATAGATAAGCAGGAAATTCTTGATTATGCGGGCTCGACCATGATGTTTGATCGGCTTACTGAAGAGATGACTCTAAAAGAGCGGATGAAAATCGCAAGACAGCTATTGTCAGGATGAGATCATGAAAAAAAGAGATGTTATTGTTGATGCTGGTGTTTTGATTTCACTCACTTCTTCATGTCTTGATAATTTACTTTATTTCTTTGCTGAAAAATATAACCTCAGATTCATTATCCCGCCCTCAGTTGAAAACGAAGCAGTAACTGTTCCTCTAAAGAAGAACATCAGAAAATATCTCTTTTCTGCTATCCGGATCAAAAATGCAATTGACGCCGGAGTTGTGGTAGTAGTTGATGCAAAGCTCACAGATGATACAAAGAACCTGATGAATCTTGCAAACAATATCTTTTTTGCTCGTGGAAGGCCTCTTCATTTGATTCATATGGGAGAATCCGAGATGCTCATCTTAGCAAAACAACTTGGCGTTGAGTATATATTGATGGATGAGAGAACAGCAAGAATTCTTATTGAAGCTCCAATTCTGCTAAAAGAGCACTTTGAGAAAGAATTTCACGTTAATATTATGGTCAATCAGAAAAATCTTCAAAAACTTACAAATGAGATTGGTCCACTTCGTACTCTTAGGACGAGCGAACTTGTGATGCTTGCCTATGAAAAAGGATACTTCAAAAGTTTTGAATCCCTTGAGAAAAACGTACTGGAAGCAGCACTCTATAAGATCAAATATTCAGGCTGTTCAATTGGTTTTAGGGAAATCAAAGAATATATGTCAGGAGTTAGATAGTTGTGCAGCAATTTCTAGAATCTTATGATACCAGTAAAGTCAATATTATAGTTGATCATAGAGAAGACGAATTGTTTGATAAGTACTTCAAAAATTATGGCGCAGTTGTTAATCGAAGAGCTCTTGAGGTTGGCGATTTTCTCTGCTCTGCAAGGCTTGTTGTTGAGAGAAAGACCAGAAATGATTTTGAGCAGTCAGTAATTGATGGCAGATTGTTTTCTCAACTTCCTAATCTTGTATCTAACTATGAACGTGTTGTTATCATAGTTGAAGGAGTTTCAAGCGAGGAGAGGCTGAATCGAAGTTCTCTTCTTGGAACGTATGCTACTGTCATTGCAGATTTTGGAGCGTCACTGATTTTTACTCGGGACAAAGAGGCAACTGCAGAGCTTGTTTTTAATTTTGCAAAGCATGAGCAGATTGCAAAGAAACAGCCTCTTCGAATTTATGCAAGGAAAAAAACATTTACTCCATCACAAACATCACGTGCTGTTATTGAGGCTCTTCCAATGGTCGGTCCAAAAGTAGCAAAAGCAATTCTAAATCATTTTTCTTCTGTTGAAAATGTTGCAAAAGCAACAGAACGCGAAATTGCAGAAGTTCCTGGTGTTGGCAAAAAGCGTGCCAAGCTGATAAAATCAATTCTTACTTACTCATACAATGAAGAAGAAGACAAATCTATGTACTAGGCAACATCGTCCTCAGCATTATTATTGTCGTTTGCAGCGAATGCTTCCAGCGCATCTATAACAGCATCTCTTGCTTGGTTATCTTTCTTTTGATCAATACTGGCAAATGTTCGATCAAACAATCCTCTTCTCTGTAATATGGAATACAATCCAGAATCAGCTTTCTCCAACTCTTTTCTTTTGGTTATTCCGTTCTCTTCCATCATTTTCCTTGCATATTCAACAATCTCTTCATTACTCATATCTTTCCAATGTCTTTGTTTCTCTTCAAATCCAACTCTACTAAGCAATCCTCTTTCTCTCAAAACTTGATATATTCCCTGATCTAATTCCTTTAACTTCCCTTTTTTACTTATCCCATTCTCATTCATTAATTTCTTTGCAAACTCGATAACTTCTTCATCATTCATATCTTTCCATGATCTGTCTTTCCTTCTTTTTTCTTCACATCCAATCTCATCAAGCAATCCCCTTCTTCTCAAAACTTGGTATAAACGAGAATCAGCATTTTTTATCCCTGTTTTATTGTTTATCTTCTTTTTTACCATCAATTTCTTTGCAAACTCGATAACTTCTTCATCACTCAAATCTTTCCAAGATCTGTGATTCTCCTCAAATCCAATTTTACCATGTACTTCTCTTCTTATCAAAATAGAATACAAACCAGAATCAGCTTTTCTCAATTCTTCCCTTCCTGTTACCTTCTTTTCTTCCATCACTTTTCTTGCAAGCTCAACAACTTCATTATCATTCATATCCTTCCAAGATCTTTCCGTTCTTCGTTTCTCCTCAAACCCAACTTTCTCAAGCAATCCTCTTCTTTGCAAAGCACCATATAGCCCACAATCAGTTTTTGATAAGTCTTTTCTTCCTGTTATTTCCTTTTCTTTCATCACTTTCCTTGCAAAATCAATAATCTGCTCATCAGTCAATTTACTCCATAATCGCATTCCGCGAGGACCAGTAGGAATACTAATCTGCAAGCCTTCAGCTAGGGGCTCTTTGGTGGAGCTTCTGGAAGATTGAGCACTACTTCTGGTTTTTTGCTGCATTGTGATTACCCGGAGTTCATTGAGGTACACTAATTACGACATAAGATGTATTAAAAGATCTGCGTCCCCCTAGGAGGATACAGTACCTCTGAAAACCTATTCGATTATGGAAAAAATAAGGAAAAATAACACGAAACGACATATTTATAAACTATCAATTGCAGTAATAATGTGTGGATATTTATGGTACAAAAAATTTCACCAGCAAAACAAGCTGTTATGAAACAACTAAGTGGATTTGCAAAAGATAGTCATGCCGCTGCTTTAGCTTCTGGCTTGATGAGATCCTGCAATGGCGATCCTGATAGATTACAATCAAGAATTGCACAGGCAAATGCAGTTGTAAAATCAGCAGTCAAACAAGGCGTATCATCTTTCTATGCAGCAGAATATGCAAAAGTATTTACTGATCCAGAGAAAGCAATTGCCACAAGAGAAAGATTAATGGCAGAATTTGAACTTGACCACGAACTTACCTCAAGACAGTCTGCGAAAATGGCTGATTGCATTGTTTTCTCAGTTGCAAAGAGGCAGGATCCTGATCTTGTTGAGCGAGTTGCAAAATTGGCATCTGCTTCCTTGAAAGAAGGAGTTGCATTTACTGTTGTTGCTGATGTTGTATATTACAACCCAGCTGACGTTGCGCCGGAAAAGTTTGCACAGAGATGCGTTTCAACCAGCGTCAAACAAAACAAGCCAATGAATGTTTCAGAAGTTGAATTAAGATCAAAACTAACTGAAGCTGTTTCTTCTTAAATTTCTCTATTCTATTTTTCTACTAATGAATTATCTTTCTACTATTCCAGGTCTTGGAGGAACTTTGAAATCAAAACCTGAAGATTTTCTAGTTGAGGAGATTGCACCAGATGGCACAGTTTATGAAATCGGGAAACAATTTTCAAAATCAGGAACTGGAAATTTCACTCATTTTATCCTGCAAAAAACAGACTGGTCAACTTCTTCTGTTATCTTAGAGCTTGCCAAACGTCTCAATACCACTCACAAGCGCTTCAATACTGCTGGAACAAAAGACAAGGTTGCAATAACAACCCAAGCTGTTTCAGCATTCAATATCCCGATAGAAAAAATTCTTGATTTGCGAATCAAAGACATATCCATCAATGGAGCATGGAATGCTGAGGACAAAATCCATATGGGAGAACTTCTTGGCAATCGTTTTACTATAACTTTGAATGATGCAGACTGCAGTGGAGCTGATGCTATCACCAATGAACTTGCAGGAAAATTTCCTAATTATTTTGGCGAGCAAAGATTTGGAACAACAAGAAAAAATACTGCAATAACCGGCCAAAAGCTGCTTGAAGGAAAAATAGAAGAAGCAATTTCGATTTTCCTTTGCGACAGCAGTGGAGAAGAAAATGAGAATGCAAAGCAAGCAAGGTTATCTCTAGCTGAAACTGGGGATTACAAAAAAGCAATGCAGGAATTTCCCAAATACTTAAGACTCGAGAGAAAATTAATTTCATACTTAGCACAGCATCCAGGAAAATTCAAAGAGTCTTTGCAAAACTTTCCAAGATCAACCCTTCTGCTTTTCATTCATGCATTTCAATCAAAGCTATTCAATATGCAGCTTTCAGATAGAATATCAGAAGGCCTTGAGCTTGAAGAAGGAGAATATTTCTGCGGTGAAACGCTTGGCTTTCCTGATGTGAAAAAGGCTGATGCAGAAGGCTGGATTTGCGGAAAACTAATAGGATATCAAACTCCATTAAACGAGCGAGAAAAGGAGCTTTTGGAAAAGTTTGGCATGACTAAAGAAAATTTCAGGATGAAGCACATCCCTGAAGTAGCCTCAAAAGGAACATATAGAACATTACTCGCTCCACTAAAAGATTTTAATTGTGATAATAACATATTCAGCTTTGCGCTTCAATCAGGCTCTTATGCAACTGTTGCGATGCGTGAGTTTATCAAAGGTTGATTACTTGGAAGAAAAAGTCAAATTATATTCATCTAAAAAAGTTTTTTACAATACTGCAATGCAGCTTTGCAGAAGCTTATCTTCACTTGCAGTTGGTGCTATAGGCTCAGATCTTGATATTGTCGATGCTTTTTGTGCAAGTGGGATTCGTGGTATTCGCTATGCAAAGGAAAATCCTAATGTCAAAAGCATCACATTCGTCGATATCGAGCCTGCAGCAATTACTCTTGCAAAGAAAAATGCAAAAGCAAATGATGTCAATGCCACTGCTGTAAAAGGAAACATCTCAAAAGTTGCATTTGATCTTGTTGCCGATTTTCTTGAAATTGATCCATTTGGAACTCCGAGCCCTTATCTTGTTGATGCTTTCAGATTTTTCAATCCAAAAAAAGTAGCCTATCTTTCTGTTACTGCTACTGATGTTGCAGTTCTTTGCGGTGGAAAAGTTTCTCCATGCATGAAAAATTATCATTCTAAGCCACTCAATAATGAGTTTACTCATGAGATTGGCCTTCGAATCATGCTAAAGAGGATAGCAGAAGTCGCTTCAGAATTCAATATGGGGATTACTCCTCTTGTTTCTTTTTCCAATAAACATTATCTAAAGAGTGTAATAAAGGTTACGCGGGGGGCCGATTTGGCATTTGCAAGCTTGAAAAAACTTGGGCACATATCATATGATAAAAAAACTGGAGACCGTTCTTTCGGGCAATTTCCTGTTCCTGATCAAGATTATGCTGGTCCTCTTTGGCTTGGCGAGCTGCATGATAAATCATTTATCAAAAAAATGAGAACTCTCAATTCAAAGAGAAATTATTCAGATCATGAGGAAATTGAGCAAATGCTTTCACTTATGGAAAGCGAAGTTGGGATGCCTCCTTACTATTATAATATACATCATATCTGCAAGCTCAAACATTTAGCTCAGCTTCCTGATATGAAAACAATAATAGAGAGATTGAGAAAAAAGGGATACAAAGCCTATCGCACTCATTTTTCAAAAGTTTCAATAAAATCAGACGCTCCCTACAAGGCGATTCTGGAGGTTTTCTAAACTATGGAAAAACTATTGCTCGGGACAAAAATCAAATCCTCTGAGAGTTTTAATGGAAAAAATTCTTTTTGCGAATTTTCTTCATTAGTGAAACGAGTGCATGAAGAATGCGGGGATTCTGCAATTGTTTATGCAGATGAAAAACTTCTTATCGCAGCTGTTTTTGATGGAGTGAGTGGCGAATCTGGTGCTGCTAATGCTTCTTCAGCTGCAGCATTATCTATTCTCGAATTTTTGAAAACAAAGACTCCATCTGAAAAAGCAGTTCGCAATGCCATTTCCCATGCAAACAAAAACATCACTCGGGGTTACACTACTGCATCAATATTCATGGCAAATAGCTCTGGATCATTTGTCATGGCCTCGGTTGGAGATTCTCCAATCTATGGAATCGTCGGAGAAACCCTTGATCTTGAAATTCCTCTTGGGCGCCCTGTTGGCGATAATGATTCAATTTTGAAATTCATCTCCCACAGGAGTCTTGTTACTTCTGTGATGGGGCCATCAGGAGTTGATGTTGAAATTCGCATAACTAGTGGAAAGCTTAATGGAGGAGAGCTCATAATCCTGGCATCAGATGCACTTATTGACAATCTTTATCTAAAAATCAAAGAAGGATATGTCGTTGATAGCTCTGGTTCAGAAGATCTGAAAGAGCTCATAACTGGTCTCAAAGACCCTAAAGAAATTACTAAAAAACTCGCAGCTGAAATCGAGCAAAGAGCCTCAAAAGGAAAAATAGAAAAACCAGACGAGCTTCTGGAACCTAAGCGGGATGATATTTCGATCATAACTTTGCGATTCATATAAATTAATTATCATTGAGTGGTATCCCATGAATATTTCCACATCTATCCTTGCAATAATTGGTATTGCATTTCTTTTTCAGATGATGAGCTCAGAGTTTACCGAAGCATTCATATTTATTCCTGCAATTGCATTTGCAGAACCATGGAGATTCATCTCGAGCATGTTTCTTCATGGCGGATATATGCACATATTCTTCAACGCGTATGCACTCTTTCTCTTTGGAAGTATTCTAGAGCGCAAACTAAGCAAATCCCAATTCTTAACTCTCTATTTTGTGGCCGGCCTAGTTGGGGGTCTTGCATATTATATGACATATGTTTTGGGCATTATCCCATCAATTCCAGCTCTTGGAGCAAGTGGAGCGATTTATGGGATTTTAGGAGCTTGCGCAGTGATGTTTCCCAATATGCGGATTTTTGTCTATTTCATACCGATGAAAATGAAGTATGCTGCAATTCTTTGGGTTGCACTTGAATTGTTTGGTTCATTTAACATCAATAGTGGAATAGCCAGTGCTGCACATCTTGGTGGCCTGGTATTTGGACTTGCGTTTGCTTGGTATCTAAGCAATAAACAACGGGAGGATGAGCTGCCTCCAGATACCTGGCAGGATTAGGTACCTATATATACTTTTTCATACTAACTTTATTCGTCAAATTCTCATAATTCTACGGTGATAATGTGGATGATGTACAGAATGTTCCTACCTCGGAATCTCAACCAACTACTCAGTATGTTCCAGAATCAAGACCTACCACCTCTGTGGAGAGGAAAATAATTCAGGATATTACGCCTAAAAACCAGGATGATGAAGATCTACTGAAATTCATTGAAGAAACAGAGCAGAAGATTTATATCATAGGTTCTGGTGGAAGCGGATGCAACACTCTTGACCGGGTTTTTGAACTTGGTATATCTGGTGTCAATCTGATCGGAATGAATACTGATGCAAAACACTTGCTTCATGTTAGAGCTAACAAAAAAGTCCTGCTTGGAAAAAAAATAAGCAAAGGCCGGGGTGCCGGTTCTAATCCAGTAGTTGGAGAGGAATCTGCAAAAGAAGCAATCGAGGAAATAAAAAACTCAATTCCTGATGCTTCAATGGTTTTCATTACCTGTGGTATGGGTGGTGGAACAGGAACTGGCAGCGCTCCAATAATCGCAGAGGCTGCAAGAAGCATGGGGGCGCTCACTGTTGCTGTTGTCACTTTGCCATTTACTTCAGAAGGTAAAATCCGTATGGAAAATGCCATAAACGGAATTGAAAAATTAAAAAAACATACTGATACTTTGATTGTCATCAAAAATGATAAACTTCTCAATTTGGTTCCTGATCTTCCTCTTAATACTGCATTTAAGGTATGTGATGAGGTTCTTGCTGGTTCTGTTAAGGGAATTGCAGAACTTGTTACAAAATCCGGTCTTGTAAATGTGGATTTTGCTGATCTTCGAACTATTCTTGTAGATGGTGGATTTGCAGTTATTGGTCTTGGTGAAGCATCTCTTGATGCAAAACAGGAAGATCGGGCAAGAGTTGCTGTTGAAACCGCTCTCAACTCGCCACTTCTTGATGCTGATGTTAGTACTTCCACAAGAGCTTTGATCAATGTTATCGGCGGAGAGGATATGAGCCTCAAGGAAGCTGAGTATGTTGTTGCAGAAACTGCAAAGAAAATTAATCCAAATGCACATATCATTTGGGGTGCAAGGGTTAATGAAAACATAAAAAAATCCTCCATGCGTGTACTTGTTGTGCTTGCTGGAGTTAGATTCCCCAAGAAAAAAGAGGATCAGTCCATTGAGACTGAAAATCTTGATCTTGACTTAGTCGGGTGATTATTTTGGAAATTCGAGAACTACTAAAACGATGCAATAGGATAATTCACATTTCCCGCAAACCAACCCCTGCAGAATATGCTAAAGTTGCTAAAGTTACTGCACTTGGAATGTTGATTTTTGGCCTCACAGGCTTTGTAATATCTATAATATTTGGCTTTATCAGGTGAAAAAATGATTCAAACAATACGTGTAACCTCAGGACAGGAGAAAATAATCTCAGAAATTTTAATGAAAAAATGCAAAGCAGAAAAGTTAGATGTTTATTCTATCATGCATGTTGAAAACGTCAAGGGATATCTCTTCATAGAAGTCTCTGATGAAAATACTCTTGTTAATCTTATTCAGAAAGTAAAGCATATCAAAGGTTTCCTAAAAAAACCAATTACTTTAGAGGAAATTGAAACCCTTGTTAATGCTGATAAGCAACCATCCATGATTATTGAATCTGGAGACCTTGTTGAAATGTCATCCGGTCCATTTAAGGGAGAACGGGCAAAAGTACTCAATATTGACGAGGCGAAAGATGAGATCACAGTTGAGCTTATTGAAGTTGCAGTGCCAATTCCAGTTACTGTAAAGAGCAAGATGGTCAAATTGTTCCAGAAAGCTGGAACTGTGGAGTAATCTTATAAAACATCTTGCAGGTGTATTCTCATGGCATTTGAGCAGTTGCTGGAAACTTATCTTGGTCCAGAGATACTTACATACAAGATAGGCGAGAATTTCGCAACAGAATACATATCTGCACTTCTTGTTTTTCTCTTATCTATCTTGATTCTGAGAATCTTCAAATTTGTAATTCTTAGAAGGCTAAAGAAATTTGCAGAACATACCACTAACAAATATGATGATCTGCTATTCAAACTGCTTGATAAAATAGGATGGCCATTGTATATAGTTTTCTCTCTTCATTTTTCATTTCAGTTTATCTCATTGCCTGTAGAACTGGAAGAATTCACCCAAGTGGTCATGTTGCTGCTGGTTGGCTATTATCTTATACGATCTGCCGGATATGTCATTGACTTTGCTGCTAAGCTCATCATTGACGGCAAGAAGAAAAGATCAGAGCGCGTTGACAGGGGGGCAGTAAATCTGCTTGCTAATATGTCTAAAGGTGTTCTCTGGTCTCTTGTAGTTCTTCTTGTACTGTCCAATTTGGGCTATGACATGTCCACTCTTTTAACTGGACTTGGAATAGGCGGTATTGCCATTGCGCTTGCGCTCCAGACAGTCCTGACAGATGTATTCTCCTATTTCTCAATACATCTTGATAAGCCATTTAGGGTGGGGGATTTTCTTATTATTGGTACTGACATGGGAACTGTTGAGAAAATAGGCATCAAATCAACCCGCATACGCACCTTACAAGGGCAGGAACTCGTTGTTTCAAATAGAGAACTAACTGATTCAAGAATAAACAATTTTAAGAAAATGGAAAAGAGAAGAATTGTATTTACTTTTGGAATTGGGTGCGATACTCCGACAAAAAAGGTCAAAAAAGTTCCAGGCATGATAAAATCAGCAATTGAGAAGCTTGAAAACATCCAGTTTGATCGTGTTCATTTCCAGAAATTAGGCGATTCAAGCTTGATATTTGAGGTTGTTTATTTCATGACCACTCCGGATTTCAATGTATATATGGATACTCAGCAAGCAATAAATCTTGCAATTATGGAAGAACTGGAGAAAGCAAAAATTGAAATTCCATTTCCAACCCAGACAATTCATCTTCCAAAGCGGCCGTAGTCTAGCGTATTTCTTATGGACAATGGTAGGATTCGAGCTTCCCAAGCTCGCGACCCGGGTCCGAAAGCTTGAATTTTTTTAAAGCCGAAAATCCCGGCGGCCGCAAATTTTTTTGCATTTTTTTATTTTCAAATTATTTTTTTCCCCAAATTATCTTTCAATTTTTTTGTAAAATTTTTTTGTAACTTTTTAAATTTTTTTTGTAAAAATTCTTTTTTTTGGCATGTTTTCGCAACAAATTGCGCAAAGCTTTATTAATCTTCTTTTTGAATGAAAATTCAATAACAAAACGGGGTGAAAATATGGTTGTAAGAAAAAAGAAAACTGCAGCAAAGAAAAAAACTGTAAAGAAGAAGGTAACTAAGCGCAAAACTACTACAAAGAAAAAAACAACAACAAAGCGAAAAACAGCAGCAAAGAAAAAAACCACTACAAAGAAAAAAACAACAACAAGAAAGAAAACCACTACAAAGAAAAAAACTGCAGCAAAGAAAAAAACTACAAAAAGAAAAACTACAAGGAAGAGATAATCTCTTTCTTACTTTTTGTTTTTGTATCGTTTTTCGATATGAACTCTTCTATTTTTTTATTCTTTATATATCTGGAATTTTTCACAAAGTTCTTCAACTTCTGATCTTATCCTCAGTTTTAGTTCACTATCGTCTGGTTTTTCAACAACCTTTACTAGCATCGAGGCAATTTCTTTCATTTCACTTTCTTTCATTCCTCGTGTAGTTAGTGCAGCTGTACCAACCCGAAGACCGCTTGTAATGAACGGGCTCCGTGTGTCAAATGGTATTGTGTTCCTGTTTGTGATGATCCCTGCTTCTTCAAGTGACATTTGGGCCTCTTTTCCTGTTATTCCTTTTGCAGTAAGATCGAGCAGCACTAAATGTGATTCTGTTTTTCCAGCAACAACCCTAAGTCCATTTGCACCAAGCTCTTCTGCAAGTACTTTTGCATTCTTTATTGTTTGAGCTGCATATTCTTTGAACTCTGGTTGCATTGCTTCGTGGAAACAAACTGCCTTTGCAGCTATGCAATGTTCTAGTGGGCCCCCTTGCGTTCCTGGGAAAACTGATTTGTCCATCTTTTTTGCATTTTCCTCTTTACACATCATCATTGCTCCCCTAGGGCCTCGCAATGTTTTGTGTGTGGTTGTTGTAATTATCTCTGCATATTCCGCTGGTGATGGGTATACTCCTGCAGCAATCAATCCTGCAATGTGGCTGATATCTGCCATCATCACAGCACCAACTTCATCACAAATGTCTCTAAATGCCTTGAAATCGATCTCAAGAGGGTATGCAGTATATCCACAGATAATCAATTTTGGTTTTTCTTCAAGAGCTGTTTTTCTAATCGCATCATAATCTAGTGCTTCAGTTTCTTTATCTACACTGTATGCAACTGGCTTGAACCACTTGCCCGAGAAATTTACATGTGATCCATGCGTCAAATGTCCTCCGTGGGCTAGATCTAAACCCATGAATTTATCTCCAACTTCCAAAAATGCAAAAAAAGCAGCAATGTTTGCGGATGATCCCGAATGGGGCTGGACATTGGCATGGCCTACACCAAACAGTTTTTTTGCTCTCTCAATAGCAAGTATCTCTATTTCGTCCACATATTGATTTCCTGCGTAATATCGCTTGTTAGGGTAGCCTTCTGCATATTTATTGGTCAATATCGAACCTGTGGCTTCCATAACTGCTTTACTAGCATAGTTCTCAGAAGCAATTAGTCTGAGTGTTTTCTTTTGGTATTCTGATTCCTTTTCAATAAGTCCAGAGATTACACTATCTGTTTTTTTTAAAGACATAGGCCTCTCCAAACATGTTTCACTGATAAATATTAAAAACCTAGGTGAGCTTACCTATACTGGTTTATTACATTCGTGCCGAGATCGCATAATCCGGTAGTGCGCGCGCCTGGAATTCTGCCTTTATATAAAAGCAGTCAAAACTAGTTAGCGCGTCCCTTTGGGATTGAGAGTTCAAATCTCTCTCTCGGCGTTTTTATTCTCAAAAGCCATAATCGTATGGCGTTTTGTTTGGAACTGATATTATGGATCAAGGATATGTGCTGGGAGGATCTTCAGATTTGCTACTTCAGAAAAACAAGCTCATAATCTCTGCCGCTCTAACTGGCAATGTTCCTACAAAAACAGAGGTTCCAAATGTTCCTGTCACTCCAGATGAGATAATATCCGATGCTCGCAAATGTTTTGCTGCAGGAGCAACATCTTTTCATATTCATGCACGTGGAGAAGATGGAAAACCTTCGTGCAAAAAAGAAATTTTCGAAGAAATTATGTCTGGAGTGAGAAAACATTGCCCTGGTTCTGTTATTTGTATTACTGCTGGAGGAAGGGTTTTCAAAACATTTGAAGAAAGGGCAGCCATTCTGGATCTTGAAGGAGAATTTAAGCCGGAATTCGCCAGTCTTACTTTAGGTTCAATTAATTTTCCAGAAGATGTTAGTATTAATTCTCCAAATATAATCTCGGAACTGGCAAAAACCATGCTATCTAAGGGCATCCGTCCAGAACTTGAAATTTTTGATACTGGTATGCTGAATTATGCAGCGTATCTCAAAAGGAAAGAACTTCTAAAACCCCCATTCCATTTCAACCTTTTCTTTGGCTTGCTTGGAACAATGCCAGCGCGTATGGTTGATTTATGCCATCTAGTCCAAAGTCTTCCGCAAAACTCTACATGGGCTGCTGCTGGAGGTGGAAAATTCCAGCTTTCAGTCAATACTGCTGCTATAATTATGGGTGGCCATGTTAGAACTGGGCTCGAGGATAATTTTTACTATGATCTAGAAAAGAAGATTCCAGCAACCAACGAAGCTCTGGTAGG
Source organism: uncultured Microcaldota archaeon (assembly GCA_963723105.1). GTDB lineage: Archaea > Micrarchaeota > Micrarchaeia > Anstonellales > Bilamarchaeaceae > Bilamarchaeum. The sequence continues at coordinate 104,376 of CAVRPK010000004.1, forward strand.
GCGCATTGCAAAGTTGGCAACTGAACTTGGAAGGCCAATTGCAAATGCTTCTGAAACTAGAGCTATTTTGAAACTTTAATTTTTTATTTTGGAAATGAAGTTCTTCCTTTTTCCTGTTTTACCTGGTTTTATCTCATCTACCTCTTCAAATTCTACTTTGACCTCTCCAAGGCAAAGCTCATCTATTATTTTTCTGATCTCATCTTTTGTTTTTTTTGTTATTCCATCTAGCATAGGAACATATCGCACTAGCAGAAGCTCCTCTTTTTCCTGTACTATCTGATAATTCAAGACTCCGGCAAAAACAGACTCAAGAGGGAGCAGGGCAAGTGAAAATGCTGAGATTGATTTTCCGCTTGGAAGAGAGATTAATTCGCTTTCTCTTCCCTCAAGTGATTTCAGTACTCGCGAATGCCTTCCACATGGGCATTCTTTTCCCCAGCACCCAATGTCTCCAGTGGAATATCTGACAAATGGCATAGACTTATTGAAAAAATGAGTGATAACTATCTCTCCAGTTCCACTTTTTACTGGTTTTCCTTTTTTATCTACTATCTCAACTAGATATGATCCTTCTGCTATGTGAAGATTCTTTTCTTCAGTGCAATCTTTTGCAAGTGATGGACATTCAATCGCTCCATATCTATTGAAAACTGGGCATGCAAATGATTCTTCAATATATTCTCTTGATTTTTCGCTAAGATGTTCTCCTCCTGATAAAATTGACTTTACTTTCAATGGGGTCTTTTTGATGCTGTTTAATTTTGCCAGTATATTTAGTGCCGACGGATAACTTCTAATCATCCTTGCATTGTTTTTTTGTAATATCGACAGGTTTTCTTCTTCCCCATTTATAATCGGCAAATGTATGACTGGGAATATCCTCAATTTCTTTAATAGCGGATGAACTGCCATAGTTCTGTTCATGGCTGTAATATGTGCAAACAATTCTACGGGCGACCTTCCAAATGAAATCTCAGCCTGATAATTTGACGCAACCCTGTGCCAAAACATTTCTTTATCTACATATATGCTCATAGGGGTTCCTGTAGAGCCTGATGTCTTGTATATATTGAGTGATTCCTTTGATATGCCATTTTGAATTAATGATTCTGGAGATCTTCTAACCTCATCCTTTCTTGTAATCGGGAGCAGTGAAATGTCATCTACAATATCTGCAATTGAAAGAGACTCTCTTTCCATTAATCCTCTATAATGAGGGGTTCTATAAGCGCATTTGAGAATTTTTTCCAGTCTTTTTTTCTGTAATTTTTCCATGGCATCCTGATCAAGAGACTGCTCTTGATTTATGGAAAATACCTTGTGCAGAATATTAACCGGCTCATCAAACATAAACTGAACTTTATTGATTTGTTGTTAAATATCTTTTGCGGATCAAAATTTACTAATTCTGTGCATGTAAGGCTCAATCCTAAATCCATTCCAGATTGAGTGGTATAATTCAATCTCATAATATTGAAGCTCAACAGATGAGCTGAATGGGGATTTTTTATTATATTTTGGATATGTTTTAGCTCCGAATTTTTTATGAAATCCAACTACATTTGGCGCTGCATATCCAAATATTTTGCGAAAACCAAGTGAAGCTGCTTTTGAGATAGTTGCCTGCCGAAGCATTTTTCCAAAACTTATGCCTGCTTTCTTTTTTTGATAATTCTCCTTTACATAATGGGCTCTGCTGTGCGTACTTTTAAATAGTAAATTAGTGGGGCCAGTTGAAATTCCACCAGTACCAATTATTTCTTTTGTTTCCTCCATTTCTACAACAAATAGAAAATTCCCATCAATAATAAATGATTTGATTTTTTCATCTGACCAATTTTGTATCTGGTCAATTTTTTCATCTGGATAGATCCCCCCATTGCTGATTCTGCGAGGATTGTTGGCATCTTTGAAAACAGATATCACTTCTTTCTCATCGCCATGCTTGAACTCACGAAGCAGATAATCCATATTAATTATCAGGCTGTTAGGTGCTATAAATATTCTTATCTAGCAAAAAAACTCCATTTTTGTTTTCTGGAAACTAATATAAACATGCTAATAGTATTTAGGCCAAGGTGAACCTATGAACTATCTTTCATTGTTTTTAATTTTCATTTTAACATTTGGATGTGTTGACACAGTTGTTCCTCCAGTCCAAGAAGAACAAGAACAAGAGGAAAACATTGTGTGCAGAACTATCAATGAGATAGTTCCTGCTGAATTTGAAGAATGTGGTGAAGTTGGTTATACTGAACAGGAATGCGGAAGACGCACATTAAATTATACGGCAATTGAACTTCCAATTACTCATTTTTGTATGCTTGACGGTGCTTGTGGCGGTAAACCTCTCTCAGAATGCTCTGCATGCCAAAAGGCAATGACCAGGTGTACCATGTCAATCAAGAATGATGATCTGAAAAAAACCGGAATCTGGGCAGTTGCTGCTAATTTCACACTCGGTACTTCAGTATTCTCAAGAGATCCCAAGACCATTTCAATTGCTCCAAATGAAACTGCAGTATTTGATTTCCAGCACTTTTATACTCCTGGAGTCCCAATCAATTCTGCTGGATGCAATTTAGTTATAAAAGAACCTGCAGTTATAGAAGATTGTTATGAGATTACTAGGACAAGGCAGGAGTGCGTTAATGTTACTCGGGATGTAATAATACAAAAAGAAGTCTGTGAATAGCCAGCAAATGCTGGTTTTTCACTAGACCATGCCCATCCATATAAAAACATTAATGCAGTATCTCTCGACTATGCCCTCGCACAATAAACTTTTTACTCAGATTCAGATCGGGGAAGTTGAATTTGTCCCCTCAATGGAACAAGAATGGAACGGCATCTACAAAGATAGTCTCCTTAGAGGATCTTTGCTTGAGCTTTTAAGAAATATCAAATCATCTAATATGGGCGAGCCCTCAAGTGATTTTGATGGATTGGTGGTTCAGGCACTTACTCTTCCAGAGCCTAAGATGGTCTCTGGGAAAGACATCCAGGACTTTCACGACTGGCTTGTTGCTTCTGATCTTTCTTTGGTAAGTATCCTATCAAAAGCAATTACACGCGAGAGCTCAGAAAAAAAACAACTAATTTATTTTAAAATGCTGGAAGAGCTTTCAATCTGTTCTATTGATCCTCTTGTCTGGAGGAATGCAATGATGGAACTTGCCAAGCCTCTTATCCCTGGCCTCTCACCTGTAGTCTATTCTGCTCAAGCGCAGAGAATTACAACACTATCTCTTGAGAGAATGCTGGTTGTTGAAGCAAGGAAATCTCTTCCAAATGCCCACAAATCAGCTCTTGCTGGAGAAATTCTTTCAAGTGCCATATTCCATTATGAAGATCCAAAAACCCGCTCATATGCAATCGAGGCTCTAACTACTCATCAAAAAGAGCGTTCAATTCCAGCACTTCTTGCTCTTTCTTCGGCAAAAGGAGACCTTCATGTGTATGTGAATATGTTAATGGAAATTAGTTTCATGCGAATGCATCCTCTATTGAATGGGGATAGTGCAACCTTGGCACTGCTCTCGCGCGGAGAAACTCCTCCTAGAAATGCAGTTGTCGAACAAATCTGCCACTATATGTCGCATGCCATAAGTGTCTCTGATATTACAACTCCACATCCACATTTTCTTGCAACTGGAACTCAATTTCCGCTTCCAAGGTTTCCTGAAAATGGTTTGCAGGAAAATGTCTTCAGGGCTCTTTCCAAAGTTGATTCTACAGCAGCATTTGTTACTATGGTCGATGGAGTAAGCGATCTTATATTACCCCATATCCCAAATCCTGAAAGTTTGCATCCTCTTCCAAGACCTATCAAATCAGCTCTTCCAAAAATAGCTGACTGTATTCTTGATTCTGGGAAAAGGCTTGGCGTTCCAGGTACGAGCGAATTTCTTAAGCTTTTCCTAGGCCACCCAAATCCGATTAAACTTAATGAACTTTCAGGCTCTGCAATTGAGGCTGCTGTTCCATTTGCAGCTCATGTATTGCTTCGAAGAGCTCAACTTGGGAATTTCGGTTCATCACATACTGGCCGCATTGCTGAGAGAGTACTGTTAATTGCAGGAGCTCATCTTGAGGATCGGGGAGCTCCCAATTCCTCTTTTGAAACTACTATGAGAGCGTTTCTGGAAAGGCATGCTGAGGTGTTTAATACTGAATGTGCAAAGGAACTCGTAATTCCAGAAGTCTTTGGGCAGGCTCTCAAAGCATTTACTTCAAAGAAACTCGCCCCACCATCCCAGAATTTACCACCAAAAAGACCCAAACATATAAAAGCGCGAGCTGCTCCTAGATAGTCATGGGAGGTCAAGAAACAACTGTAAGGCGAGCTGTTGCAGCTGGTCCAGTAGTTCCAAAAATGCCTACTCATAGCTTATTTCCAGGAAAGCTCACAGTAGTTACCTCGGCATTTACTTCTATTTATCAGGGAAGCAGAACAGATGATTCTGCAGAGAGGAAAACAGCTGCAAAAGACCTTTATTCAAAAGCACATTCATTTGCTGCTCATGGAGTTCTCAATTCATCTCTTGAAGGAGCGATACTCAATGGCGCAGATCCAACAAAACTCTTTTCAGAAATAGTTTCTCTTCACAGGAAAAGTGGAGACAATGTGGCTCTGGATGCTTTGATGGATTCTTGTCTGGATCTTTCTAAATCTTCAAATACTGTAACAAGAGGAACTGCAGTAACTCTCACCAAAACATTACTTCGTGGCGCAAGTCAAAGAGCATGCGCAATTCTTGCAGATCAATGCATTGAGCTTCTAACTGATCCTTCAAAATCTGTTCAAAGCGGAGCAGCAGATATACTTGCACATGCATATAGATATCTTGATCAAAATGGAAGGCAATTTGTTAGAGATTCAGTAGAACACATTGGTCAATATGGGGTTTTACCAGATGCTCACGATCCAAATCCAAATGGATCTTCTAAAGAAACAGCAACTGCTCTTCTTGGAAACTTAGTTGTTCCAAAGGTGATTGATCTTAAGGAAACATCGCCAGGAGTCTATAGCCTATAAATTTCTTTCTCATTTTAATGGTGCTGCAATGTTATTTACTTTATCTTATTCAGAAATAGCTCTCAAGGGCAAAAACCGCTATCTTTTTCAGAATGCCCTAATCCGAAATATCAAGGCATCACTATCAGAACAAAAAATAATCGTCCACAGAAGAGGCGGAAGGCTGCTTCTTGAGTGCGAGAGCTCAGATAATGTTTTGAATGTCCTGACAAATACTTTTGGAATTGAATCAGTTTCTCCAGTGGTTTCAACTAATCCAGATATTGATTCCATAAGATCCGTACTCTCAGACAAATCTTTTTCTGGAAAAATAAAAGTCCATACAAAAAGATCTGACAAGACATTTCCAATGGAGTCACAAAAAGTAAATGAGATAATTGGTCAGGATCTTGTTGACCGTGGGGCAAAGGTTGATCTGAAACATCCTGATCATACGATCTACATTGATATCCTTCAGGACGAGGCACTGGTTTATTTCGAGCGAATTAAATGTCCTGGAGGGCTTCCAGTAGGAACTTCCGGAAGAGTTCTCTCTCTTTTATCTGGCGGGATTGATTCTCCTGTTGCATCGCTACTTATGATGAGGCGGGGATGTGCAATTGATTATATCCATCTTCATTCATTTGCAGAAAATAGTGAAGCAAAAGACTCAAAGATTATGCGAATTGCAAATAAGCTGAAAAAATTCCATCCTCCAAAGTCAAGACTTTTTATCGTGCCATATCTTGAATTCTACAAAAAAACCTTCAGCTCAAATAATCGCCGGGAGGTTATTGTTTTTCGAAGATTTCTTTTGCGCCTTGCAAATGCCATTGCAAAAAAATACAAGATAAAAGCAATTGTTACTGGCGACAGTTTGGGACAGGTTGCATCGCAAACTCTTGAAAATATCTATACTACTAATGAGGTATCAGAAATTCCGGTTTTCCGGCCTTTGATTGCTTACAACAAGCAGGAGATTATTGATTTTTCAATAAAAAGCGGATTTTTTGATCTGAGCGTTGAAAAATACAAAGACTGCTGTTCTCTAGTTGCTCATCAAAGTCCTTCTACAAGAGTAAAACTCGAAGCTGCAAAGAAAATTGAGGGAGATCTTGAAATTGAAAAAATTGTAGAAAAAACCATGGAGCAGATGGAAGTAGTGAAACTATAATCCTTCTTCGTCTTCTGGCTCTTCTTCCTTTGGTTGTTCTTCTTCGTTTGGTGGCTCTTTATCTATTTTGTTAACTTCACTCATTATCGAATAAACAACTTCTCTTGATTTGCTGTTATGATGGAATCCATACGCTGTAAATAGAACTGCAATGAATACTGTTGTATATCCAATGTATGAGAATGCAGTGTCTGCTGGGAAATAACCGACGAAAAACAGTCCTCCAAGGGCAAGGCTAATACCTGTTCTTATATATGCCAAGCTTGTTCTTTCTTTTGCTAATTTGGTTCTTTCCATTGCTAATCGGTCTCTTAATATTAATTTGGATTCCTCCATAATGTAGTATTGTAATTTATGTTTATAATACTTTAACTTAATTCGTGCTCATTTTGGAGAAATTCTACTGTTTCTAGTAGTATTTGGCAACTTTTCTGTGTATCTTGCATATCATTCAGGTGTCCATATTCAGGTGCTTTTGAAAGTTTCTTTGCGCCAAATATCTGCTCTAGTCTTGCTTTTGACTCGCTTAATCTTCTTCTTATTTCATCGTTCGAAGTCACAGACACCTCCTCTTTAAGATGCCCCAATTCGACTGCAACTTTAGCAGCATTATCTGCATCCTCCCATGTTAATGCTGGTTTGAGTGGATTCCACTTCCAGAAGCTTTTGGACTCTGCTGCTAGTCTGAATTGCAATGAAGCAAATTTTTCTTCACCTACAATCTTTCTAATAGCTTGCATTGCTGCTTTTTCTCTTTCTGCTGCTTCATTCTTGATTTTATCAGAAATTTTCCTCAAGCCAGTTATTTTTGAGAGTCTTTTGAATAGATTATCGATCCTGGTACCAACAGTAACTACCAAACCGATTTGTATCGTTGTCCTCCATATTGATCCAAGTATTCCATATACACTGCTAAATAGCTGGTTCGGGGTTCCAATGGCCCATGGTCGTATTGCATAGCTGATTATTTTTTGATAAGCTTCAAAGCTTGAATATCTGACTGGAAATGGACGGGTTTGGCCATATAATCTAGCTGCACCATCTGCAACAAGGCCATACTTTTTTTGAGACCAGTATTCGATGAAACATCTTGAGAAGTCTGTTGCAAGCTCGAGTGTGAGTGCTGCCAGGCCTACTGCAAATGTCTTTGGTGCAGCAGCAACAATTTGATTTGTTAGAACTTCACTTTGACCACCAGTCTGGAAAAGATGGCTGTCTGCTGCAAGGAATAATTTATCAAGTCCTCCACCACCAATCCAGGTAATGGCCGGATGCAAATCATTCTGCCGTGCTATTTCAGAGAAAGCAGGGCAGGCAAAATACCAAACACATTGGCCTACGATTAATGATGTCAATACATTCCTAAATCCACGAGGAAGATTTTTCTTGCTTTGGGCAGTCGTTAAATTCTTACCGTGCTCAAGAACTTTTTTTTGCTGATCCTCTGGCAATTGCTTTGCAAGTGAATTGATTACTCTTCCTTTTTCACTGAAATGAAAATTCATCCACCTGAATGTTTTTCTTACTGGCAATGGAACTGTTCTTTGAACTAGTGTTTTCCTCTCCATTATCAAAATATTGTCAAATAAGCTTTAAATCATTATCTATCCTTTTCTATAACTATATGTGAATTCTTTCAAGCTTAATTCCGAGCCCTTTTTTCAAATTTAGTTCTTTTTTTGTAATTTTTGCAATTCCAACTCCAACAAATCTGTCTTTGTAATAGATTGCAACTTTTTTATCAGCTTCAACCTCGTCCATGTCTTCTATTGCAGGAATCATAATCTGCGCGCCTCTTCCTATTGATTGGAGCGCATTTTCTTTGATAAATACTTTTGGAAGTTTGATGAATTCTTCTGGCGCTCTAAGCATTTTTTTAAGCAGCTCTGGTTTTCCCTCTTTATCATAATGAACTGCATCAATCAGCTCATATATCTTGAACGATTCATCATCAGTAATTTCTCCAACTGCAGTTCGCCGAAGCTCCTCCATTCGAGCACCACCGCATTTTTTTCCAATATCCTTGCATAATGTCCTGATATATGTTCCAGCATCAACCTTTGTTTCAAATAGTGCAAGTCTTGGATTTTCCTCGTCAATTTCAATAAGTTTCAGATAATGCACAGTGCGCTTTCTAGGTCTTTTTCTAACTGCACTTTTTTTTGGAGGAGTTTGAGTAAGTACGCCTGTAAATTCTGAAAATAAGCTCTCAATTTTTTCTTTTGTCTGCACTTTTTTGAATTTGATTATCCCAACATATGTTTTATCTGCACCTGCAATATATCTGAGTAATTTTGTTGCTCTTCCAAGTGCAATAGGGAGTACTCCTGATACCTGCGGATCTAAAGTTCCTGCATGGCCCGATCTACTTGCACCAGTGATTTTTTTTACAAAAGTAGTGATCTCATGGCTGGTGTGGCCAGGAGGTTTATCCAGGATAACCACATTATTAAATTTCATTTCTTTGGCTCAAGATGTGAAATTGAAACTTTGCGTTCTTTTTTCTTATCCTTAACCATAACATAATTGGAATCAACAATTTTTGTAATTGTTACCTCTTCTCCTGCACGTCTTCCTACTTTCATCACACAAATTCTTCCTTCTTCAATTGCTGGCATAGTAAATCCCTCCTATTTTTTTATGATCTTTAGACTTTTTCTAAGTAATTCTTCTGGTGTGAAAATCCCGCTGTCGAATTTTGCATCAAAATTTTCTTCACTATCAATATCTATTCCATAAATTTTCTTATAACGCTTGCGGTTGTTTTCGTCCCGCTGCTTAACATGGGCAATTGCTTCTTCAAGCGCCATCCCATCCCTTTTTGCAATCCGCTCTGCTCTTGTTTCAACAGATGCAAAAATCTTTATCCGGATATCTGCATCAATCATCCAGGGGCCAAGCCATGTTGTTACAATGCAGTTTCCTTTTGCCTGCTCCTTCAACACATCGTCAAATTTTTTGTCAATATCCGAATCATTCTCTGCTTTTTTCTGAAATTCCATCAAAGAAATTCCTTCTTTTTTTGCAAGATCTTTGAATGTTGGGCAGACTAAATTGTACCCAAGTTCTTTTGCAAGAAGTTCTCCTAGTGTGTTCTTGCCGCTTCCAGTTAAGCCAGAGACTGTTATAATCATTTTATACTTCTCCTATTTCTTCTGCAGTCTTCCAAGTACAAACCCAATCCCGAGGTTTGAGATCAAAGATATGAGTATGAAAAACCAGTATGGCTGATAAATTCTTGAAACATTCAATATTGGAATTGTGAGTGGAAGATCAACTCTAAATGCAGTTGCATTATCGAATTTTGCCTCAACCATGCTAACATCATTTGCACTTGCGTATATCTTCACAGTTTCTCCAGAAACATAATTTTTCTTATCTGTATTGACAACAATAGGCTCTCCAACTGCGTTTTCCAGGTAGCTATCATCTATCTCTTGTGCATATGCGAAGAAAGTTGAATTGTGTCCAACTTCACCACCATTCCTATATGCTTTGACATTTGCAATCCATTTTCCGCTGTTCTCTGGTTCCAAACATCCGGAATAAACCCCATCCTCAGCGACATCGTCGCAACCATATCCATCATCAAGAAGTTGAATTGTAATATCATCTGAAACTGTTGGATCTATCTGGCCAATCATCCAGGTAAAAGCGAAAAATATTGCCAAAACAAATATCATTGGTTTAAACTGAGCAAACATCATGGTGTTCATCTTTGGAAGAAACTCCATTTGTTTTTTCATTATTTTGTCTATCGCTGCTTTGTCATTTCTTTCCTTTGCTTTTTTCATATCTTCGTTAAGCTTTTTTGATTCTTCCTGAATTCCTTTGATCTTGCTTCGGTCCACCAGTTTGTTTTGTATGAATTTAGCAGTTCCTGCATACACAACGGCCAATACACCAACTAGTGCTGTAAATAATTCAAAATCCATCATAAACAACTGAGCGGCAAGAATTAAAATAGCTTCCATGTTTTTGCAAAGAGATTTAACCGGGTACTCACTACTATTTTTGATGAGCGAAGAACTTGATAGCAAAACAAAACTCGAAATTTACAAAGTTGTGCTTACTCGCTATAAGGATTTGATAACTGAAAAAGAATCACAATCAATTTCCGAGATCAGACAAAAAATGACTCCGTATACTGATACTGTAAGAAAAATACGGGATGAGCTTACCAGTGAATTTATTGGATATACATATCAAAGCGATTTTCTTCAGGCAGCTCAAATGGCTATGGCATATGTAAGAAAAATAAAAACCTGTGAATTTGCTTTTACTTTTTTCATGGATTTTCCGCAGATGGATAAGCTGAAAGTTGGAACTGTTATGGACAAAGCAATGCTTTTTGCGACAATTCTACGTGCGCTTGGCTCTGAGAATGCATGTGTACTTGTCACAAAAAAAGACAAATCCTATGTGAAATTTACTTTTGAAAAAGAATATATCTTCGTACCAGATACTGGTTCTCTTCTGCTTGGAGAAGATGCAATGAATTTGTTTACTGAAGATAAAGTGTCATATTCTTTCAATGATCTAGTATATGAAAACCTTGATGATTTATGATTTTTTGTGGGAATTTCACAACTTTGTGTTAATTTATGTAGTATTTTGATCTGTTTTAGTTGAAAAAAGTGGTCTTTCGTATATCTAATCGTCTGCTATTTATATACATTTCGGAGCTTAATTAATATTGGAGGTTAATCATGGAGGTTCAAGTTAATAGGGGGGTGTTAGGTATGCAAAATTTATCCAGTTCGCTTGCGCGAAGGAATCACACTGCAGTAAGCAGATTTGTTAGTAAGCTAGCTGAGCAAAGTAGTGAAAAAAGATTCAATGGGCACAGTGCAAAAGCAATTGAATTGTTTTCTGCAAGGGCAACTTCTAGTATGTCTGAATTAAAATCAAAATGCATTGCTGCAAAATTATCTTTGGGCGATGTCAGTGCACGAAGAGCATCTGGAGAACTAACAGAAGAAACAGAACATGCAGAATCCGCAGGTGCAAAAGTAGTTCTTGGAATGGCAGAAGTTCTACAGGTTCTCTATGACAAGTCAAAAGATTTTGCAGATGCAAAAGACATTCACGTACAGCGAAGGATTGCTGTTGCAGCTGAAACGCTGAGCAGATATGTTGAGGACAAGCTTCTACAGCCAGAAACTTATCCAACAGATCCAACAATGCACCAGCTTCTTGCAAATTCAACAATTAGTTATGCAAAAGCTGCATATGGTGCTACTGTAACTGCACTTCACAATGCACCAGAATTAAAAGGAGTGGCAGTACCAGAGTTTCCATCTGCTCCAGTAAAGCATTAATTTTTTATTAATTTCTTTTTACTTCTTTTTCTACTCTATCCGCGAACAGATAAGTTAATCTTTCATCTCGTGCCCATGAGAAATCAAACATCCAATCTTCAAGTTCTTGTTTTCTTGATCTGATTCGATCTGGAAGTTCACTGTCCATTCTAAGAGTTCCAACCATATCTTCCATGCCCCTGATTGTTCTTCTTCTTGAGCAGACTTGTCTGACCAACTGGATTCTCTCCATGTCTGATCTATTAATCGGCATTCCACCATTTTCTCTTTTTGCAAGAGCTGCGAATATCTCTTCTTGAATTGGCCTTGCTACATTTTCTAAAAAGTTCAGGAATCGATCTGCTTTGTCAAGTGCTCCAACTGGATAGTCTTTTCCAAGTGATTCTAAAATAAATCTTGCTCTGATATCCCCAAGGTCCATTCCCGTTGCATCAAGTGTAATTGGCGTTGGTTCAAAAGCAACGTTTATGCGCGTATCATCCTTTTTTCCTGTTACTGCGTGTATTCTCTCTCTTATTGCCTTGTTGATTTTCTCTAGCAAGTCAGGACTATTCGCTTTTTCTATCCAGTACTGAAGATATCCTCCGGTTACTGGGATAATCGATACTCCAAGATCTTTTTCCAGATCTCGCATAGCATGAGTTATTGGAGTAATAAGTGCGTTTGATCCTGCTTTTCCAAGGTAGGTGTTCCAGAGTCTCATTCCTCCCCTTCTTAAGAAGATTTCTGCAAATCCTTTTCGTGTTCCTCTCTGAAGAAGTTCCTTAGTCTCAGGGTCTCTTATATCTGGAGTTAATTCGAGTAATTGTTTTGCATCTGATTCTGGAATGTCAAGTTTAATTTCAACTATTGTTCCGCTTGCAATCCTTCCATCTATTTTTCCTTTTTCAGCTTCTGCTTCAAGGTTTGACTTGTAAGGACTCTTTACTTCAGCAAGCCCTCCATTTCCCCTAAAGTTTTCTGGAAGCTGGTCTCTAAACCAAATCTCTTCGTTTTCGAGGATTCTAAGCTGATCCATGATAAATCCTTTTTCTTGATCAAATCTAAATGGAATTGGTCTTGACATCCGCGAATCGCATGCAACAACCATTCCAGGATGCTGAAGTACTCGTGAAAATGCCTCAAGGTCCAGCTTGAATTTTCTTCCGCTAACATCTATCTCATATGTGTATGTTCTAAGGTCTACCATTTTCTTTGCATATACAAATGCTTCTCTATACTGCATTGTTGTATCTTCTGCTAATGTTACTCCTCCTATGATTGGGATTCCTTCGTCTGATCTTGGACCAACTTTAGCTAGGTAAAGCGCAATTCTTTCACTGCCGTTTATTGCAGCAACAAGTCTTGTTGCATCATTGGCAACTCGCCAGTATGCTTCCATGGATTTGTCTCCAGCGCCTTCGAAAAATCCGAGTTTGTTAATTGGATTCTGTCTCGATTTGTCAATCATTCCAATAATTATCTTGTACGTTAGCCCTTCGAGGAATGCTTCTGCTGCTTTATCCAAAAGAGCTACTTCGACTTCATTTGTTAATGTTGTTTCTAATCTTTTTGCAGAATCCTCACTAGTTGGATCGCACTCAAGAACTTTGGCCTCATCCATACGACTACTGATAACACGTTTATGGGCATGTTTAAGCATCATCTGAATTCTCCGCCTTTCCACTGGGTCTGGTCGGTATTCTAGTCGCCTTTTACATTTGGGTTCCATAATTATCATTCTGGAGGTGGTTGTTTATGTATAATACATGTATGGTAATATTTATAAATCATGATTTTTCATAAAAACTAACAGCTGGTCAATTATTTATGGGTTGTTATTTCTAGTATGATAAGTTTAAAGCTGTATCTCAACCAACATCTCTCACAACATTACTCTTATAAATCTTACATGAAATTTCCCCCTGGTACTTAAATTATTGGTGAAACCATGAAAGTAAACCTAAAGAAAATGGGAGCCATTGTTGCAGGTGCAACAATCTTGGCTAGTTCAGCAGCGTTTGCAGGACTTATGTTTGGTTCTACAACACTTGTTGACGACAATGGAGCACCAGTAGCAAAGGTAGTAGTTGGTACTAACTCTGCCCCAAGCGATGGTGTTGCGGCAGCTTTGATTGCCGGAAGTATGGCAGGAGCAGCATATAAGAGTGAAACTCTTACTGCTTCAGTATCCGGAACTGCAACTTGCAGCGGAGATGATGAAGGAAACTCTTCAGGAACCTGTTCAATCAGCAATGAGAAGGCCAGGTTAGAAATCACTGTTCCAGGCTCAGTAGCAGCAGGAACATGGACTGGAGACAACCTCATTGGTGACTTCCTAAATAGGGAGCTCTTTGACAGAGAACCAAATGCAGACCCACAGATTCTGACCAAGCATATGAAAATGGTGGATCTGACACTTCTGAGAATGCAAACCCATTCACAGATGGTTCAGGTGCAGACATTGGTGTATCTGAAGAGTTTATGTACAACATTGATGGTGGAATGTTCTCACCATTTGCAGATGCAACTTTGACTGATACAGACTCTGGAAACACATATGTAGAAATGCAGAATCTCTGGGTAAAAGGTGACAACCACTTTGATGAAGATCCAGATGATGTTGTTGGAGACCTTGACTTCATTGCATACACTTTGAAGTTTGATGGTCCAGGTGGAGATGAGCTTGGTATTCCAGTATGTACTGAATCCGAGGACAATGACTTCTCATTCTGTAAAGGAGCAAACGGTGACATTGATGATGCAACTGAAACCCACAGACTAAAAGTATGGTTCTTGGGTGAAGAGTGGATTATCAGTGAAATGAATGCACCAACTCCTTCAGATGTAACAAATGAGAATGTACTTGTAAACGGTGGTTCAGTTAAGCTTGCAAAGGAATCAGTTGGTGGTATCCTTAACCAGGGAGAATTCCTCCAGGTTGATGATCTAAAATTCCAACTAGATGATCTTGAAGCTCACGGAGACATAACTTCTGCAATTCTCTCTGTTCTTGATGCCAATGACAACATTTTGGAAAAGGACAAGGTAGATCCAGGAGACACAAAAGAGATGAACGTAAACGGCAAGGAATACAGATTCCACGTATACAAAGTAGCTCCAGGTTATACATTTGGTGCTAAGTGGGCCGACGTTGCTATCTTCTCACATGAAATTGAATGTGAAGATGGTCAGGATCTTGACTCTGATGAAAATACCAATCCACACTATGAGTGCGCACTTGGATGGAAGAACATGGATGCAGAAACCGGAGCACCAGTTGCTGACGGTGGAGACCCAGAAAATCCAGATACTCTAAGAACCTTGGTTATCTTTACAGATGATGTAGAAGATGTATCAAGCTCTGGTGAATCTGAACTTGAAGCAGGTGACTATGTATCACTTGTTGAAGAGCCAACTGCATGGAAGCTTTCATACAAAGGACTTGATGTTGCTGAGGATGACGGTACAACCTTAAGTTTGAAATAAAAACTTCAGACAAGGAGATTTCAGAGAGTAAGGGTCCTATGGTAGGTTGTGATGGTGGAGCAGGAGAACAGGTAACCGGTGACCACCCAACTACCTGTAGCATTGGAAATCCGATGCAGGTTTCATGTATGATCTATGCACCATACGTCGAAGTAACCTCTGGTGATACTGGTTCAGTCTTTGAAGTAGACAGATCTGACGTTGGAGGAACACTTTCAGATTCAGAATTCATCATTGCACTGGCATCTGATGTAGGAACTGAATCCGGAGGACAGGGTGATGATGATTCAAGAGCAGCAGTTTGTGATGTCAGCAATGGCGCAGAAGCAATTCCTGATGGTGACTATGATGACAGCTCTCCAACAAGTGCAGAGCCTACACCGATGCAGCAATTAGTGGCAATGATGATATCTCATTTGGTCCAGGAACCATTTTCATGAAGCTATCATCATCAAGCAATGACTATGGGGTTTCAGACTATCTTCATCCAGGCAAAACAAATCCAGGTACTGAAGTTAGATATGAAGACATTGGAGATGGAGACAATGAATTCCTACCACCAAACGGCGGTGTCATTCTCATTGAAAGAGAAGATGATGTTGATGATGGTGTAGGAGACAACCAGCTTGCTGATCTGATGGAAAGCAGCGGTGACTGGGGAGGAACAATTAACTGCGGCGCTGATTTAAGTTCTGGATGTGTTGATGTCTACTTTGCAATTGCAGAAAAAGCAGGAACTGGTTCATCAAATGACTTTGTAGACTACTTTATCTTTGGTATTGATGAAACGGACACCGGAGATGCAGGAGACGCGACATTTGACTTTGAATCTATTGATGGGGGATCGCTTCTTACATCTGACAATGAGGAGATCCTCTATGGACACGCAGCTAGTCAGAAAGGTACCACCTGCTACATATGATGGTCTTGACCCAGTTTCCGGTCCAATTACCGGGGACTATCAGATGGTAGAAGAAGGATACATCTCAGAGCGTGGTTCTGTCTTTGACATGATAGATGACAACACAGTTGAATTCGACATGGCACACAGACTCATTGGCAGAGTGGTGGCTAGGTCCTTCTGAAACATCTTCAGCTAGCGACTCAACAACTGTTGTAACTCTTGGAGAAGGTGAATCAACAACAGTAGGTGGAGTAACTGTCAAAGTACTTGAAATCACCGAAGATGTTGGTGCATGCAGCGCAGCAGGCGGTGCAGTATCCTGTACAGCTGATATGAGCGGAGTTAGTGCAGTAGTTATGCCAAACAACGCACCATCAGTAGAAGTAGCAGTTCCATACTCTGGAGACTACGGAAACTTGGTTATCCTTGACACAGACGCAGTTGGGCTAAACACATTTATATGCAGTAGGTGGAGACAAAGTCAACTCAGTTACAGCAGATCTTCTTGAAGGTTCTCGCAGTAGACTGGACTGCCGAAACAACTGTAGTTCGTGAAGTTGCTACCGGAAAAATAGTTGTTGCAGGCGCAGAAGCATCAGACACTATGCAAGCTGGAAAGGACTTCCTAGCACAGCTACAAAACGCATAATTTTTTCTTTTTTCTTTTATTTTTATTTTAAAATCAGTTGTTCATTTTTTCGAATATTTGCAAGTAGCCACTTTTATAAACATTTCTTCTTATAATTCGATAATCCAATTATTTCCGGCGCGGCAATTATACAATTGCATCTTTGAGAAATATTCTCTAAGATCCTGTTTGTTGTAGGGGATTTGTCCCTGAATTTTTCGGGCAACGCGACGTTACAAAAAGGTATATCTATATGGATATTCAAAAACCCAGAAGAGGTTCAATGGCCCATAGGCCTAGGAAGCGAGCTAGAAGTCAAAATGTTCGTGTATGTTGGCAAGACTCAGAAGAACAAAGAGTTCTTGGTTTTGCAGGGTACAAGGCAGGAATGACCCATGTAGCCTTTGTTGATGATTCAGAATCACCAACAAAAGGTCAGGAGATTGTTAGTGCAGCAACTGTGATAGAAGTTCCTCCAATTATGGTATATGGAATTCGTTGCTATGCAAACAAAAATTCTGCAGGAGATATTCTTTCAACCGATGAAAAAATACTCAAAGCAATCGGCCTCAAGAAAAAGAAACCAAACCAGTTGACGAGGCAAAAGTTGAGGATGTTCGTCTTCTTGTTTATGCAATGCCATCACAAACAAAGATCGGCAAAAAGCACATTGAGAGGATGGAAATTGCATGTGGTGGCGAAGATGCCAAAGCAAAACTTGAATATTGTAAAACACTTCTTGGAAAGCAGCTTCGAATAGGAGATGCTTTCAAAAACGGCGAATATGTCGATGCTATTTCTGTTTCCAGAGGAAAAGGATGGCAAGGTCCAGTAAAGAGATTTGGATGTAAAATTCAAAGAAGAAAAGCTACTGGAAAAGGAAGACATGTTGGTACTCTTGGGGCATTTACTCCAGCATACATTATGTATACAATACCAATGCCTGGTCAGACTGGTTATCACACAAGAACTGAGCTCAACAAGAGAATTCTAAAAATTAGCGATAAGCCAGAAGAAATCAATCCATCAAGTGGATTCCCACAGTATGGATTTGTGGGTGGCGATTACTTAATCGTAAGGGGATCAGTTCCCGGACCTGTAAAGAGGCTGATCAAGCTAAGACTCGCAGTGCGTTCTCCAAAAGCAAATGAGATAGCACTTAGCTATGTCTCCAATTAGGTGTTCATATGAAAGCAACCGTATATTCCGTTGAAGGAAAAGCACTCAAACAAATCGATCTTCCAGAGGTTTTTGAATCCTCAAAAAGAGACGATCTTATCAAGAGGGCTGTCCTGAGTGAAGAAAGTAAAACCTATCAGCCAAAAGGAAGTTACAAATGGGCTGGACTCGAGACCAGTGCTCGTTATAGGGGTCGAAAAGATGACTTTGGTACTGTTAAAAACAGAGGTATTCCGCATCTTCCTCACGAAGTTCTTCCAAAAGGACAAACTGGTAAGGTAAAAAGAATCCCTTATGCAGTTAAAGGTAGGAGAGCCCATCCACCAAAAGTTAGCAAAAAGATCGTCGAGCTGATCAACAAGAAAGAGCATGTGAAAGCTCTTGCAAGTGCTCTTGCATTTAGTGCAGATCGTGAAACTGTTTGCACAAGAGCGCATGTTGATATTGGCGTATCTCTTCCAATTGTTCTTGAAGATGGTTTTGCCAAACTAAACAAAACAAATGAAGTTGCAAAACTATTTGATGCACTTAACTTATCACGATTTTTGGAAAAAGCAAAGAAGAATGGAACAAAGTCTGTTCTTATTGTTGTTTCTGATTCCGGTTCAGTGAAATCCGGCGCAAATCTTCCTGGTGTTGATGTTGTTCGCGCAAGTGAACTTAAGGTTCGTGATCTTGCTCCTGGAACTCATCCTGGAAGGTTGACACTATTCTGCGAAGGAGCACTTCCAGAAATTGCAAAGAGGTTTGAAGCATGATATTGATCGCACCAATTAAAACAGAAAAAGCAATTGGAAAGATTGAATACGAGAATGCCTTAACTTTCCATGTAAATCTTAGATCATCCAAAAAAGAGATTCTAGATGAAGTGGAAAAATTATTTAGTGTTAAGGTATACTCAGTCAATACTTTTGTTACTGCAAAAGGTCACAAACACGCTCTAGTTCGACTCAATAAAGAGTTTAAGGCAGATGATGTTGCAATAAAACTCAAAATGATCGCATGAGGTAATATTTATGGGTAATCGACTAAAACAACAAAAAAGAGGCGCTGGAAGGCCAAGGTATCTTTCTCCAGGTCACAGATTCAAAACTAATCTTCAATACAGGCGTTATGATGATATTGAAAAAACAGGAGTTTTGACTGGAACTGTAATGAGCTTTATTGATGATCCTGGGCGAACATCATTATTGATGAAAGTCAAGTATGATAATAACGAAACAGGAATTCTGCTTGCTCCTGAAGGAATTGCTATTGGAGACCCGGTTGATGTTGGTGTCCAGGGAAGATTAATCCTTGGAAGCGTTCTTCCATTATATAGAATTCCAGATGGTGCATACATTTTCAACATTGAAAGAAACCCTGGAGACGGCGGTTCACTGGTAAAAGCATCTGGTAATTCTGCAAACATTGTTGCAAAAGAAGGAGGTATTGTTTATATCAAGCTTCCAAGCAAGACAACAATTGTTTTGTCGAGCGAATGCAGAGCGCAGCTTGGTGTTATTGCAGGAGGCGGCAGACTTGAAAAACCAATGCTCAAAGCAGGTAATAATCATTATAAGAAAAAGGCTCAGAACAGACTTTGGCCAGTAGTCAGAGGTGTTCATCAGTCAGCCTACAGCCACCCACACGGCGGTAAGCAGCACCACGTTGGTAAGCCAACAACAGTTGCAAGATCATCTCCACCTGGTTCTAAGGTTGGACATATTGCAGCAAGACAAACCGGACGCCGTAAAGGTAAGAGAACAGCAAGTCCAGGCAAGAAGAAATAGGTGAAATTATGGTTAAGAAAGATGTATGGAAAGGTGTTGATGAAGATCATATAGAGAAACTCTCTTTTGATGATTTTCTCAAGAAAGCAACATCCAGAGAAAGAAGGACACTCCAAAGAGCTTTGAAAAACAAAAACAAAAGGCTCAAGGAATTTATGGAAGAAGTTCGCACTATCAAAGCTGAAAATCCAAAAAAGCTAATCAGAACTCATGTAAGGGAGGCAGTAATTTTGCCTGAATGGGTTGGACTTACATTTGGAATTCATAATGGAAAAGAGTTCAAGAAGGTTGAGATAACTGTTGGCAAAGTAGGCAAACGCCTTGGAGATTTCTCTCACACAACTGGAAGAGTTGCACACTCTGGTCCTGGTGTCGGAGCAACTAGAGGTTCCAAGTTCGTACCACTGAAGTGATCTTATGAAAGGGTATTCATCAAACATTCCAGAAAATTGTACGACTGCGCGAGTTGAGGGAGTAAATGCTTCCTACAAAGACCTTTCACAGGTTTGCAGGTCCATCAGATCAAAGAAATCTGATTGGGCAGTTTCTTTCCTTGAAAAGGCCGCAGAAGGAGAAGTAGCCGTACGCTACAAGACAAACAACAAAAGACTTGGGCACAGAAGAGAACTTGGCGGAAAAAAAGGAAGATATCCAAAAAAGGCTGCTAAGATTGTTCTCAAAGCGCTTTTGAGTGCAATTGCCAATGGCAAAATCAAAGGTCTTGGTGATGTTTATACTGTTTTGATTGCAACTGCAAATAAGAAAAACAGGTATCCAAGAGTTGCACCAAAAGGTAGATGGGCAAGATCTTTCCTTGAAACATCCAGAGTAGAACTCGTTCTTCAAGGTCCAGAGGTTCCAAAAGGTGTTGAAGTAACTCCTCCAAAGAAAGCTGACAAGCCAGCAGAAAAGAAAGCTGACAAGCCAGCAGAAAAGAAAGCCGAAGTTCCAAAAACAGAACCTAAGAAAGAAACAGCAGAGCCTAAAAAAGCAGAAGAAAAAAAGGAAGCTCCAAAGCAACCTCTAAAAGAAGAAGGCGCTACTCACAGCAACCCTAAGAATGTTGGAGAAAAATCAATTGATACTGAAACTAGGAGAAAAGAAAAACCTCATCAACATGGAGAAAATAGTAAAAGGTGATTCATGATGCTTTATCAAGAAAAATTAATCGAAGAACCATTTGCCAAATATCAGGTTATGAAATATTTGGAGAAAAGACTTGACCGCGCTGGTCTTGCTAGTGTGGATATTCAAAGAACTCCACTTGTAACTCGGATTACTCTTGAAGTTGCAAATCCTGCCCGAATTATCGGTAAAAAAGGAAGACTCATCAATGAACTTACTGCTGATATCAAAAGTGAATTTAATATCGAGAATCCACAGATCAGCGTTATTGAAGTTCGCAACCAGTTCCTAGAGCCAAGAATGGTTGGAAAAAGAGCTACCAAATACATTGAAATGGGTAAAAAAGTCCGTGCTGTTTTGCACTACATGCTTCGTGAAATTATTCGCGCTGGAGCACTCGGTTCTGAAATTGTAGCATCTGGAAAAATCGGAGCAAAAGGAGCCCGTGCAAAAAGCCTTCGTGTAAGTGCTGGTTATATTCCAAAAGCAGGAGAGCCATGCAGACAGATCAAAGTTGCACATATCAACGCAAATACAAGATCTGGTGTTATTGGTATTCTTGTTAGAATTGTTCCTCCAGGAACTGTTTTCCCTGATAAAAAATCAACTCAGGAAGTTGTACTTCCAAAAGTGATTGCAGCTGCAACCGGAGTTGGAACTCGTGCTGGGGCAGATGGCGCTCAAGGAGCTACTGGAAAACCTAGAAGTACTGGGCCTAAAAGAAACTATGGAAACCGAGGCGGTGGAAACCGTGGCGGACCTCGTGGTGGGTATGGCGGTGGAAACCGCGGTGGACCACGCGGTGGAAGTAGTGGCGGAAACAGAGGTGGAAGGAGATGAAGAAATACGAAATCCAAAAACTCACTCCAAAAGAATGCGAATCCAAAATTGCCGAGATTGAAAAGGCAATTCTTGAACTTCGTGGAGAAGGCAGAACCGAAAAAATCAAACCTTTGAAGAAAACTATTGCAAAACTAAAAATGCAAAAAATGCAAAACGCTTAAAAGTTAACGAAGGAGAAGAATAATTGTGAATGCATTAATGGACAGAGATCCCATAACTGGGCTACCCAAGGAACTCGGGATTACCGAGGCCCTTGACAAACAAGGAGCAACGAAGATCAAGGTATATACCACCAAGAAAAAATTCCGAAAACTAGTTACTATAATTGAAGGTGTTGACAAGTCTCAGCTAAACAAAACAACAAAAGAGCTGAAGACTAAATTCGCCTGCGGTGGAACCTCAAAAGACGGAGTTATAATTCTCCAAGGAAACCATAAAAAAAGAGTAAAAGATGCTCTTAAATCACTTGGTTATCCTGAAGACAATATTGAAGTGTCTTAGCAACTTCTTCAATTTCTTTTTTTGTTATTCCAGGAAACAGTGGCAGCGATAGCGTTGAATCTGCAAACTTTTCTGCAACTGGATATTTTTCATTTCTGTCTTTGTATGGCGGCTGGTGATGTATTGGAATTGGATAATGCGCATCACAATCAATTCCGCTACCAAAAAGCTGTTCTTTTACTATATCCCTGTTCTTTAGTTTTATCGCATACTTGTTGAACACTGGTTTTATATCTGCAGTTTCAGCTGGCGGCAATACAATTTCATCAAAGTCCTTGAGAATCTTATTGTAATGCCTTGCAGCTTCTCTTCGCTGTTCATTCCAGGATTCAACATGCTGAAGCTGGACCCTTCCAATTGCAGCATTTACGCTATTTATCCGCGAACTATATCCTATGATCTTGTGCTCATGGGTGTAGATGCTCTCTCTTCCAGAATCAGCAATCATACGAACTTTTTTTGCCAGAGCCTCATCATTAGTAACTACCATCCCGCCGCTGCCGCCTACTGTCATATTCTTGAATGGATTAAATGAAAAACATCCTAGCTTTCCGATTGTGCCTACTCTGCTTTCATAGTAAAGTGCGCCATGCGCTTGAGCAGCATCCTCAATAACAGGAATCTCTCCGGCAGCTTCCATGATTTCATCCATTTTTGCCGGATATCCGTGCAAATGAACTGGAATTATTGCCTTGATTTTTTTGTCGCGCTTTAGTGTTTTTTTGATTTGCTCTGGGTCAATGTTATTGTCATCTCCAATATCACAGAATACTGGCTTTCCGCGAGCAAGATATGCAACATTTGCAGTTGCAACATATGAAATTGGAGTGGTGAGGATATGCTGATCTTTTACTCCTATTGCCAGAAGTGAAAAAAGAAGAGCATCAGTTCCAGAAGCTACTGAAATTGCGTGATCCGCGCCGCAGTATGCAGCAAACTCCTCTTCAAATAGCTTCACACTTTCTCCAAAGAGCAGATCCTCATTTGCAAGCGCTCCTGCTGCAGCATCAATCATTTGCTGAGTAATAATGATTTTCTCAAGAGGAATCATGGTTTTAATTCAGTCTGTTTATATTAAAACCTTGATGATCACAAAAAAAAATCTTATATATTCAAGTTTCATTGGCCTTATGGTTGAGATAGTTAACAGCAGTCAGAGAGAACTTATCGGAGTTTGTGGAAAAATTGTTGATGAAACTAAAAATCTTATTGTAATTGAAAAAAAACCTGGAGATGAAGTTCGGATTCCCAAAGTTTCGTCTGTATTCAGGTTTAACCTTGATAATGATGAAATTGTGGATATTGATGGAAGGATGATTGCATTTAGGCCCCATGAGAGGCCCAAGAAAGTATAGCTCGTCGTATGGTTTATAAAGTCTTGTATCTGTAATATTGTAATCCGTATTGGATAAAGCTGATAAACACCTTTTCCTCATTAGAAAAGATTTATTTAGCATTATATAATTTCCTGCTCTAGCACTCGAATTTCCCGAGCAGGAATGATGAACTTAATAGCGGTGAAGCTAGATGGCAGAACAAGATGTAAAATTCCAAAAAATTGATGGCATTGCTACACGTGGTGGTATCCTTACTGGCATGGTCGTTAGCGATAAAATGAAAAAGACAGTCGTAATCGAGAGAGATGTTACCAAATACTTTTCAAAATACAAAAAGTATGCAAAAACAAATTCTCGAATTGTTGCTCACAATCCAGATTCTATTGGTGCAAAGGTAGGCGATCTTGTCACAATTGCAGAGACAAGAAAACTTAGCAAAACCAAGGCCTGGATGGTAGTTGAAATTATCAAAAAAGGTGAATCATCATGAAGGGAGTATCAAGTAAGATTACAAAGACATTGACTCTTGGAGCACTTATTCCATGCACTGACAACAGCGGCGCTAAAATCGTCAAGCTTGTTGGTGCTCTTAAGTATAAGGGTACACGAAGAAGGAATCCAGTTGGTGGAGTTGGAGACGTTATTATTGCTTCAGTTCGAAAAGGAAAGCCCGATCTTGTGAAAAAGGTCATAAAAGCACTTATCGTAAGGCAGAAAAAAGAATACCGAAGACCAAATGGAATGAGAATTATGTTCGAAGACAACGCAGTTGTTCTTGTCAATGATGATTTTCTTCCAGTTGGAACCGAGATTAAAGGTGTAGTTGCAAGGGAAATTGCAGAGCGTTTCCCAAAAGTAGCAGCAATTTCAGCAGGTGTTGTATAAATGAAACCCGACACAGAAAGAAAAAAATATTATAGTGAAAAGCTTCACAAGAGAAAAAACAGACTTCGCTGTCATCTTTCAAAGGAACTTCGATCAAAACTCAAGGCAAAAAAGAGATCTTTACTTATTCACAAGGGAGACTCGATAAAAGTTTTGAGAGGTCCTGGAAAAGGAAAGACTGCAAAAGTGAGCAAAGTCAGCACTCTCAACAGAAAAGTATATGTTGAAGGAGTCGTTGCCAAGACTGCCCGTGGAAAAGAAGTTCCAATGGCACTTGAAGTCTCAAACCTCATGTTGGTCGGACTTGAACCAACCAAAGAGAGGAAAGCAATCTTTTCTGAAGACATATTCATGAAAAAGGAGAAGCCAAAAAAAGCAGTGGCACCAAAGCCAGATGCTAAAGCCGATGCGTCAAAGCCAGATGCGTCAAAAGCCGAGCCTTCAAAAGCTGCTCCGGTTCTAAAGGCCGAAGCACCAAAGAAAGAGCCAAATATGGCAGACCCAAAGAAGAGTCAAAAAATGATGTAGAAGATCAATAAGGTGATGTTACTATGGGAAAAAGAGGAGCACCAAAACACATGAAGAGGATTGCTGTACCAAAATCAGTTCCAATTCATGACAAAAAAAATAGAGAATGGATGATTAAATCATCTCCGGGACCACATTCAGGCAATTATTCAATTCCGCTTGGAGTCTTGATCAGGGATGTTCTAAAACTTGTCAGAACTTCAAGAGAAGTTGGGAGAATTCTCTCTAGCAGACTTGTCCGCGTGGATGGAACAGTCCGTGTTGATGAGAAATTCCCAGTTGGTCTTATGGATGTCGTTTCATTTGAAAAGAATGAAACACACTACAGAATCGTTCTGGATAAAAAAGGAAGACTTGTTCCAGCAGAGATCAAGAAGGGCGATATCTCAACCAAGGTTGTTCGTATAGTAAAAAAACACATTCAACCAAAAGGAAAGATTACACTTACTTCTAATGATGGAAGAACAATAATTTCCGACAATCATATTATGGTTGGAGACAGTGTTGTGCTTTCAATTCCAAAGGTCAAAATCAAAACTCATCTAAAGAGAGAATCTGGTGCAACCTGCCTCATCATGGATGGAAAGCACGCGGGATTTATTGTTTCTCTAAAAGAAATAATCCAAAGAAAGGGTGGACAGGCTTCAGAGGCTTTGGTTTCGCAGGGCGATAAAGAGTTCATTACAGTTGCAAAGTATCTCTTTGTTATTAATGACGAGGTGTATGCGTGAGAAATATACTTATTGAAAAAGTTACTGTAAATATTGGTGTTGGAGAACCAGGCCAGACACTTGATCAGGCAAGAGACCTTCTAGGCAGACTTGCTGGCGGAAGAAAAACTCTTGAGACAAGGGCAAAGAGAAGAGAGCCAACCTTCAAACTCAGAAAAGACCTTCCAATAGGATGCAAAGTAACTATCCGGGGCAAGGGAGCTCAGGAATTTTTGGACAAGGCACTTATAGCGAAGAGGAAAGTCATAAAATCCTCTAATTTCGACAAGCAGGGGAACCTCTCATTCGGAATATCCGAGTACATCGATTTTCCAGGAATCAAATACGATCCATCTATGCCAATGTTTGGTTTTGATGTTTGTGTTTCATTGACAAGACCAGGAAGGCGTGTACAGTTGAGAAAACTTGAATCTGCGAAAATCGGAAAATCGCACAAGATCACCAAAGAAGAGGCAATGGAATTTGTCAAGACAACCTTTGGTGTAACTCTAGAGTGATGTTTATGAAGATCTCAAAAGAAGAAAAAATGAAAGGAAGAGGAAAAAGAAAATGCAGAATCTGTGAAACTGCAAGGGGCCTCATTAGGAAATACGACCTGATTATCTGCAGAAGATGCTTCAGGGAAGTTGGAGAATATATGGGCTTCAGAAAATACGGAAAGTGATATTATGACCGATCATTTAGCTAACGCTCTCAATACAATAAAAACCCATGAAATCGTGGGTCAGGATAAGTGTACTGTACAAGCAACTAAGCTTATAGGCCAGGTTCTAGAGGTTCTAAAACAACACAAATACCTAAAGGACTACAAAAAAATCAAAGATGGAAGATATAATTTCTTTGAGGTCGAGCTTCAGGGAACCATTAATGACTGTGGGGTTATAAAGCCAAGAATTCCGGTTAGAAGGCATGATTGGAACAAGACTGAGGAAGAGTTTATTCCTGCATATAATGTTGGTCTTTTAATCATCTCAACTCCTGGCGGAATAATGACCAATGCAGATGCACGGGAAAACCGTACAGGCGGAAGACTCCTGGCATATGTATTCTAGGTGATTATGATGATCGAAATTCCAGACGGAGTAACATTTCAAGTTGATGGATCAAAAGTGTCTGCAAAAGGACCTCAGGGAGAAGTCGTAAAAGTATTCTCAAAGAACGCAACAGTCAAACTTGAGGGAAACAAACTCAGTGTTACTGCTGACAAAGCACTCAAAGGAACTATCGAGTCTCTTTTGAACAGCATGGCAATTGGAGTAAACGTTGGTTTTACCAAAAAACTTAAGGTTCTATATGCCCACTTTCCAATTTCAATTGAAGTAAAAGGACAGAATATTACAATAAAGAACTTTCTTGGAGAAAGACAACCTAGAAAAACAGTTCTTGTTGGAAATACTAAGCTAGAGATCAAGGGACAGAATCTAACTGTATCTGGTCCGGATAAGGAAGCTGTTGGTCAAACTGCGGCAAACCTCAGAACCAAAACCAAGATCAAAGATAAGGATGGAAGGATATTCCAGGATGGTATCTACCTCTCAGGTGAGTAATATGGAAAAGAAAAACAAGCCAAAATTTAATGTTCTCAATGATGGTCACCGTACGAAGGTAAAATCCAGATGGAGAAAGCCACGCGGTACCCACAACAAAAAACGAATGGGGATGGAATGGACCGGAGCATCTCCTGCAATTGGATATAAGAATCCAGCTGCAATCAGGGGGCTTCACCCAAATGGAACTAGAGAAGTTCTTGTAAATAACGTTTCAGAGCTTGATGGTCTTGATGGCGTTTCAGTAAGAATTGCTGCTGCCGTTGGTGCAAAGAAAAAGCAGGAAATTGAAACCAAGGCAAAAACAATGAAACTAAAGGTTCTCAATCCAAAGGAGAAAAAGCCATTTGTAAAGCCGGCTAAAAAACCCTCAAAAAAGGGAGGTGAAAGTTCATGACTCTTGCAACAGTAAGAAGACTTGCAGCTGATATTCTCAATATTGGAAAGAGAAGAGTCAGATTCAGCACAGATGGTCTTAAGGAAGCAGAAGGTGCACTTACAAGATCTGATGTAAAAGGTCTTATAGATAAAGGACTAGTCAAAAAAATCAATGTTCAAGGAAGAGACAGTACCGCAAGAAAAAAGAGACGCGGAAAAGGAAGAAAGAAGGGAAGCCTTGGGGACCGGAAAAAACTTTGGATGCAAAAAGTAAGATCACAGAGGAAACTACTCGTAATTCTTATTGAGTCCGGTACTCTTGCCAAGGAACACAAGAGATCCATATACGGCAAGGTAAAAGGAGGAATTTTCAAAAGCAAAAGAGCAATGCTTCTTTATCTAAAGGATAATGAACTAATCGCAAAAGATTATGAAATTCCAAAAAAAGAAATGCCTCCAAAAAAAGAAGTAAAGAAGACTCCGGCAAAAAAAGCACCGGAGAAAAAAGAATCCAAAAAGGAGGGTGAGCAAAAATGACAAGAGCAAAAGGCCCAAGTTATGTTGTTTATTACAGAAGACGAAGAGAAGGGAAAACTGACTATAAAAAGAGGTTAGCCCTTGTTAAAAGCGGCAAAACCAGGATGGTTATTCGCAGAAGCAATAAAGCTCTTGTAATTCAGTTTGTCGATTTCTATCCAGAAGGGGATAAAACCTTGCTTACTATGAGTAGTAATCAGCTTTCAAAAGATTACAAATGGCCAGCAAAGAGAAATATCTGGACTGGATATCTTGCAGGTCTTATGGCAGGCAAGCTAGCACAGAAAAAGGGTGTTAAAGAATTTATCTTGGATGTAGGGATGTATGGCTCATCAAAAGGGTCAGTTCTCTATGCAGCACTTCAGGGTGCAGCTGATTCTGGGCTCAAATCAAATTTTGATTCCAAAATGATTCCTGATCTCTCAACTGTGCCTGACAAATACAAAAAAGCTTTTGAAGAGGTTAAATCCAAGCTCAACGGGTGATTTTTATGGTAGAGAAAGTTAGAAGTGTTAACATAGATAATTGGGAACCGAAAACAGTTATCGGTAAAAAAGTTAAGGAAGGAGAAATCACTACTCTCGAGGAAATCAGGAAATCTGGCAAACCAATTTTGGAGTCAGAAATTATTGATACCATCTTCCAAGACCTAGAATCTGAGACATTGGAAGTAAAGATAACGCAGAGAGTTACTGACTCTGGTAAAAGAATCAAGTTCAGAGTTGTCAAAATCATCGGAGACCGAAAAGGCCATGTTGGTATTGGCGTTGGTAAAAGCGATGAGATTAAGCCTGCTATGGACTATGCAGTAAAAAATGCAAAAAAGAACATGATTTCAATTACATTGGGTTGTGGAAGTTGGGAGTGTAGATGTCCAAACAAACACTCTGCAACAATTAAAACTCATGCTAGAGAAGGAAGTACAGTTGTAACTCTAAGACCAGCTCCAAGAGGACTTGGTCTTGCAGGAAACGACGTTGTGCGCAAAGTTCTTCTGCTTGCTGGAGTCAAAGATATTTGGAGCAATTGTGTTGGTGGAAAAAATGTTTACAACATGGCTTCTGCTACAACAAAAGCACTGAATAATCTAAATACATTCAAGAGGGCTGAGTAAAATGAAATTAGCAATTTTACGGGTTAGAGGTCGCAGGAAAATCAATTATAAAATTGAAGATACGCTCAAAATGCTTAGGTTAGATCGACCAAACAATTGTGTTGTTGTGGATGATACTCCACAAAACCTTGGTATGATCCAGAAGGTCAAGGACTATGTTGCATATGGCCAGGTTGACGAACTTACAATCTTCAAATTACTTTCAAAAAGAGGCAAAAAAGGAAGAATTGATCTTTCTACAGTCATGAAAGAAGATGAAATCAAGAAAGCAGCATCTGAAATTTTCGGAGGGGCAAAACTTAAAGATTTTGTTAACCCTGTTTTCAAATTAAGACCACCTTCAAAAGGTTATAAAAATATCAAGAAAAATTATCCAGAAGGAGATCTTGGTAAGAGAGGAGATATGACCATGCTTCTAGCAATGAACTGTCAGCGGTACAACAGAACATCACCAATCGCCGAGGACGTGTGTCCTCCTTCAACCGAGCAATAAAGGAGGTCGTTATGACATTATCTCGGTTTTTTATGGGCTTGTTGGCGTTCTATGCGTTCGCATTGTTCGCAACCAACGTCAATGCAGACCCACTCACGGTTAAGCGGCTCAACGCAGTCGTTGACCAAACCAACTTCATCGTCGGCGGTGGGTGCTCAGGCACACTCGTCTCGGTGGAGCATCGCCTCGTCATGACAGCGCATCACTGCATTACCAACAACATTCGTTGGGTTGAGAAGGATGTCGTTGTTGATGGCGAAGTCAAGAAGAAGAAGGTCGAGGTTCGCACCCCGATTGACTTGGAGCAGAAAGTCTACGACGGCTCTGCTCAGGTCGGTGGCTCACAGTACAAGGCCGACATCATTGCGTACAGCGATGTGCGTAACGGAACAGACCTGGCCTTGCTGCAAATCAAAGCCGACCGCATCCCAATGACCATTGAAGTACCGATTCTTCCCGTTGGCCGAGAGGCTATGCGGGCCGAACCGGTCTGGGTGGTTGGGAATCCGGCTGGGCTTGATGCCTCCATCACTGAGGGAATCATCGTCTCGACAACCAGGGAGTACAAGTCTCCTACTGGTAATCGGGTACAGATGCTGCAAACCTCAGCCGAAGTCTTTTTCGGGAACTCGGGCGGTGTCCTGATGTCCCGTGACGGCTTCTATCTCGGCACTATCTCTCGTGGTCGTCCCGGCACGGCAATCATCTTTGCCATGCACTACAACCACGTGCAGGACATACTCGAGGAGAACTGCTTTGCAGAGCTCTACGACCCGAAAGCCGAGTCTCACACCGACTGTGTGGCCAACAAGAAGGCCAAGGCAGAGGCGGCAGAGAAATCAGTCAAAGACCTCTTGAAAGAGCTGGTCGATAAAGACTGAACACTATGACCTTTCGCAACTTTGGTTGCGGAGGGTCTTTTTGCGGGTATGTTAAAATGGTCGTCCATGTCCGATGAAATAAAATTATCTGCGCTTCACTTCGCAGACTGTATGCCTACAGATAAAAAGGCTCAACTAGGCGCTATGATTATCCAGTTTGTTAGTAGTAATTATAAAAAAGAAGTGGTGAAGGAATCTCCCAGAGTCGTGTCGTCCGTGCCAGAGTCCACCTGTCTTGCGTGTGAGTAGATTCATAGTATAATTTGCTTAGATTAGTTCCTCCGACGGCTCAGACGGTCACACGTTACAATTTCATACTCTACGCAAGACATCCCACTCCTTCGACCTACCCCACCAAGACCTCCATGTGCGTCGGTTCGACTCCGACATGAGCCATATGACTGGTGAACAAGATATATTCTTCAGCGACAACGAATCAGGACTCTATGAGTTTTGTGAGGCTTGTGGGCGGGACATCACCCTCTTGCCCGGTAGCGAGCAGGGGATGTGTAAGGAGTGTTACGAGGAGAACGAGTTAGATTAAGAAAAGCCCCCATACACGAGGGGCTTTTCTGTTGCCTTTTGCGTTTGTTATTTAGCGAAGATACGCTAGGTGCATCTTCTTTGTGAAGCAAACCCATGGCCGCCAACCTTCCGACTCGTACAGTTGTCTCGCAAATGCAATGTTGTCTTCAGGATCCCAGGGGTCTAGCCCTTGTGCCTGTAGCTTGTGGTCGTGCACGCTGTTTAGCTGCATGAGGCCACGGTCTACAGAGCCGTTTCTGTTGTTTGGGTTATACGCATGCGGTTTCAGACCAGACTCGCACGTTGCTATGGCGATAGCGGTGTGGGGGTCTTCTGGGAAGGTCTCACGAATGAGCGCCTTCACATTAGCCTTACTCCTTCAATACGTCCCTAATTCTTTCTCGATCTCAGTCTTTTGAGAACTCAATGTATCAATCTCCATATTGATACTCTCAAGCTGAGACTCAAGCTCTTTACGACGCAGGACATCTTGAGCTGCCTTTACTGCGTCTTCGTCAACTGCCCACTCTGGGGTGTTGTCGATTACTTTCTCAACGACCTCTGACTTGTACACAGTACTGAAGTCCTTGGTGCTGAGTGAATAAATACCCCCCAATCAATGCAGTTGCTAACACAGCTACAATGATTGCTTTCATGTTTTTTTCTATTATAAGCCGGTTGGCTCTAGGCTACCTAACATGCCAACTAAGGCAAGGGTGTATCCCCCACCGATAGGGTAGGGTCGCGGCCGAGTGGCCGTACCTAATATTATACCGCAATTTACCACTGTCGAAACAGGATCCGAGCTGTGGATAAGTGTGAGCCAGCAGGCAGGTGAACAGCACCAACGGCAAAGATACGGGGAAAGTAATGGCTAGAATGAACCACCATGCCCCCAGCAAAGACCTTAATAAGAACCTAACGGCGCGCAATGAGCTTCTCCAGTAAGCTGATAACGGTCTTCTGCAAGCTAATGATAGTAAGCATCTGTTGTTGACGCTTGGTTGGGGTTTGCCAGACTCGCCAGCAACGGCCCGATATCAAAACAACCTGGCTATACCCATTGCTGTAGTCAAGTACGTCGATAACGAGGTCAGACCCCGGGTAGCTCCAGCCACCTTTCTTCTCAACTATCATGCGGCATTGTAAGTGTAGGTGCGTACCAGCGTAAGGGTTATACTTCCAAAAAGGGGTCGCGCCTGGAGACAACAAATCCGGTGTTGCCCATCAGTCCAATGACTTGTCCTGCCTCTACCTGCTGGCCCACCTTAACGGGGATAGCCGAGAGATGCGCGCATCCCCTACTTGCGGTAAGTACGCTTGGTGTCCGTCGGAGAAGCAATGCGCACATGCTGGCCAAACCCCTCTGGGTCGTCCTTGACGTTGATAACCACTCCACCCTCAACCGCCATGATGGGCTCGCCATGTGGTGCGACGATATCAATACCTGTGTGGGCTTTGAAGCCAAAGCGAGCGTACAGGTCTGGGTTCTCACCAAACCACTGCGAAATGTTACCCTCTGGGTACTTCTTATGGATATAGTTCTTTATCGGTTCTTTCATAGAAAACGATTTAATACATAGCCAACGACTACGATACCAACGCTCCAGATAGCCAATGCCCGGCTTTTGAAGGATTGCATTTCACGGACATCTTTGTCAATGCTGTCGAGGCGGTGCTCCACCTTTGCTAAACGAATATCAAAATGCTTATTCGTTTTTCGAATGTCTTTGTGAATATCGCCCAGCTTTTCATCAATGCGGTTAAAAATGAGTTCAAGCTCGCGTTTAGTGTACTCATCGCTCATGTCTATTTACGCTGGCCGTACCAGGTGAGGTCTTGTGCACGCCCTTCTTGGCCTGCTTTGTGGCGCTGATAAAGAGTCCAAATGGAACCTCCAAGCACAAGGAGAGCACCAACAATAGCTTCAGTCTCGTTTGGTAATTCAAGACCAAAGATAAGAGCGAAGACTCCAAGTAGCTTAATAACTTCGTTTGCGTATGTGGTTGAGTAATTCATATACTATATATTATACCATTGTCTAAAAGAGAGTCTCCTAGACATTAGAGAGGCCGTTGGAATCTTGAGCAAATAGAGTTTCTTCTACTGCCTGTTCTACTTCTTGTTTAGTACACATATTTATAATTATTACATACCGGCAAGGAAAGATTGCGTTATTACTAATTGACGACACTTCTACATCAAATGCTTGAACTGAAGATCGCCAAAACGCAACATACCTTTGTTGGTCTATAACCACCGCACCAGTAGCGCTCTCAGCAACTGAAGAGCTTACCCTATCAGCTAAAGTAAGATTCCCTGTAGTTTTATTTAATGTGAATGTCTGCGCACCGTAATTACTTCCACTATCTAAGTCTCTCGCAAAAGTAAGCATTCCTGTTCCATTGTCTCCTATTAGAGCAAAGGCGTTGTTGTTAAACCACCCAGACGTCATTCCACCAATATTTAATTCTGTTCCAAACGTTGTAATTGCCCACGTTGAATCGTTTATGGTGTATGTATTTACATAGGTATCATTGTCAGTGTTGTTCCAGTAGCACATTCCAATAGTGAGGGCGTCTTCATCTAGTAGACACATACCATTGTAATCAAGGTTGTCTGCTGAACGAGTGAAAACTGAACCTGGGGCTGTAATTGCCCAAGTAGATGTATCCACTTGAGTCATTACCATTTGATTACTAGCGGACATACAAACATAATCAGAATTAGCACCTGTCAATCTCACCATAGAGGGAAATTGGTAAGGTAACCCCACAGATAGTTCTGTTCCTGCTTCTGCAACGGTTCCTGCACTTGTATCAAAAGACACCATAATCGCTATAGACGTTGTACTCCTAGAGTAACGACAAAGAGCATGGGTGCTATCCCATAGCATGATATCAACATTTGAAATGTTGTTAGTTGATAACTCAATACCTGCGCCATTAGCACTTACGTTGCCTGAACCGTCTACTGAATAGAGCTTCACGTCACAATCTCCGTCTACGTCTCGGCTCATTGTAATAACATTAGAGCCATCAATAGTCGCAACGGCAGGGGTCCGTAAGTGCCACCTGTGCCACCATTATTCATTACTACTTCAGAACCAACTCCTGTTACTGCGCCTGTTGTTTCGTTTACGTTATATACCCTGATGTAAGTTGTATTATTATCGTTATAGACCGCTATGATATCTCCGTTATCATTTAGTTTGTCAGCATTAATATAGTCCAGATTTGAATCTGTAAGTTTGGTACTAAGTGGTGTAATGTCGAATTGTGCCATAATAAATTATGATTGAAAATCAAGAGTTCCCACGCCATAATACGAAGTACCATCGTAATAAAAAGTAATGATGTCGATTGACGAAGCAACGGTTGATAATGTTGGGGCTGTACCTCCGGGCCACTTCACTGAAGCTGGCCAAGTAGCTGTTCGGCTACCTGTAGCATCTTGGACGAGCATGAGCTGGAAACGTCCTGGGCCGTCAGGGGCGGTGAAGGTATAGGTACAGTTCCCAGTCATTGTAGACTTGTGGAAGTTACCTGTACCCCAGTCAATTGTATCAGCAGTGCTGGAGTTCCCGTCGTCTACTTCTGCGTCAGCATAGATGTGACCTGTCACTTCGAGGTCTGTGAAGTGAGAGGCCGCTGGGGTTGTCCCCCCGATTTCTCCAGGGGCGGCGAGGCGAGCGAACGATAAAAATTTTAAAAAACTTTAATATGGTGATGTAGAATGAACGATAGTGATATGATTTCTGTAAGTGAATTAAAGAAATTTTTTGGGGATGTTAAAGCGGTAGACGGAATTTCTTTTGAAGTTAAAAAGGGGGAAGTTTTTGGCTTATTAGGTCCCAACGGAGCCGGTAAAAACTACTACTATTAAACTATTATTAGGTTTACTAGAACCTAATCAGGGTGATATTAAATAATGGGATTTAAATCCCGAAACGGAAGAAGTTCAAATTAAAAGTCGCGTTGGATATGTATCGGAAGAACCACTGATTTTTAAATCCCTTACACCTAAAGACTTGTTTAATTTTATAGCATCTATTTGTAGTTTAGATGGAGAAGAAGCCTCAAAACGAGCGCAAGAATATTTGGAGAGTTTAGGTGCTCTCGAATATTACGAACAACTAGTAGCGACTTTATCCCATGGAAATAAACAGAAGATTCAAATAATTTCATCAGTTTTCTACGATCCGGATTTACTCATTATGGATGAACCTCTAGTTCGGTCTTGACGCAAAATCCGTAAAAGTGGTAAAAGAAATTTTAGATATTCACATCGAAAACGGTGGTTCAGTGTTATTTTACCCATATCATGGAAATAGCAGAAGATTTATGCGACCGTATAGCTATTATGAATAAGGGTAAATTAGTGGGGATTGGAACCATGGATAACTTTGTCAGCAAGCAGATAAATTAGGAGCAAATCTGGAAGATGTGTTCCTACGATTAACTGAACAGGATGTAAGCGTAAACGAAATCGTGAAGAAGCTGAGAAAATCTTTTAACGAGAGAAACTAAGGATAATTTAATTATGGCTAAAAAGGATTTAGGCCTTTATAAACTTGCGAAGTTAGCAATCAATGT
>CAVRPK010000005.1:0-14081 GCA_963723105.1 uncultured Microcaldota archaeon
TTCCTTTTTCAGTGTCATACTTTGCGCTTTGTACAAGCACTTTTGAATTATCTACATAATCAATGCTCTCGAGAAGACCTTCTGAGGAAGTGAATTCTTCGAGTGAACTTCTTGAACTGCCGTATTTTACTATTACAAGTGCAGTTACTTCACCTGAGGAAATCCCAGACATGTCAAAGTCATAGCTTATAGGAACCTGTTCTCCCCTCTCGATAAGCCTAGTCTCACTTTCACTAAATATTTTGTGGTCAACACCATCAACTTTTACCCTAACTTCAAGAGAATAGTATGCTGGACCTTCCCCGACGTTATCCACACTTACCATAACTTGATCGGATTGTGTGTTGTAGAATACCTCAGTAATTTCAACAGCTGGCTGATAGGATGGCATTGGGAATTGATCTAGTACAAGCACCCCAGTTCCTTCAGAAGGAAGCACCTGGGCAAACTTTACAATAATTCCAAATGACTTGTTGAGACCTTCTTCTTCAAATTCAAGCTCCATCTTTTCTCTTACATCATAGACTGGAACAACAAGTTCGTTTCCAAGAAGCAGAGCAGATGTAAAGTCTCCAGATCGAACATTTTCCTTTAGGAATGAGTATGTGCTCTCTGGCATAATTCTTCCTGTTAAAAGGATTGGTTTATCTCCCAGAGTCATACTCTCTTCAAGGAAAGAACCATCAACAATTATGGCACTAGTAAGAGAGTATTCATTCATAACTTTTTCTACTATTTCAAGATTATCTTCGAACTTATCTTCACCTTTTCCGATAAATTCTGGATTGTAAACTGAAAGTGCGTTTTTCACTGCCTGGTCAACATAACCATAGACAGTTACTTTCTCAGCACCTTCAAGAACAGAAGCAACCTCTTCTGCATTG
Organism: uncultured Microcaldota archaeon; assembly: GCA_963723105.1. Taxonomy (GTDB): domain Archaea; phylum Micrarchaeota; class Micrarchaeia; order Anstonellales; family Bilamarchaeaceae; genus Bilamarchaeum. Next base: position 885 of record CAVRPK010000005.1, read on the forward strand.
TTTTTGTTTGCAAGAATGACATAAGAATCAGTTAAAGCAGCATATGGAATAACTGAGATTGCTCCGTCTGAGAATGCAGAATCAACAATGATAAATCGTTTTGCACCGGATTTTTTTGCAAGATCCAAGTTAGTTACTGCTGCATCGTTAGATTCGTAAACTTCCAGAGTATTGTTCTTTAGCTTTAGGTCATTTTCAACAAATGAACTAACAGGAACATCTGACTGTATAAGAAGTACATCATGGCCCGAGCCGACTTTTGCTGCAAATATAGAACTATCTCCACTCGGAGGAATGAATTTCATAGGAACATTGAGTACATTGGCATAATAAACGCCAGATAGAACATCTCGTCCATCCATAGAATTAACTGCAACAAAATCCTCTGCAAAAGCAGTAGTCATGAGTAGTATGAGCATGAAGATAGTGATATTTCGCATATTTTGACCTCCCTCAATAATGGCGTCTTTCCCCTCTCTCAACGGCGTAGAGCCACATTCACTAATATCGGAAATTCATAGGAATTTCCAGGAAATATAAAAATAAAAAATAAAAAAAATTCATACAACTTCAGTTGAGCTCAATGAAGAAGTAATATGTTTCTGTTGCTGCATCTGCTTCAGATGTTGGAACCATAAGTTCGTAGTCAGCAGAAACGCCTTCATAGTTAACTCCTGTGCCGTTGATGTCAGTACAGAAAGCAAAGTCATCTTCTGCTGATTCTGTTCCATCACCAACTGCGCATGTTACGTAACTTGATAGAAGAGTTGCACCAACTGAAGCTACTGAAGGAGCCTCATTGAGGTCTACAGTACATGCATCGTCTAATGTGTTGGCTGCAGAGTCTGCATCAGCAGCTGCAAAGCCAAATGCAGTGTCAACCAAAGCTGCGGTTGTAGTCTCAGCGTTTGTCCAGACATAGTTCTGGTCCTGAGATACACAAACTTCACCACCGTCGGTTGTTGCCCATGTCCATGTGTAAACACTTGTTGCTGCACTGTCTGCAAGGACAATAGAACCAACAACATCACCATAGTATGATGCCCATTTCTCAGTTGATGTACCTGCACTGACGTTTACGCCAGATACATTACCACCTTCAGTGGTAACGCTGCCTGAAGTATTTCCGGCCCATTTGCCTCGCTCTACCTCAGTATCTACTGTTGCTCCAGAAATAGCGAAGGCCATTCCACTGAGCAAAACAATTCCGAATATAGCATATATCCATTTTGGATTCATAAATTTTTCACCTTTGGGAAGTAACGTTAATTTACCTCTGCAATCGATAGGAGGTTAAGCTTTATAAATCTTGTGCGGTTTTTGACGATTTTTCCTATCTATTATATTAGTACGACTAGTTTTTGGAGGAAGTTTTGGACTTCCCATTTGGTAGGAGCTCAAGTAATTCATCAGGGTGTACCGAATACCTTTTTGCAAGAGATTTGGCAAGAACTCCTTTAGTTTTGCCAGATTTTGATGGAAGTAACAACAATTCTGCTTTGAGCTCTGTTTTGGAAATTTGCGGCAAAAGAACAACATGATCATCCAAAGTGCCGATCTTTAGGGCAAGCTTTGTTCCGCGAAACCACTTCCGCTCACCTTTAATGGCAAAAGCACCAGATGGAATAAAACCACCAGTTGCATGTTTTGAAACCTGATCCTTGGAAACAGCATAAACATCAACTGCTGCATTTGCGTTTATCCATGCTTTGGAGTAGCTTGCTGTAAACTGTGCAGCTTCATGTTGCTCTTCTTCTGTTGCATCTTTACCGTCTTTTAGAATAACTGCTGCACCCCCTTGGATATCAGCATGGAAGAAAAGATCATTTGATTCAAAATATTTTGAAACAACAATATCGTTCTGTTTGGAGTTTCGACCACCTATCATGAGATGAGTGCCAGAATAAGAAAAGTGGAACTTCTCAAACCATTCTTTTTGTTTTTTTACTCTAACTTCTTTTTTTGTAACAACTGAGGCTTTTTCCATCTCTTTTTCAGTTTCTTTTATTGCTTCTTCTGCCCCTGCAAGTTTTGCTCGCGCTTCTTTGGCAAGCTCATAGTAATAGGCAGCATTGTCATTTACTGACTTGTTGTAGAAAAGCTTGATGCGCATGTAATTGATTTTAACTGTAAGGCTCTTAATATTGACATATGAGAATTCGCTCAATCGATGTGTTTCGGGGCATCAGCATACTGCTGATGGTCTTTTTTACACTAATTCTTAGATTAAGTGATTCTCTGCCAGACTTGATCATACACAATGTCAGAGAATCGATACATCTTGGGGATTTTGTTCTTCCAATGTTTTTGTTTGCAAGCGGAATTTCTCTGGTCTTTTTTGCAAAAAAAAGAAAGAAACTGAAATCACATGTTCTTGACATTCTTGAAAGGTTTGGAAAATTTGTTTTGATCTCGCTTTTCATATCTTCATTTTCAGCAGGAGAACTTTTTGGAATGGATGAACTTATGCTCAGTGCAGTTTTGTTTCTTCCAGTAGTCCTTCTTATCCGGTTTTCAGATAAGATTTTAGCTGGAATTGGAATTGGAATATTTGCACTGTACTTTGTTCTTCAGTCTGCAATGCTTCTTCCTGATTTTACATTACATTATCTTGGAGGATATTCTGCTGCAATATTTTATCTTCCCGTAATGCTTGGCGGAGCAATAGTTGGAAAGAACCTGGATAAACTAAAGGAGATTTTTGTAATTTCAATTCTAATCAGCATAGTGCTGCTTGCAATAATTCCACCATATAAGATGTCAGTCAGTCCATCTTTCATGGCTCTTTCTATTTCAGTTTCTCTTCTGATATTCATACTAGTTCAAAAAACAGGAAATGATGCTCTGGAATATCTTGGCAAAAAACCAATCAGATACTGGATTTTGATGTTTGCAGTTTTGATTGTTCCGCTGGATTTCTATGCTCTTTCAATTGGAGAAGATAGGGTATCGCTCTGGTGGTTTGATGGTGTTCTTGCAAGCTTGATGGCAATGGTGCTATTATTTGTAATTTCAAAGGTGATTGACACGGTCGTAAAAATCAAACGCGATTTAACAAAACAGAAATAGGAGACTTTGAATAAGAATCAATGATATAATAAGACAAGGCAACTCCAACAGACGCATAGATAAAACCTCCAAGAAGATCCAGCACATAATGCTCTCCCAAGTATATCAGTGAAAATGCCATGAGAACTGGATATATGAGAACTGGCAGAGCTTTTTTTCCAAATGCCTGAAAGGCGAATATGGATATCAGAATAGGAAACGCAAAATGGAGTGACGGGAATGCTGCAACCTCATTTGCATTAAACAGTTTGTAAATAGAAGGAAGAGAATTCCAACCAAGAGTCGGACCGGTCTCAAAAGTAAGGTGATGTATGTCAACTAGTCCATGTTCTGAAGCAAGCCAGGGCGGAGCTACAGGAACAACAAAAAATGTGAGAAGACTCAGATAAATAGTAATAGTCAAAGCCAGAAAATATGGATCATATAATTTTTTTGATTTCCACCAAAGCAGCATGCCAAAGAAAAAAGGCAGATAAAAATGCCAGGTGTAAACAAAGAGCGCAAAGGCATCAAGAGCAGGAGAAAACTGAAGAAAATGATCCTGGAAAACTTTTGTAGAAATTTCTCCGCCAAAGAGGAATTGATCAAATGCAATTGGAGTCAGATAATTTACATTGTAATTTAGATTATCAACAATTCCTCGCATTGATGCAAAAGAAAGGAAGAGAACGAAATAACGAGAGAAACTTATGAGAAGCGCTCCACCTAGTTCGAAAATAATGATAAATGAAAAAATAATAAAGAAAATATGATCAGGAGAAAAAACAAGGTAGCTACCACCTTTTAGAACTTCAAAGAAAACAACAATGAGATAAACAAGATAAAAAAGGGCAAGGCCTCGGAGTAGTGTATTGGTAAGTTTTGATTCTTTTTTTGTAGTTAAAAAGGAAGAAAAATTCAACATTATCGCCCATAAACAAAAATTTTTGATTCTTTGAATATTTTAATGTTTGTTCAGTTTTAAATTACATGAGGATAGGTTTTGTCTGGTTTTTCTGCAATGGAAAACACGCTCACCCCAAATGGGAAGTTGATGTGTTCAAGAAGGAAATTTTCAAAGAAAAGAAGTTTGATCAGGACAAAATTCACTATTGAATTTGACTCGTACAGCTGATCGGTAGTTTTTCTGGAAAACTTCTGGAGGGTTTTCAGCAAAAATGTCGGGATAAAAAGAAAGAAATTCCAGTATGAAGTCCTGTTAATCTGAAATCCGGCAGACATTAATTTTTCATTCAGTGTTTTTGCAGAATATCTGCGATGGTGAGCAAGAACCTCATCATGTCCGCTCCAAAGAAAATCAAATGCAGGAACAAAAACAATAAGTTTTCCAGATGGCTTGAGGATTCTGAATGATTCTGCTATAGCAGCAGTATCGTCCTGAATATGCTCAAGAACATCAGAAACTAGAACAATGTCAAATGAATTGTCATTAAATTTCATTTTCTCCCCGTTCATCAGAAAAACTTTTGGAAGACCGCGGGACTTACATAGTTTTATCGCATTTTCGCTAAGATCGATTCCGTGGAGATTGGAAAAACCTTGCTTTTGAAGCGATAGCAAAAGAGACCCACCACAACAACCAAGATCCAGAATCCGGATTTTTTTATCTGTTTTTTTTAGCATCCTGTGGATCATATTTCTCCGCGCAATAAACCACCAGTGGGTTTTCTCCAGAGCATGATGTTTTTTTTCGTATTGTTTATCCACGGATTACACCTTGAAAACTAGGAGTTGTGATAAACAGATATCCCGGAGTTGTTATAAATAAGCTCTCCGTCAAGATGAATGCCACGATTGAGAAAAACAATGTAGTCGAAATCAGAGACATTTGTATCCTTTCTATAAGCAACTCTATGATCTAGGAACATGCTGCTGAAGCTGCCATCTATGACATCATACTCACCCATATAATAATCATCAATATGTTCCAGAATAACATCATCGCTAAGAGTATCGCCAGGATCTAGAACCCACCCAAAATCCAAATTTTGCCCATTTCTTTTTTCAGTTAGAACCTTGTATGAAATGACCCCAGGACGATAACCGCCTATGATCAGGACATTTTCCTTTCCGCTTATCAGCAGGCCTGCTTCCTTCTCTGCGTGTTTGAAGGAATACAAATAATCATACCACATAAGCGGCGGAATTATTGTTGCGATTATTGTAAGTGCCAGGAAAATTGCAAAGAAAGTATCAATCCGCTCCTTGCCATCATGCTTGATCAAAGTTAATGATGAGAAATATGCAATTGCAGGAAATACAGGAAGGAAATACCATGGCATGAAATGGCCGCCCAGAAGAGCGATGCCAGTAAGCAAATACCAGACTGTCATGAATTTGTTTTCCCGCCAGTTTTTCCAAAATCCAACAAATGAAAGAGCAAGCCAGAACCCGGCTCCGACCAGGAGAGTTGAAATTGAGCCAAGAATCTGATAGGCGCTTTCCAAAAATCCATCTTTAGCAGAAAGATGGAATTTCATCTCAGTAAAATAAAGCTCCTCTGCAAGGCCAACAGAGTCAAGGAGCATAAAATGCAGAACAAGAGCAAGCGGAGCAGCAATCAGAGAAATAATAAACAGAGGGTTTTTCAGGACATTTTTTTGATTTAGATAAAAAACAACTGCAAGAAGAGGAACCATAAATACCAGTACTGATTTTACGAAAAATGCAGCAAAGACAAATATGCCAGCAGCAATGAATTTCCAATTCCCATACTTTTTTTCAGTATAGAAAAAAAGCGAAGTGACTATCAAAAAGAATGCAAGTGAATCTGCAAGAAGTGCGGTTTGCGGATAGTGAGAAACAAATGAAAACAGAAATATCAAAGTTGAGAAAAAGGCAATATTTCTGCTGCAGCCGGCGTTTTGAAGAAGATAAAATAATGGGACCAGGGAAAAAAGCCCGAAGAAAAGTGATGGCAACCTGGAAACCAGTTCAATTGATAGTGGCAATTTGGAAAATAAAGAATAAACAATGTGAAAGAGAGGGGGCTTCCAGCTGACAGGATAGCCAAAAAATGTTGGAGTAAGGCCAGGAGAATCTGCCATCTCAGAAATAACAAGAGAATACGGAGCCTCATCCTGAACAAGTGGAAGATATTCCAGGAAAGGCACTCTTATTAGAAGATATGTAAGTGCTAGCAATAAAATTAGTACATAATCCTTTTTGGGAAGAGAAATGGTGGAATTCATCGTACTTTACCACCTATATAAACCTTTATAAATATTAACATATACAAAAAACTCTAAACATGCAAAAATAGGTGAACAACCAAATGGATATGTTCAATGTTATTAATAAAATCAGAAGTATTGGAAAATATGTATTGACAGTTGTACTTGTTATGAATGCAATATCAATATCATTTGCATCATCTAATATTACACAGGCATTGTCTGAACTTTGTACAATTTCTCAGACATTCCTTGGTGGAGCAATTATGATCATGATTCTGCTTGCAGGTGCAACTTACGCAATTGGCCAGGTTCTTGGTGCTGAAACCAGAGCAAGGGCAAGTGTTTGGGCAACTGCAATGATGACTGGTGCTATTGTCGGCGCTCTTATCTACATTATCACACCTGCTTTAATCGGAGCACTTCTTGGTAGTGGAGATTCAGGAGATCCTTGTTCATTCCAAATAGGTACCGCATAATTTTCTTAAATTTTTTTTCTCTTTTTCTATTAAGGTTTTTAATACTTCCAAGCTAATTGTAGACTCATGAGCCTTGGCGTAGATGAAAAAATGCACATCCTGAAGAAGAACAGATTATCTACAGGAGTTGCTGATCTTGACATAATACTGGAGGGTGGATACCCAAACCCATCTAATTTCATATTGCTCGGTCCAACTGGAATGGAAAAAATTGCATTTGCATACCATTTTGCAGGATCTAACAAAGCAGACGAAACTTCATACATCGTTTGCGGAAACTCCTCTCCAGAGGATATTAAGAGCAAAGCATCCACCATGGGAATTGATCTTGGCAATGTTCATTTTATTGACTGCTACAGCTCAACTCTGGGAAGAGAACTTCCGAATAATTCTGAGAATGTAACTATTGTTTCAGGACCTAGTGCACTAAATGATATTTCACTTGCAATAAATGAAGCAATAGGAAAAAGCAGTGGAAAAAGAATGAGAGTGGTTTTTGATACGCTCTCGACATTCGTACTTTACAATTCCAAAGATTCGATAAAGAAATTCCTAAGTGTTATCGAAGGAAGACTTCGAAATGCAGGCGCAACTACATTATACCTAGTAGATGAAGGAGTGCACGACCGCCAGCTCTTGAGCTTGATCGAACATGGGATGGATGAGATATATACTATTGTTGATAAGGGCGGAAAGTTTGCAATTGTTATGCCTAAGATAGATATGAGTTTGCCTATTAGAATAGGGCCTTCTGGGGTGAATATAGTATGAGCATTGAAACGATCCTAAATGAAATGAAAGAAAAGGGCATTGGTGGAGCAGTAGTTCAGGCAGATGGAGTTCCAATGGCATCAACAATTGCTCTGAAAGAGGTAGATGCGAGTCTTTTTGCATCAGTTGCAAATGTAGCTGAAGCAATTATGCAAAGAGAGGATGATTCTCCCCAGGAAATGGAATTGTCTTTTGGAGGACTCCTTTTGGTTATGGTTCCAATAAACCACCATATCTTCTGCGGTTTAATAAAGGACAGAGAAGAAAAGAAGATTGTTTTGGAATATGCACAAAGAGCTAGGACAGAACTATAATTTATAAATAACATATATTATTTTAAAAAAACATAAAAAAGGAAAAGAATTTATAGATATGGTATGTTATATATAAATAATGTTAAACAAATATGCACTCTTAAAAGTAATGGAAACTGTTCTTGGTAATTCTAATACCAAATATTCTGTAATAGGCGCATCTAAGGAATCAAAGGTTAGTGTGTTTGCTGCAAAGCAAAGTTTGGATTATCTTTTTAGAAAGGAGATGATAACTCTTGAAAAGATAGGTAGGACATATCAATACAAGGCAGATTTAGACAATTTTTTAACAAGAGAGTGGAAACGAATATTTTCACTTGAACAAATACATAACGCAAACATTGTAAAAAAGATCATAGAACATGAAAAAATATTCAATATTGTTCTATATGGAAGCGTTGGTGAAGGACGCGATGATGAAAAAAGTGATATTGATATACTAATAATTGCAGAGATAGAACCAAAAACTAAAAGAGAGATAATAAAAAAAATGACAGGAACAAAAAGAGAAATAAATGTCTTGTTTTACTCTCCAATGGAATGGCATAGAAAGGCAAAAAATGACAAAGCGTTTTATGACAATGCTATAATAAATTCAGTTGTGTTATACGGGGAAAAACCAGTGGTATTATGAGTCTGGATGAATGTTTTAGAAAGGGCCATTTAGTAAAGGCAGAAAAAAGCTTGCAAAAGGCAGTTTCATCAATAAAAATAGCAAAAGAAAACATTAATGATGCAAAGGTGCATTTAGAAAATAAATTATTTAATTGGGCATTTATTGCAGCATATACTGCAATGTTTCATGCTTCAAGAGCACTTTTATTCAAAGATGGAATAAAAGAACGCAGTCATTTCTGTTTGTGCAATTATGTAAAGGAAAAATACAGGGGAAAAATTGAGGCAAAATACATAAATGAACTAGATATTCTAAGAGAACAAAGGCATAACATACTTTATGGAGACTCGAATATAAGAACAAAAGAGGTTCATGAAGAGGAAGCTGATACTGCAATCAAGTTAGCAGAAGGATATGTCAAAATAGTTGAAAAAATCACAAGGGGAGATTAAATTGGACTTTGAGAAATTGCTTTCAAATTTTCAGTATGCAGAATTGCGAATTGAAAAAAGTGTTGAATCCTCAGTAAACATTAAAGATGGAGAAATAAAACATTCCTCAGGCTCAAGTTATGGAATCAGCGTCAGAGTTTTAGAAAACGGATCCTGGGGATTTGCTTCTGGAAATAGTGAGATAGATGTCCTTCTTGATAGGGCAAAACGCCTTGCGAAATTGAGCACTGGAGAAATCAAATTAACAGTTCCAAAGGCAGAAAAAAAACAGATTTCAGTAAAACATGAGTTTGCAGAACCAGAGGAAAAGATCAAGGCTCTTCTTGAAGGATCAAAGGCAATGGAAAGCGTCAGCTCAAGAATGCTTGGCTGTACTGATTTGAAAAGCAAAGTTGAATTTTACAACTCGGCTGGAGCAGAGATAACTCAGGAAATAGGATACACTTATCTTTCCTGCTCATCAGTTGCAAAAGAAAATGGAATTATTCAAAGGGGGTCAGAGCGAGACTGGTCAAGAACTGGTTTTGATGAAATTAATACAGTAGAAACAGCAGAAAAAGCAAGCAAAAAAGCATTGCGACTAGTTCGGGCAGCATCTTCCCCAAAAGGCAGATTCACAGTGGTTCTAGACCCTGAGATGACCGGAGTATTCTCGCATGAAGCAGTTGGTCATGCCTGCGAAGCAGATGCTGTTGTTGATAAAGAATCGATTCTTGCTGGTAGTTCTGGAAAACCAATCGGAAATGAACTTGTATCCATTATTGATGACCCGCTTGCAGAAGACTTTGGACAATACATATATGATGATGAGGGAGTCAAGGCAAAAACAACTGTTTTGATAGACCATGGAAAGGTAAACGAGTTCATAAATTCAATGGAAACTGCAAACACTCTTGGAGCAAAGCTAAATGGACATGCAAGGGCAGAGGATTACTCTCAAGTTCCAATTGTCAGAATGAGCAATACATATTTCCAAAAGGGAGAAAGTTCAAAAGAAGAGGTATTTGAGCTCAAGGAAGGAGTTTACCTTAAAGGAATGAGAGGCGGCAGCGTAGACACATTTTCAGGCGGATTCATGTTTAAGGCAGAAGAAGCGTATGAAATTTCAAATGGAGAGCTTGGAAAAATAATGCGTGATGTAACAATCACTGGAAATATCCTTCAAACTATGAAAGATGTTGAAGCTGTTGGAAAAGACTTTGGAACTAGTCCAGGAATTTGTGGAAAATTTGGACAAGGAGTTCCTGTTAGCGACGGTGGACCGCATATAAGAGTAGGGAACATCACTATTGGCTGATCCAAAAGAAATATAATTCTTGAAACTAATTCTTTATCGTGTTCTGGGGGATGGTAGCACAGCTAGGCTTAGGAATTTTGCTAGGCATTCTAAGTGGCCTACTCCCAGGACTGCATTCAAATACTGTAATTTCAGTTATTTCTTCTCTTGGTGTGGATAAACAGGCACTCTCTATAATTATCATCTCACTTTTTCCAGCAAACCTGATTACTTCTTTTATTCCGTCGATATTTTTTGGAATTCCAGAAGCAGGAACAATTGTTGCAATTCTTCCGGGCCAGAGAATGGTTCGCGGGGGACTGGGGATTTGTGCACTAAAAACAGTAATGATTTCATGCGTTTTTGCTGTGCTAATTTCAATAGTAGTGTTCTACTTTTCACTTGATCTGTTCCCAGTGATTTACGGGATGATTAGGGCACATATGAAGTACATTCTTCTGGTAATATCATTGATCTTGCTCCTTCGAAGCAAAGCTCCGCATCTTTCACTAATCATATTTTTGCTCTCTGGAGCTCTTGGATATTACTCACTAAACAGCGAGATGAGTGACCCGTTCTTGCCAATGTTCTCCGGGATGTTTGCAATTGCTGCAATACTAAACTACTCAAAATCAATTTTTCCAAAGCAAATAGATGAACCGATTAAAGTGGATTTTTTAAAATTCACATTAATTGGAGTGTTTTTGGGATTTATTGCTGATTTAATTCCAGGAGTCGGTTCTCCGGCCCAAATTGCAACATTTCTCAGCATCTTCATGCCATTGAATACTCTAGGGTATTTGGCAGCTATTAGTTCTATTTCGATAAGCCAGGCAATATTTTCTCTTGCAACAGCAGTATCAATAAATAAATCGAGAGTTGGTGCAACTGCATGGCTAAGCGAGAACATAGATATAGAATCAAACATAGTGCTTCTTTTGATATTGTTTTTGATAAGTAGTAGCGCAACGGTTTTCATGATATTTATTTTTAGGAAAAAAATTGCTAAACTAGCAAGCCTTGATTTTTCAAAAATGAACGTAATCTTAGCGATTTACCTCATTGCAATTACATTTGTAATAAATGGATTTGAAGGAGTATTTATTCTCATAATTGGAAGTGGAGTTGGACTACTGACAATAAAACTTGGAGTTGAAAGAATTACATTGATGGGGGCAATTATAGCCCCGACATTGCTATTGCTTTTTGGAATTAACTAAAGAGACTGTTCTACTCCAATATTATAGGTTGGATCTTCAGAAACCCATCTCTTCAGCCTAATTTCGCCAAGCTCGGATTTTCCGCTAGGTTTGGTAACTTTCCAGTTGGAAACTTCAATTCTGATAGACAAACTGCTTGCCGGAGTATCAAAGACAGCAGGATAGCCATCAGTCCCGTTTACTGTTGGTTGTGCCTGATCATCCTTCCAAACCAAAGTAAGATCAAACGGATTTGCCGGATCAAAAAATGAATTGTCAGGAGATTGAGAAGCATTGGCATATGTAAGCCTTCCATGCTCATTAACAGTGAAATATGCACGTTCTGTAGATCCTTCAAAACCTTCAGTTGAATTTCTATAGTATCCGGAATCTCCAGTTCCGCCCCAATTTGAATGTTTAAGATCGAAAAATTCTAACTTCGCTGGGGGAGAAAAGGTTTCTTTAGTTGCAATAGCATGCTCACAGGAATATACACTCGATGACTTTGCTTCAATCTGGAAAATGCCCCCATTTATGGAAAAGTTTTGTGTTGCGCAGTTTCCAGGATCAGATCCAGTATCAACGCTCCATTTTGACATATCTAGGATTGGACCTCCAAAGTCTTCAAAGAATAAAAATGCATCTTCTCCACTGGATTTGTTTTGAATAACAGGGTTCCCATATGCAAATGCATAACTAAGCTCATCAGGAGTTTCTGATTTTACAAAAACATTATCGCCATCAACAAAAAATCCGCGCTCAGAATCAGGAGACTCGCATGTTCCAGAGAGTACAGTCAGAGTTTCAAAATCAACTGGATTCCCGCTGAAGCTTATTTCGTGGGTATAGTCATTAGGAAGAGTAATTGCATTACTGCTTGTCACTGTTCTGCAAAAAGAATATCCTTCAAGAACAGAATTGGAATCAGGAGCAGAATCTTGAGTAGCATCAACTGAAGAGTCAGTTGCATCGACAATACTTGAATCAACTGTAGCATCTACAGCAGCCTCTAAAGCAGAATCCAGCATTGGAGAGTCAGGCCCTGGAGCATCCACTACTGAACTGTCTTGGACATCATGAGCAGCATCTTTTGGACCAGATTCAAGTACAGCTTCTGGTGCAGAATCTTTGGGTGCTTCACTATCAACTGCCCCAGCATCAGATTGGAAGTGGTCGGCGGATGCATCAGTTGCAAGTGATCTTGCTGTCTGAAAACTGTCACCGCCGCATGAAATTAAATTGCAGCAGATAATAGCTTCAACTGCTAGTTTAGAAACAGAATTAAATTTTCGCCTATTTTTTCTTACTTCTTTTTTTTCAGGAGTTCTTGGTTTTGTAAAATTCATAACTATTCCTCATGTTTATGGGAATTTTCCCATTTTAGCATGTGAGTTAACACCAAACCTTGTTATTAAAAATTCCCGTGGGATTTCCTGTAAATCGTGGAAAAAGTAGCGCAACCATACAGATATTGTTTTTTATCGAGGAGAAAAAATTAACTATTTTGAATATTGATCAAAAGGCCGTAGTTCAAGTTCGCTTTCTCTAAGAGTATGGATGGCTTTTAGAAGTTCAAATACAGTATTGATACTAGTAATGCATGGGATTCCATTCTGAATGCTGGCGCGCCTCATCTTGAATCCATCAGTATGAGAAAGTCCTCCTTTTGTTGGAGTATTAATCACTAGATTCACTATCCCAGATTCGATAAGTTCAAGTGCATTAGGTGTGCCGCGCCCAATTTTTGGAACAGTTATTGCACCCTCAATACTGCCAACAGTGCCAATTGTTCCATAAATCTTAAATCCTAAATTTTTGAGAAGACCTGAGAGCTCTGGAACTTTTTCT
>CAVRPK010000006.1:0-27276 GCA_963723105.1 uncultured Microcaldota archaeon
AAACCGCTATCCGTATGTCTGCCACTGAGTCAGATCATATCCTTGCCGATTCAGAGCAGACAAAAGACGACATCATGAAATATTTCAAAATTCCTGATGACAAAATCACTGTGGTCCCACTGGGCATTGATGAAAAATTCAAGCCAATGAAAAGGCCAAAAAACAAGGAATTCACAGTAGGTTATCTTGGCGGGTTTTCAAGCAGAAAGATGTTCCATATTTGCTTCGGGCATTTTCAATTTTTGAAAAAAAATCCTCAAAGCCTGTGAAGCTTGTCCTTTATGGAAAAGGGCCACAATACGATTCCTGTCTTTCTCTTGCCAAGGAACTTGGGATCAAGAACGTAGAATTCAAAGGCTTTGCAGATGAAAAAGATCTTGTTAAAATCTACAACAGCTTTGATGTTTTTGTCTTTCCATCTAAAATGGAGGGTTTTGGTTTTCCTGTTCTGGAAGCCCAGAAGTGCGGGGTTCCAGTAATAGTAAAAGAAGCAGCCAGGATTTCACCGGAAATCACGGAATTCTGCTTAAAGTCAAAAGATGAAAATCATTTATCCGACATTCTACTGGGCATTGCAGAAAAAGGATTTGTATATCCAAATTCACACGAAGAATATCTAAAACAATTTACCTGGGAATATTGTACTGCGACAACTATCTCCATATATGAAAAGATTTCAGGAAAGTGATTAACATGAAGAATATCTCTACATTACATTCTATCTATTTCTTTTTCCAACTTGATAGGATATCCCAATTTCTTTCCTTTCTACTCAGAAATATCAAAACAACAAAAAATTGGTTTGATTTAGTACTTCTTCGTATTGGGAAAAAAAAGAGCGTGAAAGCAGTTTTCCGTAGCGGTACAATTTTGGATAATATTTCTATGGATAATTATTCTGAGTATAGAAATATTCAGGAATCTCAACTTCTCAATCTTTCTATGAAGGATGGCATTTATCACATTCCATTTAACCAAAAACAAGTACTTCTAAAAGGCCTGGAAGTTCCTATTCTAGCTGCTGAACTCTTTTTTAGTGAGATATATGGCCTAACTAGTCCAGAGGACAAAGTTGTTGTGGATGTCGGAGCCAATATAGGCGACAGTTCTATTTATTTCTCACTTCGAGGAGCAAAAAAAGTAATCGCGTTTGAGCCATATTCTGGTGTTTTCAATCTCGCCCTACAGAATATCAAAATAAACAATCTCGAAAAAACTATTGATATCGTACAATCTGCCATCGGATCAAAATGCGGCACATTAACCCTTGATCCTAACGCGGAAAGTTTTAGTGGCTCTGCCCTTCGTAATCACAATAAAGGTGAAAAAGTACCTGTGCTAAGTCTTGATGAAGTAATTACTCGATACGCTGTTTCGGATGGTATTCTGAAAATGGATTGTGAAGGAGATGAGTATGATATTCTTCTTTCTGCAAAAAATGAAACTCTGATGAAATTTGGCGAGATAATTTTAGAATATCATTATGGCTACCAGAATTTGAAGGAAAAACTTGAATCTGCTGGCTTTTCTGTTTCCATAGTCGGTTTCCCATTTAGGACATATAATGTGCACGCTTCAAACCCCAACATGGTTGTTGGTTTTATCTTTGCAAGAGGAAAAATTAGTGGTGCCTATTTTTTTCTTTAATGCAACTTCCAGTTCTTCGATTGAATCTGGCATGACCACTCCTCTGCATGCTAGAAGGAATCTTGAAAGTTCATCGACCCTGATGTCTGCTAATTTCATTAAACTAATTGCTGTTGCTTGAGGTTTAATTATCTTTGAAGTGTAAAGTGCCGTACTCATATCTCCAATTACGATCCCATCTTCCTTTAAATTATAAAATGCGACTTCTAACGGAAGAGCTTTTGGAAGGGTCTTACCTTTATTCTCGATTCTTAGTATGTCCTTGTTGCTTTCTCTGGGGTGGTACTTTATTACCAGCATCTTGTTTCTTTTCTTGAACTCATCAATAACGTATGAATAAAGGCCAATTAACTTTTCTGTATCTGCCCTTTCAAGCCCACTGAAATATGGTGCAACTATTATTCCATCTACCTGTCCCATATTATCCAGATCAAATTTTTTCAGTAATATTCTGATAAATCCGTCCTTTTCAAGGCTCTTGAAATATTCGTTTGGGATTTTATTAAGTTCCACGTTTTTCGGTTTGTCCAATATAAGTTCCGGATGCAGAAGTAGCGCATCATCAACAGCCTTTGCATCCAGTTCGCTGTCGCCCATCAGGTACCAGCTTCCATAAATTAGTCTTTTTATGATTTTTCTATGAAGTGGGTTTTTCATCAGTTTTCTTCCGCAATAAACCATGCTTCCGTCTTCAACGTAAGTATTTCTCCCCCCGTGTTTTTTTATGAGGTGAGCTAGAAACATGTTTTCAGCTTGCCCTAAGCTGAAAATGTATCCATGAACACTGTTTCGGGCATGCATTATTTTCTTAATCATGCCCAGGTTTTGGTATATCTTGCGCATCTTGTTGATTGTGCTATAGTTGCTTCTATCCTCGAGAATACGTATCTCAGAAAACGGGTTCTTGTTCCATTCTGCAATGGCATCAAATATCTTTTCATAATCTTTAAAATGTGGAGAAACTACCAATATCTTATTTTGGTTTTTATCTATGTAAGCAGCAATTATTGTTGCTAAAATAGCCTGATATGGGGTTGCAACAATATAGATAGAGTCTCTCATATAATTGACTTGATCCCAATATTCTTAATACTGTATCGCGAATCCCTATCTTCGATTGACAAACCAGAATAATCACATGTTCTTATAAGATTCGGTCAGATAGATCAAAGAAATCCTTGATTATGATTGTTTCTTTTGGAAATATTGAGTTCCTACCTATCATTACTCTTCCTATAAAACTGATATCTGCTTTTTTTGCTTCAGTGTAATCTGTTAGAGTATCACCGATAAATACTGCATCATTTTTTTCAATATTAATTTTTTTTAGTGCATCATTTACAATCTGGTTTTTCTTTTTTGGAGCTCCAAATACTCCATCAAAATATTTCCTTATTCCTCTTTTATCCACAAGGTAATTCAGTTCTTCATGTGGGGCTCCGGACGCAATGATGAATTTAATTTTTCCATGGTATCTCTTTAAGAAATCCAGAAGTCCATTTACAAAAGGTGCAGCTTCAATTTCTTTCAATGTCATTTCCGTGAATTCAATCCCCAGTTCCTTTGATTTTTTCGGACTTAGTTTTTTACCTAAAAAATTTTGATATACATACTCAAATTTTATATACCTCGAGGCTCCACCATTCTCCTCATAATATCTGATTATTTCCTCAATCCGGTCCGGACAGTCATTTTCAAACATTTTTCTAAATGCATTTGTTTTGATGTCTGCCGATTCCAAAATTACTCCATCAAAATCAAGGAAAATAACTTTTGGATGCATCAGTATTTCCCCCTCAGATCATCGCTCTTCATTAATCTTTCCACTTCTGCCAGGTCTTCTTCAGTATCTACTGCTTTTGAATTTGAATTAACATTTACATTTCTTACTACAAATCCATTCTCTATCGCTCTGAGCAGCTCCACATATTCGATCTTTTCCAGAGGGCTTTGTTCCATCTCAGTGAATTTTTTTAGGAAATTTTTTCTAAAACAATAGATGCAATACTGTTTGTAATGGGACTTAACCTCAACTCTTTTGTCGGAAGGAATATCTGTTCTTGAATAATACATTACATTTGATTTTTTATCAAAAACAACCTTTATCTCATTTTTATCATCCTTGTTTGTACTGTTTGTTGAGAGGCATGAAACCTGCACTGTTTGGTCTTCAAGTGCCTTTATCGCAGAGCTGATGTGCTCTGGCCTAACTAACGGCTCATCTCCCTGAATATTAACAACCAGATCACAGTCAATGTCTGAAACTGCTTCTGCAATTCTATCTGTGCCTGTTGCATGTTCCTCACTTGTCATGATAACTTTTCCGCCATGCTCTTCCATTACTTCCTTGATCCTTTGGCTATCTGTTGCCACATATAATCCATCAAGATCCATGCACATTTTTGCTCTTTTGTATACATGGACTATCATCGGAAGTCCATCGATAATTTTCAATGGTTTTTCCGGAAGCCTATTTGATTTCAATCTTGCAGGTATTATCCCAATTACTTTCATTCCAGTATGCCTCCGTCGTAATGTTTTGTGTATGATGTTTTGGTTATTATTCTGAATGGTTCCATATCATTTTCAATTTGATATTCACGAATTTCATTCAAATACCTGTCACATACCTCATTTAGTGAAATGCTCTCCAGGTTTGTGGGAGTCTCCTGAGTTTCAGAGTAAAAATGGGTTTTGTTTCCGTTCATTTGTTTGTATCCATCGAGTCCGGCAACGTAAATTTTTCTTGCTCCCATTATTATTGCGCTTGCAATAAGCAGTACTGAGATTGTTCCACAGTTTGATTGTATCACTCCATTTTCAATTCCAAATTCATTGTTTGTATTTACATATGGCAGTCTTTCAAATTCTTTATCTATGATAGAACGGACTATTGAATCTGAGATATAGCTTCCGATTAGTAATCTAGACTTTGAACTCGTGAATTTTCCATATCTTAGAAATCTATTGATATTATTGAATGCATGGTAGTCTGGCTCTATTAGTCCATGTAAATAATTTGCTCCAATGACCACCAAATCCTTTTCTTTAACCAGTTTCTTGATTTTTTCAATATCTGTTTTCAGGCTTGGTCCATTACCAAGAACCAGGAAATCCCTTCCACTGTGTCTTCCTTGATAATCCGGAGCTTTGAAATCTATATTTTCAACTTTTATATTTGAATATCTCATTCTTGAGTCTAACTTCTTTTCATTCGAGAACTTGCCCTTCTCTATTACATCATGCAGAAGCTTCTTATCGAATTTAACTGGTTTTTTCCGGCTTATCTCAACCAGATTTGCCCAAACAGATGGCATATCCATCTTATATCCATCGAGCAAAGTGGATGCATAATTTGGATGACATTTCAACAGTCCGGAAATCATATAGTGCAAGTTGTATCCCCATTTCAATTCTTCCCGAAGAGGTACAAAATCAGATTCGATAATTTCAAGCAGCGGTATGATGTTTGTATGAACTCCTTCAAAATGAAGCAAATGTGCTAACAGAACCTCTATAGGAAGGTTTCCTGCTCCGCGTCCGATCCCATATATTGTAGCATCAACACTTGCTGCTCCAGCTTCAATTGATGCTATTGTATTTGCAAATGCCATCTCCAGATTGTTGTGTGCATGGTAGCCGATATTTTTTCCAGTTCCTTTTTTGAAAAGCTGAACTAGGTTGTAAACTTGTCTTGGCATGAGCGAACCAAAACTGTCTGCAATTACTATGTTTGATATTTTGGATTCAAACAGTTCTCTCATCAATTCTTTGAGTCCAGCCTCATCATAACACACAGTTCCCATGCAATTTAGATAAACTTCATATCCAAGATCAAGAACCTCATGCCCAAGTTCAATTGCTTCCTTGCTCTGTCCTGGATAAAATGCTAATCTAACAATGTCTATTACGCTTTCATCCTTTGGAATGAATTGTTCTATCCCTACCTTTCCTATGTCGCCCATTACTGCAATTTTTGATTGAATATCTGCAGGCACTATTGACCTTACATCTTTTTCTTCACAAAAACGCCAGATTCCGGTATCTGCAGGAAAGCATTCTTTTTTTGATACATATCCAACTTCTATCGCATTGATATTTGTCTCTGCCAGTGCCCATACGACTCTTGATACAAAATCTCTATCAAATGTCCAGTTGTTGAGGTGTCCACCATCTCTTAATGTACAATCAGTAATTTTGACATTGCGAACAATTTCGTTTTGATGAGAATCCATGTTCTCATATTATAACAAATATTTAATGTTCTTTTCTTCCGTTAGTATTCCGGTAAATATCTTATTTCTTAGAAATCTGTTTTGATTCATTGCCTCAAAATCCGAAATCTAGATAAACTCAATCTTATGAAATCTTACCATGCGCCTTGTCTTAGTCACTCCCTTTCTGGAATCCAGAGGCGGACTTGACCGCGTAATTCTGAAAATTGCAGAGCATTTCGATGCCAGGATCCACTGCGTGCGCTATGATCCTGAAAATTCTTTCTCAGAATTTGAAGCTCTTGATATCAGAGTAGCAAAACCAGGGCTTCTCAGCAAGTTGCCTGCACTAAAGCGGGTTACAACTGCAGCTGAAGCAGGTCAATATTTCTACAATCTCAAGCTTGATGACTATGATGTAATCAATGCGCATCAGACTCCCTCAGAATGGATCAGGCATAAGAACTCCAAAGTTATCTGGTACTGCCATACGCCAAACCGGGAAGCTTTCGACCTTTACAAATGGAGAATGCAAAGACGGTCTATCTTCACAAAACCTTTCTTCTGGTCATCAATCCAGGCATTCAAATTTTTCGAAAACAGAACTGTTCCAAACATTGAACATATTTTTACAAACAGCAAAAACAGCCAGTCCAGGATAAAGAAATATCTCGATCGCGAATCTGAAGTCTTATATCCTACTGTGGATCCTGAAAAATTCAAATGCAGGGATTCTGAGAATTTCTTCTTCTATCCCTCTCGAATTGCCCCTGAAAAAGACTTTGAATATGCCATAGATGCTTTCAAATTATTTGCAGCAAGAGTTCCAGGTTGGAAAATGGTTATTGCAGGTTCATTATCAAATCGTAAAGACCATCTGGAATACAAAAAACAAATCAAGGCACGTGGAGGCAATCATATCATCATAGAGCCAAATGTTCCGGATGACCGCCTTATTGATCTTTATTCAAGGTGTCATGCCGTTCTCTACACTCCTGTAAATGAGGACTTTGGTCTTGTTCCACTGGAAGCTCTAGCTTCCTCAAAACCATGCATTGCCAAGAATGAAGGAGGTCCAAAAGAAACAATCCACGATGGCAAAGATGGATTTTTGGTAGATAGCATCTGGGACATGTCCAAAAAAATGGAATGGCTTGCAAAGCATCCGGACCAATGCAAAAAAATGGGCGAAATTGGAAGAAGAAAAGTAAAGCGGGACTTTACCTGGGAAAAATTCCTAAAAAGATTTGAAGAAAAGGCAAGAGAAGTCAGTGCTTCTTCTTGAAGTTTTTCTTTGGCTCTTTAGTTTCTTCCCCAAGCATATCATCCTCTTTTTCGATTCCCGGTATCTCTATCTGTTCAATTTTTGCCTCAAGTCCGACTAGTCCAATAATCAGCTGGAGTAGTTTTCCAACTACCAGAATTATCACAAGAAGTACAATGGATGCAAGGACTGTTATGTAGTCAACTGCAACATTGGCATATACAAGGCTCATCACAGCATAAACAGATACATTTATTGGCGGTGCAGAGAACATGAAAAATGCCACTCTCTTTGGAAGCAGATGGAAATATGTAAAGAACATCAGAAGTCCACTGGCCACACACAAACCCAGTGCAAGAGCGCCATAGAGTCCAGGAGTAAATATCCCGTCAAATGATTCTCCTCCTTGAATGTACATCTCCCTGATGATAGCAACTGCAACAAAGATGAAAACCATGGTGTTTCCAAATGCAGTATTCCATCCAAGCTCTTCCTTCTTGTGCCTTCCAAAATACAAGATCATAAAGAGGGTGGCAATAAGAAGCGGGATTGCAACCCATAGCATATTGATATTGTTTAGTGGGGCTAGAACAAGCTCAACTGTCCTGTCCCAAACCTGTTCTGCGGTCTGTTTTATGGTTTCTTCCAGTTCTGCCATAACTCATACTTTTAGGTAATTCTTAAAAAAATCATATGTCAAATCTTTTCTATGAAAGTTCTAGTTACCGGTGGCCTTGGTTTTATTGGATCAAATCTCGCAGAGCGTCTTCTAAATGACGGACATGAAGTCTCCATAATCGACAATCTTCATACTGGCAGCCTTGAAAATATAGAATCAATTAAGGACAAAGTAAAACTCTTTGAAATAAACTCTGGGGATATTGAAAAAACCGGAGAAAAATACGACTTCATATTCCATCAGGGAATCTATTCCTCATCTCCTATGTACAAGGACGATCCACACCTCGTTGCAAAGGCACAGGATGAATTCATTTCCATCCTTGAATATGCCAAAGAGAATGGCAGCAGAATCATCTATGCATCCACAAGTTCCATGTACAATGGAATAACTCCTCCACACAAGGAAGATATTGTTCCTCTTATCAAAGATTTCTACAGCGAGGCTAGAATCTCAATGGAGAGAATCGCAAAAATCTACAATGAGTTCTATTCAGTACCAATTGTAGCTCTTCGCTACTTCAGTGTTTATGGCCCTCATGAAAAAGCCAAGGGCGGCTATGCAAATCTTGTTACTCAGTTCCTTTGGGAGATGAAAGCAGGAAGAGCTCCGCTAATCTTTGGAGACGGAAGCCAAACAAGAGACTTTACTCATGTTTCAGATATTGTTGAAGCAAATATTCTTTCAATGAAATACGATGGCTTTGGAGTTTTCAATGTTGGAGCTGGAAAAAGCACAACCCTAAATGAGGTTATCCAAAAGCTCAATGAAAAACTTGGAACAACTATTGAGGCAAAATACCAGGAAAATAAAATCAAAAATTATGTCATGTATACTCAGGCAGATACAACAAAGGCAGAAAAAGAGCTTGGTTTCACTGCAAAGGTTTCTCTTGATGAGGGAATCGAGCGTTTAATTGGGTGCTACTAATAGAAGAGTTATCTGAAAACACCAAAGAAGTTGCAAAAGGAAGCATCTGGGGACTTTCTGGGAATCTACTTCTAAAGTTGGTTTCATTTTTCTATGCTATTGTAATTGCTCGTTTGGTTTCCCAGGATGACATCGGAATTTTCTACCTTACTCTCGGTATTCTTCAGATCATCTCAATGTTCAGCTATCTGGGACTTCCATTTTCACTTCAAAGATATGTTCCATTTTATGAATCAAGGAAAGAACTTGGAAAAGCAAAATATCTTCTGAAATTATCATACTTAGTCGTTATCCTAGCATCAATCTTCTTTATTGCCGGGCTTTGGATCTCGGCAGATTTCATCGGAAATCTATATCAAAATGCTCTTCTAGCAGAATCAATCCGGCTTTTCTCTGTTTATCTGTTTTTGTATGGAGTTTCAGTTGTTCAGATCACATATCTTCAGGGAAGAACAGCAATTCGTTCTATGCAACTAGCTTACAATGTTCAAAATGTCTCAAAGCTCCTTCTAACAATTCTGTTCTTCTATTTAATGGGGCCATCTGTCTTTACCTTGATCTATGCATTTCTAGCTTCATTTGCAATAAGCGACCTTGTATCTCTTTTCCTTCTCTACAGAAGATCACGAGATCTTCCAAAGGCATCACAACCCATTTCAAACAAGGAACTTTTCAGAGAGGTTATGCCTCTCGGGCTAATAGTTAGTGTAATTGCATCGATTACAGTCTTTGTTCAGGCAGCAGACAAGATTCTCCTTGGATATCTTCTTCCTAATTCCATGGATATTGTCGGTGTTTATGGGATTGCCACTGCCTTTTCAATGCTGTTATTTGTTTTTCCATCAGCAATTGGGATGATATTCCTCCCGATAATCTCAAGATTAGTCGGAAAAAATGACTTTTCTCAAATCCGCGCTACAACTGAAACTGCAATGCGCTGGGCATTTCTGATCAGTATCCCAGTTGCAATTATCATTATTTCCTTCTCTGAGGGCATGCTCGGCATTTTCTATGGAGACTCATACAGGGTTGCTGCGATTGCCATGTCAATTTTCACTCTTGCAGTTCTTGTCAAATCATTTTCTATGATGCTTTCTCTTGCCTTAGCAGCCATGAGAAAAATCCAGTTAGAACTCAAAATCACATTAATTCTCGGAATAGTTAATGTAATTTTCAATGTTCTTTTGATTCCGCATTTCGGTATGGAAGGCGCAGCAATAGCATCATTAATTGCTTTTATCACTACTTTCTTCCTTCTCAATCATTATTGCAATAAAATTTTCCAGTTCAAATTGCAGCCTGAAAACTACAAGCTCATTATAGCAGGAGCAATTACTCTAGTCATTATGCTTTTCATCTCTCCATATGCATCCATAGATATTCCTTCAGTTGGCCCAGAGTCTCTTGCTCCATATATCTCCAAAGTTCTTTACCTGTTTTTCCTTGGGATCTTTGCCTCAGTAGCATTTACTCTCTTCATACTCTTTGCTCTGATTCTCAAATGTTTCAAAAATGAGGATAAGCTTCTTATGAAGCAGGTTCTCACAAAAGCAAGGCTTCCTACCTCAATAATCTCCATAGCTGAGAAAACAGCTGCTCTCGGGGTTTCGGACTAGCGTTTATAAAGACTTGCAACCATGTTTCATTTATGTTAGAAGATGTTATTTTCGGTCAACTCACAATGCCCGGAGAACTGGTAAGAGTTCTTATTGCATTTATCGGTGTTGGAATTGCTGCTTACTATGATCTTTATAACAAGAAAAATGTTCCAAATAATTTCCTATATGGGTTTTTGGCAATTGCATTTCTTGTTCATTTGGTTACATCTGTAATCGCAAATCAATGGGACCTCTTCTGGTTCTCTGTTGCAGTTGCAGGATTCTTCGCAGCTATAGGCTATATTTTCTATAGAGTTGGCCAACTTGGCGGAGCAGATGTTTTCGTTTTGGCATCTATCATATTACTACTTCCAATTCATCCATCATTTGTTGGAATGTCTTTCAATGTGCCATTCATCTTCTCAGTAATTGTGTTCTCGGGTGTGCTCTTTGCACTGTATATCATGAGCTACTTTGGATACAAACTTTACCAGATAGGAGCAAAAGCCAATCTATTGTATGTGCTTATGCTCATCCCATATCTGCTCTTTGCATACGTCTATGTTAACTCATTTCTGTTCTCTCCAGTCTACTTTGCATTCATTACAATACTTCTCTTTGCAACTATCTTCTTCATGATGTTCAAGAAATCCCTGATGCAAGTGCTCTCAGAGGCACTTCCAGTATCTCAGCTTGAAGAAGAAGATGTTCTTGCACTGGATCTTATGAACAAGGATTTGGTTGAGAGATACAAGCTCCAGAGACTACTTACCAAAAAAGAGATCAACAGACTCAAAAAAACCAAGATAGAGGAAGTTATTGTATACACAAAGCTTCCACCATTTATTCCATTTTTGTTAGTGGGTATGGTATTCGCTCTTTTCTTTGGAAAGAGTTTGCTTTTACTTGGATAATTTTTTATTCTCTTTTTTTATGCTTGTTTTAAATAATTTCTATTAGAAGTGATTTTCTATGGATTTTGTGTCTTTTCTCAATTATGCAATAGCATTCTTCTCATTATTTGTTGCTAATGTATTCATTTTACTCTATCTAACCCACAGAAAAGATTACCTCAAAACTCCAGAGCAGACAGACTGGGAGCCATTTATCTCAATTGTACTTCCAGCCTACAACGAGTCTATTTACCTAAAAGAATCAATCGATACAATCCTGGCAGTTGACTACCCGCACAATAAGCTTGAAATAATTATAGTTGATGATGGCTCAACAGATAATACCTATGAGATCGCAAAGCAGTGTGAGAGCAATCTTGTCCATGCTTACAAAAAAAAGAATGGGGGCAAGGGCTCTGCGCTTAACTTTGGAATAAAGAAAGCAAAGGGAGAGCTCATTGCAACCATGGATGCAGATTCCTACCTAACCAAAGACACCATCCACGAACTTCTTCCATTTTTTACAGATCAAAAAGTCATGGCAGTGACTCCTGCAGTTAAGATCAAAACCGACGGTTCAATTCTCAAGGAATTGCAGAGAGTGGAATACCTGATGATTCTCTTTTCCAGAAAGCTTCTCAGTTTCATTGACAGCGTTCCAGTAACCCCCGGGCCGTTCAGCCTTTTCAGAGCAAAAGTGTTTGGTGAAGTCGGACTTTTTGATGAGCACAATCTTGTCGAAGATCAGGAGATTGCCCTTCGAATACAATCCCATAATTACAAAATCAAAAGTTCAATGACTGCAGATGTTTTCACAGAACCTCCAGATAATATTCCCGACCTTCTTCGCCAAAGAGTTCGCTGGCAAAGGGGAGGAGTTCGAAACTTCTGGAAATACAAATTCATGATTAATCCAGAATATGGAGATTTTGGAATGTATTTCATCCCATTGAATTTTGCAGGACTTACTGCAATGTTTACTCTTCTTGCTCTGATGGCATATTCAATTATCACAACTCCATATTATGTTCAATATGTCTGGACAGAGCTGTTTGGAATGAGCGTCGGGCTTTTCACATTTGTCGGAGCATTTGTGATACTTTCAAGCATTATATTCACCTATCTCTCAGTCAAAAGTTTCAAAACTGAGAAAGTAGGTCTTCATTACATGCTCATGTTCATAGTATTTTATTGGTATCTGATGATAAGCTATAATATCCTCTTTATATTCAAAGAGATCAAAGGAGAGGGATACTCATGGTAAAATGGTCTGGTCGAAAGGAATATAAATGTTAACTCATTTATATCTAGTTCTTCTGCAGGATTGTGGAAGCCGCTTGACTTAGTGACTTATCCGTGAGGAAATGGCAGTACGCTCGGATTGGGTTATCAGCTATGTTCAGAGCCATAGACTTTTGGTTTCGGCCTTGAAAATCCTGCAGATTCATTTTTCTCTTATTCTATTTGTTCCAAAATGTCAGTGTATTTTTCAATGTTACTATTCCATTAAGCTATAATCTTTATCTTCAAGGAGATCAAAAGAGAAGGTTATTCCTGGTGAATCTTATGAGAAAATTATCAGTTCATTTGTATGTTGGAGCTTTTCTGTTATCCTTACTTATTTTCCTCTCTGGAATTTTTGTTGGTCAGATGGTTGATTTATCCAACATGGAAAACCTTGCAGGTGAAGTTGATAGTGTTTCTCAAAAAGTTTCTTCTGTTCATCTTCTTTTATTGATGGAAGGCAATTCATCTTCATTTTGTCCAGTATACACTTCAGAACTTGATTCAATTGACAGTGAAGTTGAACTTGTTGGCCATAAACTAAGTTACCTTGAAGACGAGCGGAATGCATTTGATCCAGAGCTAAAAAAACAATATTTTGTTCTTCAGGCAGAGTCTTACCTTCTCTCAAAAAAAGTAAATGAGATTTGCGGTGATGATATCACTCTCCTTGTTCATTTCTACTCTAATTCAGATTGTGAAAACTGCAAGGAACAGGGATACGAAATTCTAAAATCACGAGATTCATCATCCGAGAAAATCAAACTATATTCATTTGATGGGGATCTTGGAAGTCCTGTTGCAGATGCATTCAAAGAGCAATACAATATCAAGACATATCCATCGATTGTGATCAATGAAAAAACATATTCTGGCTTCAGATCTTCTTCTGAAATTACCCAGATTATCAAGGGAACAGAATGATTCTTGAACTTACTGTTTTTCCAAAGTCTAAGAAATTTTCTATTGTCCAAAAAGATGGCAAAATCAAAGTTCATCTAAAAAGTGCTCCAGAACACAATAAAGCAAACCTGGAGCTTATCAAAGAACTCTCAAAACTTTTCAATTGCCAGGTTCGAATTATCTCTGGCCTAAAGTCCAAAGCCAAGAAAGTCGAGCTTAATATATCTCAAGAAGACTTTGATCTGCAAGTTGGCAAGAATTAAATACTTTGATTACTACTTTTATCCAAGGTGTATACTTATGGCAGGAGAAGAAATTTTAGTTCTTGGATGTGCTGGTTTAGTTGGTCTTGGGGTTTTGGGCTATGTTGGTCTTACCTATAATCGTCTTGTTACTCTCAGAAACCGGGTTGAAAATGCATGGGCTCAAATTGATGTCCAGCTAAAGCGAAGGTATGATCTTATTCCAAATTTAGTTGAAGCAGTCAAAGGCTATGTAAAGCATGAAAGAGGAACTTTGGAAGAAATTACAAAAGCAAGAGCTCAGCTTGTTACTGGTTCTGTTGAAGAAAAAGCCAAAGCAAACAATATGCTAACTCAAACCTTGAAATCTCTATTTGCAGTTTCTGAAAACTATCCAAAGCTTCAGGCAAGCGAGAACTTCAAAATGCTTCAGGAAGAGCTTGCTGGAACTGAGAACAAAATTTCATATATCAGAACTGCCTACAATGATTCGGTTCTTGCATATGATAATTCGATCGAGATGTTTCCAAGCAACCTAATTGCAAGTATTTTCGGATTCAAGCAAAAGCCATACTTTGAAGCTCCTGCAGAAGAAAAAGAAGCAGTCAAAGTAAAGTTCTAACGTGAACTGCTATGGAAAAGATCAGCTTCTTTGATCAGATTGATAATAATAAGCGCAATTCGGCCATTTTGATGGTCGTTATGTTCTTTATTTTTATCGGGATGATCAGTGCAATTTCTTATGTCTTTGATATTGGTCTTTGCGGACCGGCATTTGGTTTCTTTGCACTATTGTTCTATTCTATAGCCGTATTCTTTACTGGAGACAAAGTTATTCTTGCTCTCACTGGTGCAAAACCAGTAAAAAAGAAAGAGTATCCATTTCTTTACAATGTAGTCGAAGGACTAGCACTAGCTTCTCAAATTCCTGTTCCAAAAGTATATGTTATAGACGATCCAAGTCCTAATGCATTTGCAACTGGAAGAGATCCAAAACATGCTTCTGTTGCCTTTACAACCGGCCTTCTTAATATGCTGAAAAAAGAAGAGCTTGAAGGAGTTGTTGCTCACGAAATCTCTCATATTGCAAATTATGACATCCGCTTTTCCATGATTGCAATTGTTTTTGTTGGAGCTATTGCACTTCTTGGAGATTTTATCTGGAGAATGCTTTTCTTTGGAGGAGGCAGAAGAAGAAATGATTCTGGAGGCCCTCTTATCATTATCGCATTAGTATTCATCATACTTGCTCCAATCTTTGCCCAGCTTGTTCGATTTGCAATCTCCCGCCAAAGAGAATACCTTGCTGATGCAAATGGAGCAAAACTCACAAGATACCCCGCAGGTCTTGCAAGTGCTCTTGAGAAGATCAAAGCAGCAAACATTCCAACTAAAGCTGCAAATGACACTACAGCATCACTGTTCTTCTCAAATCCATTTCCTCATAAAATCGGCTTTTTGGGCTCAACTCACCCCAAAATAGATGACAGGATTTCCAAGCTTCGGGCAATGTAAGTTTTTTAATATGTTTTAGTAAATATATTTTTATGAGAGAGAGAAGCCAGAGAAGTAGAATTATTCAAAGAGCCGCACTTGCAACTACCATTGTTTTTACATCTGCCTGTGGGGCAAGAAGCGAATTTTCAGAAAAAAATAAAGATCCTTCACCAAAATCCTGTAATCCTATTCGCGGATGCATAACCCGTGATGTTGTGCCTGCTGATTTCTCAACCAGATTGCCTTTGACTTCGACCAATGTTGATTCTGAAGATGGGCATACTTATACTGAGACATTGAGCGTTCAAACAACTGATTCTGATTTCAGATTTCGTGTTGAATTTTCAGGGGATGTAACTGGCACTGGAGTTCCAGGAGTTCCATATACTTTAATCTATCCACATAGATTACCAGTCCAACTTCCTGATGTGGAGTTTCAATCTGATCTTTCACAATATCTTTTGTTCCAGGTTACACCATATTCTGTGGTTTTGGGCAAAGAAGCAGCTTGGGGAAAGATCACTACAGACACACCTCTCTCAGTTGATTGCAATGAGATTCAATTAGTGCGTGTTGTAGGTGCCACAGCTGATATTGATCTGGTAGATAAGGCATCTGGTCAATCTCTTTTGAAACAGCCATTTGTTGCAATACAAGGTGAGGTTCTCATGCTTAATGCTGGTGATTATAAATACCGAATTGTCATTGGATCCCTTTCTTCAGATGAATCTGAAACAGCTGATCAATGGGCCAATGTCAGTGTAATCAAACAAAGCCTCAAATTCAATACAGATCCAGATAACTCTCTGCTAATAAATTTTTATCCTCAACCAGATCTAAGAACAGGAATTGAATTCTCTGATGATCTAAGCTCTCTAACAGCAATCTCGCTTTCGATTCCTCGCTCAGGCACAACGGTAGCTTTTTGTTATTGATACCCTTGCCAACAGTATTTTTTCTTGAGTAAAGAGTAATGCATTTAAAGACGCCCTCACTTAATGATATTAAAATTCTCCTATTGAGGTAATATGTATGTATGGTGTATCCCCACAAGCTTATGACCGAGCAATTACAGTTTTTAGTCCGGACGGAAGATTATTCCAGGTAGAATATGCAAAAGAAGCAGTAAAGCGAGGAGCAACTGCAATTGGCATCACTGCCAAAGACGGTGTTGCCCTTGTTGCATTCAAATCTATTCACTCAAACCTTGTAATTACTGATTCTCTTCGAAAAATATTCGAAGTAGATAGTCACATTTGCGTTACTGCAAGTGGTTTAATTGCAGATGCAAGACGTCTTGTTGAAGTTGCTCGAGTTGATTCCCAAAGACACAGGATCACCTATAATGAAGAGCCAACTGTAGACACAATCGCGAGAAGCGTTTGCGATCTTATGCAAGTCTACACTCAATACGGTGGAATTCGTCCATTTGGTGTTTCTCTTCTTATTGCAGGAGTTGATTCTGATGGGCCTAAGCTATATGAAGCAGAGCCAAGCGGAGCTATGACTGCATACAAGGCAGATTCAATTGGTATTCACAAAAAAGAAGTTGATGAGATTTTAGAGAAAAAATTCAGCGAAAAAATGGATGTTGATGATGCTATCCATCTTGCTGTTACTGCACTTAGATCCACTCAGGAAGAAAAACTAATTGCAGAAAATATGGAAATCTCATACGTCACAACAAGAACAAAGAAGTGCGTAACTCTTCCAGATAAGGAAGTTGCCAAGCACCTTAAATAACAACTGTTCCGTTGTGCTTTTTTCCTTCAATTGCATTTTCTATTTCTTTCTCTTTCTTACCAGAAACAAAGTGAGCTTCCATTTTTGACCTTGCTATTAGTTTGCATGCAAGAAGATCAAATACAAAATGAGTTCCAGCCTTTCTCTTATCGCTGCTAGTAGCTAAGCTAATTAGCTGCTCATAGCTCATCTTTGAGTACCTTTTAGCTGATTTGTTTACTCTTGGATCACTATCGTAAATAGCATCAACATTGCTTATATTGACCAATCTCGTTGCTCCAATTGCCTCTCCAAGAAGAACTGCATCTGTATCAGTTGTAATTCCAGGAATTGTTCCCCCCATTACAACTACTTTATTCAAAAGTCCGCGAGCCTCTTCAAAATCATTAACCAGCTTTGGATAAACATCAATTCCTGCGTTTCGAAGGGCTACAATAACTAGTTGTGCATTTTGTTTTGTTGAAGTAATAGCAATAGAATCTGCTTCGTATTCACTAGCTCCAAGAGCTCTTGCTGCTTTAGCATAAACTCTTGCAATTGAACCGCCACCTGTCAATATTCCGAATTTGTTTTTGCTTTTTTTAATCATTTTTGCAAGTAATGTTAAAAATCCAAGATCTGGCTCGCCTTTTGGGTTAACCGAGCTTCCACCAACTGAAAGTACAACATGCATGAGTATCTCTCTATAATTAGTTTTATAAGCAAATTGATCTGCACAAATAAGGAGTCATTAAAAACCATCCATTGCAATAAAGTGATCTTCTTAGGTGAAAAACTATGGTTCAACAATTCATACGGACACTCAGTACACTGCAGGTGGATTTCAAGCAAGGGGCAGATTCAAGATGGGTAGATCCTTTCCACAGAGAACAGATGGCTAAAGATTCTTTTGAAACAGTAGTCTCTGATTTGTAGAGCTTCGAAAAGCACTTCTATCTGGAGCAACTATTCCACTTTCTCCAAATTCATTTCTACTTTCGTTTGAAAAAAGACTTGAGGCAGAAGATGCTACAAATCTTTGCACTGCAATAATGCAGATCATAAGGCAAGATCGGGACCCCGATTCAATGGCGAGTCTAATCCTGCCAAAGCACTTCTACTGTGCAAGATGCTTGAGCATATCGCCCTTAGTTGGAGATATCAGAGATTCAATGATTATCAATCTTCAGTAAATGCCCACTACGCAGTAACAGAATTGTCCCGGCCTCTTACTCCTGCCTGGAATGCTATTGAATACCTTCAATTCTCTGATTCTGTACGGCCAATTGCAATTAATTGTCTTCTTCGGGTTCAACAAGTACAACTGGCCCAATCTCCAAGCTTGCAGCAGAGCATCTGATTGAAGCTTTTCTTAATTTGCAATTTCCCCATCAATCTGGAACATTATACTCTCATATGTGGGATCTTGGAGAAGCTTGGAAGCGGTCCGCTTGCCATTCGCACTCCTCCTGCAGGCCATATCACTGAAGAAACATTCGATGTAAATTCACACCTTCTTCAGGTTTCTCCAAATGATTTGTATGCAAGTCTTGCATCATTACTTGATGTTTCTCATCTTTCTCTTCCTCATGCATGGGCTATTGCAGCTCCAGATGGAACTCCAGTTCCACGCCTTCATCCAAGCGGAATTCAAGCTGCATGCTTCAACCTTCTTGGCCAGATAAACACTCCTGCTTCACTTGGAATTCTCACTCGTGGAATGCTTAATCTTATTGTTCCTTATGTTGGCGGAGGATTTACTGCCACAAGGAATATTGGCCGCGTTCTTCCACAGGTTGCAGATTCTTTTGAATCTGTTGCAACATCTTGCAAAGTTCCTGGAAAAGAGCTGACAAGAATTCTTCTCTCCTATCCAAAACCAATGCGCTTATCTGAATTTGTTCGTCATGGGAAATTTGATACTCTTCTTCCATTTGTGCTTGGGGCATTTATACAAACATCTCAGCTAGTAGGCATGCCTCCAAGAAGTTGTGAAAATTTATTTTCCCTTGGATATGGATCAGTTATGGAGCTTTGGAAAAGATCTGGAGAAGGCATGCCGTTGCCAGCACGTCTTGAAAATTTTGATATTTATCTTCAAATCTTAAACGAAACTCAGCCAAAAGGACTTGCGCAAGCTCGTGATATTGCAGGTCTTCCTGATATTGGAAAAATAAAACAAGACATGCATGATATGGCGCGCAATTCACTACTCAATAGATCAAGTCAACTTAGAGTAGAAAAACAAGTAGCCCGGCGCCTTCAGCTACGATAGAATTAAAGGACAAACCAAACTATGTGATATTATGACAGACCTTGGAATAGATAAAGTTACAGAAACTCTTTCGACAAAAGAACAACATTTGGATCAGGTACTACTTGAAAACAGAAAAATAGTCAGATTCTGTTCTAATGCAATCAAAGCAATTCATGCTCATGATATTGAGACTGCAAAGAAATTTTTAGATGAGGCTAAAGCCGGCCTGGATGAAATTTCCCAGTTTTCTGAAGAGTTTCCTCCTCAGTTGAACCATGTTTATCAGGAATATGCAGAAGCACTGATTGTTCTTTCTGCAGTTGAATCTAAGAAAATCCCAACATTCAGTGAACTCGGAGTTCCTACAGTTCCTTATCTTACTGGTCTTTTAGATGCTGTTGGAGAACTAAAGCGAGAAATGTATGAATCCATGAGAAAAGACAAGCGGGAAGATGCAGAAAAATACTTTGATATGATGGAAGATATCTATGATAATCTGCTTCCACTTAGATTCTCAAATGCAATACTTCCTGAATTTAGAAGAAAGCAGGATGTTGCCAGAATCCAAATAGAGCATGCCAGAGGAGAGCTTCTCTAAATAGTGATTCTCATGGAAACTGTCAGTGAGCTTTCCACTCTTCTAAAAAACATGGATCCAAAGCTCTCTGATACCAAATATTTCATGGCATCAGTAGATTCTTCCCAATTGCTTGCACTTGCAAGTTACTCCAGTTTTCTAATGGACATTTTTCGAGAGGAAGAAGGACTCAGTGTTGTTTTTTCAGATGAAATTCTGGATGAGCTCAAAGGGCTGAGTGAAGTAGATCCTGTTGGTCCTTTTGCACTAATTACTCTCAATGTTTATTCTGATCTTATGGCAGTTGGCTTTTTGGCAAAAATAACAGATGCACTGGCAAAAGAAGGAATTTCAGTTAATGCATTCTCAGCATATCATCATGATCATCTGTTTGTTCCTTATGAGAAACGCGAACTAGTTCTTGAAATCCTGAAAAAAATCTCAAATTAATCCTTTTAAATTCTTGTTTGAAGATTTATCTATCATGTCACCATTTTCACCCAAATCCACAAAAGGTCCAAAAAGTTCCTCCAAGGTTCAAAAAAAGACATCCAAGCTAAAAGGTGAATTGCAAAGCCGTGGTATGTCTGAAGAAGATTTAGCAGGACGCGATGAGATTGATGATATTGGCTCAGACCTTTCAGATGAAGAGCGAGGTCAGGTTCTTGATTTTCTTATGAATGTTAAATCTTCGAGAAGGTCTTCCAAACGAGGATCAGATAATTCTAAAGACAAAAAACAAGATGGAAAGAAATCTCCAAAACCAAAAGAATGATCAGATTCTGTCCGTGTTTTGAAATATAGCCTCATAATCTATGCTTGCATCTCCAGCGAGATTCTTGAGAAATGCAGTTGCAGCATCATTGTTGATTCTAAACATCTCCTTGAAATGCCTGCTTGTCTCAGGTCCCTTGTCAAGAGCCAGACTAAATAGGAAAAACAGTTGTTCGCTTTCTTCACAAATCCGTATCCTTTCCATTGCTTGAAGTAGTTCAAAGCCTTTTGCAAATTCCTTTAGCTTGTAATATGCCACACAAGCGTGTATTCCGCACATTACCATATCTTCAGGACTATCTGCCATGTTATATGCAATTCTTGCTTCATGGGCTGCTTCCTCGAAGTTCTTTACCCATACTGAGGATTTTGCAAGTAGAAAATGAGCTATCATGTCCTCTGGATATTCAGCTACATACTGTTTTGAAAAATCGTATGCCTGCTGATATGATTTATTTTTCAGATATAGTATGAGCTGTCTTTGATATGCACCCTGTTTCATATTTACTCAAAGATGCATCTCTATCAATGTTTTTATTTCTCCCTTTCTCTTCTCTAATTTCTCCTTTGTTTTGTATTCCAGAGTAAGCCTGACAACTGGTTCTGTTCCAGAAGCTCTAACAAGAAGCCATCCATCAGCCTCATCAATTCGAACTCCATCATCATCCCGGACTTTTCCATCAATGTTCAGTGATTTTTTCACTTTTTCAACTGTATTATGTTTTTCCTTTGCCTGGAATTTCTCTCTTGCAATAAAGTTTTCCTTATATCTTTTTCTCAGTTCTGAGAACTTTCCCTTTTCGCAGAAAATCTCAACAAATTTTGCAACTGCAAGTGGTGCATCCGGAACATGGACACCACTACCATAAACATATTCTCCGCAAGGCTCTCCTCCAAAGAGTGCATTATTTTTCTCAATACTCTCTCCTACATAAGTACTTCCAACCGGAGTAATCTCAATTTCTCCACCATTCTTTTCCACAACTTCACGAATTGCAAGCGAAGCTTCCACAGTAGAAACGATTCTTTTGTTCGAACTGCGCTCAAGCTCGTGCTCAATCATCATAGCAAGCTGTACATCAAATGGCAGCATTGATCCTTTTTCATCGATAATTACACATCGATCTCCATCTCCATCATGGCCAATTCCAAAATCTGCTCCAGTTTCTCTAACTATGTCAAGAAGATGAGCCAGATTTGTTTCATTTGGCTCTGATGGCCTGTTAAAGCATTCAAGAGAAGAGTTGACACTCACTACCTTGCATCCAAGTTCTGAAAGCAAATAGGGTGTAATGACTGCAGCAGCCCCATTGCAGTCTGCAATTATCTTAGGTTTTTTCTTTTCGATTAATTTCCGATCAACCATTCCAAGAATCATTTGTTTATGCTCTTCTATAACTTCGCTATGGTGTGAAAAATCCCCTATGTCTGATCTGATAATTGGCTTATTATAGTTTTCAATAACCTCTTGTTCCAGGTTTTTTCCAATTTCTTTTGCATTTTCAACCAGTTTAAGGCCATTATATTCCGGAGGATTATGAGAAGCAGTAACCATGATTCCTCTGCCTTTTTTTGCAGCATATGCCAAGGTAGGAGTTGGTGCTATTCCAATATCTATTACATCGGATCCAGCAGCAAGAGCACCTGCTGCAACTGCGATTGATAGTGTGATTCCACTTTGCCGAAGATCTCTGGCAACAAATAGAGTGTCTTTTGAGAAAACATTACCGATTTTGAGCGCTAGCTCTTCTGTAATATCCTTTCCGTAGATGCCTCTGATGCCAGAAGTTCCAAACATATAGATAGAACTGTCTTCGAAACGTATTTATTTCTATATATATCTAAGAATACAGGTGGTTTTTTGTCTGCTATAGATGACGTAATGAAATATATTGCCACAAACGAAGTAAGGTGGATTGATTTACAGTTTTTTGATGTCAAAGGTAAAATGCATCGTATTACTGTTTCTAATAGAAAACTTGGCGAAGCAAGCTTTGGAAATGGAATTTATGCAGCTGAACTCAGTGAAGTATTTGGCAAAAATGAACAGGGAGAGCTTGTTCTATTGCCAGATCCTGATACTTTAGCTAGAATTCCATGGGAACCAGCATCCGTCAGGCTTATTTGCGATGTTGTTGTCGCACTCAAAAAAGAGAGATACTTGAAAGATCCAAGATATGTTGCTGAGAGGATGGAAACAAATCTTAGCGCTGCTGGAATCAAGAATTCACTTATAGGCACTGAAGTGAGCTGTTATCTTCTGGATACTGCAACAGCAGACAAGAAAAACAGAGCACGTGGTGTAGGTGTTTTGATGGATTCTCGGGAAGCAACTTGGGGACCTTCTCCACTGTCAAATGATGGTAGTGGTGCATTTGTTGCAACTCCTCATGACTCAATGTATTCTGCAAGAAATCAGATCTGTGAAACAATGGAAGATAATTTTGGTATGCTCATTGATTCCCACAGGCATGGTTCTTCGCCAACAGCACAGCAGACATTCGAGCTCTCGCCAAGAGGCCTTAAGACAGCTGGAGATGCAGTAAATACATTAAAGTTCATCACAAAGAATCTTGCAACTGCAGTCAATGCAGCTGCAACTTTTATGCCATATCCAATTGAAGGCGAGGCTGGAAATGGAATGGATGTATCTGTGAGTCTTTGGAAAACCAGTGAAAACAATATCTTCTACGATGGCAAAGAGTCTTATGGACAGCTTAGCCAGACTGGAAAATACTTCATCGGTGGTCTTCTTGAGCATGCTGGCGCAATTTCATTGTTTACTGCTCCAACTCCAAACTCATACAAGAGACTTTCAATGAAGAACTTTGCAGTTGGATGGAGCGTTACTGATGCCAATGCCCTTGTTCGTGTGCCTCATACAAAGAAGAATGTTAAAGAGGTCAAAAGAATCACATATCAGGGAGCCGATCCAGCAGCAAATCCATACCTTGCAAATGCAATAGTATGTGCAGCTGGTCTTGATGGTATAAAGAATAAGATTGATCCTGGAGACCCTGTAGAAAAGGATAGTAAGAAGAAGAGGGTTGAAAAAGATCTTCCGGACAGCCTATATGAGGCAATTGCAGAGCTTGAGAGCGATACCAAGTTCCTCAAAGGCGTTGTTCCATCAGAACTTCTTGGAGATTATCTTGATACCAAACTTAGACAGCACAAAGAATCTCTTCGTGGCATCAGCGGTCTTGAGCTTCAGAAGTACTTTAATGTCTAATTTTTTCTTTTCCTTTTATTTTTAAATTCGTCTGCTCAAAGAACAATTTTACTTGGGCCCGTAGTCGAGTGGTTAAGACGTTCGCCTTACATTTGAAAGATTGCTTGAGCAGAAATATTCAAGTTTCTTTACTAAGAACGCGAAAGATCCCCAGTTCGATCCTGGGCGGGCCCATATTTTTTAAAGTTTTAAGTTCCTAGTTTTTTGTTGTGAAAACCACCACTTTGGATCAAAAAGTCCCGGTTATTTGGGAAGTTTTCACAACTACTACTAACTACTAATTTGGACGTGTTTATTAGTATTTAGTGCTTTTTTTCTAATTTTATCGACGATAAAGTCCATATACTACTAACTACTAATTTTTTAGCTTTACTAGTAGTTGTGCTAAATTAGTCTAAATCTACTAGAAATATACTATACAAAACTGTTCTGAATACTAACAAGAAAACTTAAACTCTGGGAAAGTTTATCTGCCATATCTTGGAAGGGATGGTGGCTTAGTAAATAAGAAGTACTTTTCTTTGCCTTCGAGTTCGTTCTGTATTCTATGTACGAAAATGCCTACTGGATCAGTTAAGCTTGGAACTCTTTTATGTAGTCCTTCAAATGATTCAAATGGTTTTTCTTCTCTTTCTCGAAGAAGGCCTTCCATTGTTTTCTTTCCAATTCCAGGAAGTAGGTCAAGCATATGAACTCTGATCGAAATTGATTTTGCCCTGTTGATAAATCCAACAAACTCAGCTTCTCTCTCCTTAACTATTTTTTTAAGAATGGTAGGTAGAATCTCTCTTGAGCCATTAGTGAGTTCTTCATATTTCAGTCTTCCTTTGATATGGGAAACTTCGTTTCGTCCTTCCTTGCCCACATAGACCTTTTGCCCAAGAATTACTGATGCGCTTGGGGTTAATGTTGCTTCAAGTAGTGTGAAAAATTTGGATCCAACTAGTTGTACGACTGGTTCTTTTCGAATTGCTGATGCGTGACCTGCTGGCAAATACTCTATGACCCAGGCGTAATCCTCCATACAAAACACTCTTTTTAATTGATTTCTTTTAGGATGCTAGCTGCTTCCTCTTCAGATATCTCTATTCTATCCTTTGCAAGGATAGTTTTAAGTGTTGCTGGGTTTTCAGGTGCAATGTCGATAATCTTCACTGCAATCTCTTCTGTGATCGCTTCATGCTTTATAAGAGCCTCAACAGTTTTTTCAATTTTATTGTTCTTTTCTTTATTGAATTTCTTAGATAGCTTGCAACGCGTATTATATATTACAAACCAACCTTCAGAAAAAGTTATTCTATTAAATCTTCTAGCCAAAAACTGGATGGATGATAATCCTGAAAAAGCTTATGATTTTGCCCAGCAAGCATTTACCTTATCCAAGACCATTGATAATACGTATGGAAAAGCCGAAGCGTTGTATAATATGGCAACTTATTCAGCAATTACAAAAGACTATGTTGCATCAATCAACTATTATTTGGAGGCCTTACAAGATTTTATAATACTTGATGAAGAGCGGTGGGAAGCCAAAACATATTTGGAACTGGGTATGGTTTATCAACGTAAATTCGAATATGAAAAAGCCCTGGATGCACTTTATAAAGCCATGAATATTTTTGAAAAAATTGATAAAAATAAAAAACTAGCTGATACCTATAATCAAATTGGAGGCGTTTATTATGACCAGGAAAACTATGATAAAGCTTCTGAATATTTTCAAAAAAGTCTGGCAGTGTGGGTTAAAATTGGAGATGATAAAGGCTTAGCAGCACTATTTAATAATGTTGGTGAAATATACAGATTGAGAGGTGATTATTACAATGCTTTGGAATTTTTCAATAATGCAATATCTATTAGCCAAAAATTAAACCTACAAGATTATTTGGCAATTAATTATGATAATGTTGGTAAAATCTATACCGAAATAGGAGGATATGATTCAGCTTTGTTTTATCTTGATAAGAGTCTAATTATCAATCAACGAATCAAAAATAATGAGGGGACAGCGACCGTATCAATAAGTTTAGGAAATTTATATTACCATACACAAGAATATCAGAAAGCGATTCAATCATACAAAACTGGATTTGATATTGCCAGAAAAAATGGATTTTTAAATATAATGGAAGAGGCCTCTATTGGCATGAGTAAGGTTTATGCCAGTAAAGATCAATTTAAAGATGCATTATATTACCATCGCCTATATCAGAAAACAAGTGATACTTTATCTAATATTAAAAATATTGAGAAAATTACCCAGCTGGAAATGAGTCTGATATTTGACCATGAACAGGAATTAAAAGCCATTAAAAAACAAAAACAAAACTATATTTATTTTTTGATAGCTTCTGGAGTATTAATCCTATCGATTCTATTTGTTCTACTATATGGTCGCATGCGCATTAAAATTAATCATGCTGGCATTGCTGCAGAAAATTTACAACTTGAGAAAAAAAGATTAAAGAAGAGATTGATTTTAAAAACAGGGAATTAACTACAAATGTAATGTACCTTGTAAAG
Organism: uncultured Microcaldota archaeon; assembly: GCA_963723105.1. Classification (GTDB taxonomy): domain Archaea; phylum Micrarchaeota; class Micrarchaeia; order Anstonellales; family Bilamarchaeaceae; genus Bilamarchaeum. The sequence continues at coordinate 26,237 of CAVRPK010000006.1, forward strand.
AAAAATGAACTGATAAATTTTATCAGTGGTAAATTAATTAAAGCACAAGGAAAGTTTAAAAAAGAAAATCAAAAACAAATACAACAAATAATTTTAAATTTACAATCAAACATTAGATTCCAATATTTGGGAATATTTGAAGAAAGATTTAGAGATGTACATCAGGATTTTTACAGAAACATTGATGAAAAATTTCCTCAATTAAGTGAAAATGATAGAAAACTATGCGCATTTCTTAGATTAAATATGAGTACAAAAGATATCGCTGCAATAACTCATCAAAATCCTAATAGCATTGAGGTTGCAAGAACAAGATTGCGCAAAAAATTAAATATTTCAAACACTGACATAAGTTTGGTGTCCTTTATTTCGAATGTATAAAATGAGAATTAATAATCATTGTCATATTGTGTATTTCATTTTTATGGTCGCATGCTCAGGATAGGGCATATATAGATAGTCTCATTCATCGCCTTGATTATACCGCTGATACTGCTAAAATAAACCTGCTCAATAAAATAGCTGCTGACCTATTGTATATCGATTCGAAAAAATTAATGAATTTGCAAATCAAGCCCTGGATTTAAGTCTAAATACCAATTATAAATTTGGGATAGCCAATGCCTATAACAATTTAGGAATCTACTATAGAACAAAAGGAATCTACGATATGGCCATTGATTACTTTTTTAATAGTCTGTATATAATGGAAGAATTAAAGGACATCAATGGTATTGCACGAAGTTATAATTTAATTGGTATCATTTATTATTTCCTTGAAAATTATGACTTAGTCTTGAATATTACAATAAAGCACTGGAAATAAACATCCAGCAGCAAGATCAGAAATGGATAGCAGGAAATAGTAATAATGTTGGGATGATTTATGAAATTTGGCGATTATAGTAAAGCACTGGAATTCTATTTTAAGGCGCTGGAAACCAATATTGAATTAAATAATAAAGCCTGGTTAGCAAATAATTATGGAAATATTGGGAGTTTATATATGAAAATGGGAAATCCTAAATCACTGGATTATT
>CAVRPK010000007.1:0-144906 GCA_963723105.1 uncultured Microcaldota archaeon
AACCGAACAAAGATCTGCTTTCTGTCCTTTCAGAAAAAAACATACCTGTGATCCGAAATTCCTGAGGAGGTCGAAACATCTGAACTACCTAAAGGAGCAAACTGTTTTACCAGTTTCGAACTGGCAGAACACCTAACAGACCCGAAAAAATTCTTCTAAAATCTATTCAGAATCATGAATATGGGAGACATTGCAACGTTACAACTCTCAATGGCCAAGGACTGGACATACTGGTGCTCTGGGACAAATCAAAATCAGTTTATCGCACCCCACCACATCAATTTCTTCAATACATCATCAATAGCAAAACTGGCTGAGAGTACAGGATTCAAAGTGCTTGAAGTCACTACCCCAGGTAAACTTGATATTGATATCATGAAAAACTCCATCGCAGATATAAATGATCGCTTCTGGAGATTTTTCGTGGAGAACGCAAATGAAGAATTATCGGAAAAAATGCAGCAAGTTATAAGGGAAAATAACCTCAGTTCACATATGATGATAGTACTACAAAAAAGAAAAAAATGAAGGAGTTAAGATGGATTTCAAAACACCAATAAGGATCATCAATCACCTCATATTAGGAATTATAACTAATATTGAGGGGGATCTTGGCAGTTGGATAGAGATACTTTTATTACAAGCTGAGGCTCAAGAGGTGTGTTGAGTACTTCAAAAGCGAGGCAGCTTTTTTTATTGCAGGTCCACAATTTGTTAGTATTGGAAAAAATTGTTCATTCAACAGAAATATCATAATAGGGGCAAGCCAAGAAATTAGTATTGGAAATGATGTACTAATTGGACCGTTTTGTGTCATTCGCGACGCCAATCATAAATACGAAAATCTTTCTAAGCCAATTAATGCTCAGGGCCATATTTCAGGAAAAATAGAAATAGGTAATGATGTATGGCTTGGAAGCCATGTAGTAGTTTTAAAAGATGTGAAAATTGGAGAGCAGTGCATAGTTGCAGCCCATAGTCTGGTTAATAAAAATATCCCAGAAAAAGAAGTCTGGGGTGGGGTTCCAGCAAAATTGATTGGAACAAGAGAGGTGAATAAGTGAAGATATTAATTTCTACATCATCCTTTGGAAAATTTGACAGAAAGCCAATAGAAATGCTTGAAGAAAAAGGACACGAAGTCGTACTAAACCCACACGGAAGGAAGATAAGCAAGGAAGAGCTTCTTGAACTTGTTGATGGATGTAATGGAGTTGTTGCAGGTACAGAAAAATATGATAAAGAGGTGTTCTCCAAGTTACCTGAACTAAAGATTATCAGTAGGGTCGGAACTGGGATGAGCAGCATTGATATGGAAGCTGCGAAAAATCATGGAGTAATTGTAAAAAATACACCAGATGCTCCAACAGATGCAGTAGCTGAGCTGGCCATTTCATTGATACTTAATAGCATAAGGAAAGTCAGTCATATGGATCGTGAAATCAGAAGAGGAATCTGGAAGAAAAGAATGGGAAACCTGCTTTCTGGAAAAACAGTTGGGTAATAGGATTGGGTAGGATTGGACGAAGAGTAGCTGAACTTGCACTCCATCGGTGTTAGGGTCATTGGAATGGAACCATATCCAAACCTTGAATGGATCAAGAAAAATAATGTAGAGCTAATGGAACTGGAAGATTTAATAGAAAAAAGCGATATCATAACCCTTCATGTTCCTTCTGAAGAAACTAAAGGTATAATAGGCGAACGCCAAATTTCCAAGATGAAGAATAATGTGATAATCATAAACACTTCTAGAGGGGGACTTTATTGACGAGACTGCATTGAAGACAGCTCTGGAAAGAGGAAAAATTATGGGAGGCTGCACTAGATGTTATGGAAAGCGAACCTTATGATGGTCCGCTTAAAGAACTAGATTCGGTGATCCTTTACTCCACACATAGGTTCCTACGCAGTCGAAGCAAGAGTAAGAATGGAAACAGAAGCAGTACAAAACCTGCTTATGGCATTGGAGGAAAGAACATGAAGGTAGTAGTTTTTGGAGGATCTGGATTCATAGGAAGTCATGTGTCAGATGACCTCACCGCACGCGGCTATGAAGTAAGAATTTTTGATATCAAAAAGTCGGGAGATTTGAAAGAAGGACAAGAGATGATCATCGGAGACATACTCGACGAAGTGGCTGTTGAAGGTGCAGTAGATGGATGTGACGTTGTTTATCATTTTGCTGGCCTGGCAGATCTGGACAGTGCATCCAAAAGACCAAAGGATACGATAAGCTCAACATATTGGGAACAGCAAACATCCTAGATGCATGCGCCAAGGCCAATGTCAAAAGGTTTGTCTATTCCAGCACAATATATGTTTATAGCAGACTTGGGGGATTTTATCGCTGCAGCAAACAAGCCGCAGAATCATATATAGAAGAATATCAAAAAATCCACGATATAAATTACACTGTTCTTAGGTATGGAACAGTATATGGCCCACGAGCCGATAAAAACAACAGCATATATAGATACATAAAACAGGCCCTTACAGAAAAGCAAATTACTTGCCCAGGAACAGGAGAGGAAATTAGAGAGTATGTACATGTTAAGGATGTTGCAAAGCTAAGCTTAGATATTCTTGATGAACAATACAAAAACCAGCATATCACGATCACAGGACATACGCCCACGAGATACAAAGATATGATAAATACGATAAAGGAAATGCTTGATAACGCAGTAGAGGTCAAATTTGTTGGTCCAAAAAAATAACTCAGCACATTACATTATAAGTCCATATTCGTTCGTACCAAAGCTTGGCAGAAAGTTAGTAAGTACCAGTTACATTGACCTGGGACAAGGATTATTGGAATGTATAGCAGAGATACAAAAGGAGATTCAAGTGCTTAAAATTATCTTTTTCGATTTTGACGGGGTAATACTAGAATCTGCAGAGATAAAAACCACAGCCTTTAGAAGACTTTTCGAAGAGTATGGAGAAGTCGAAGAGATAGTAGATTATCATGAAAAAAATGCAGGCGTCTCAAGATATGATAAATTCGATTATATATATGATAAAATATTGAAAAAAGAGCTTACTTCAGAAAAAAAGGATGAACTTGGAAAACGGTTTTCTGAACTTGTCTGAGGAGATAAAAACTTGCCCATTTGTTCCTGGCACAATAGAATTCCTTGAAAGATATTATGATAAGTTCAAAATGATCGTAGTATCTGCAACCCCACATGAAGAACTCAAATTTTTAATCGAAAATAGAAAACTTCAGAAATATTTTTCAGAGATTTATGGATCACCCACAAAAAAACAGAGATTATATCAAAAATAATAAATGAGACAGGAATTAGAAGGGAAGAAGTTCTCTTTATTGGGGATAGTATCAATGATTATGCTCATGCAAAAAAAGCAGATGTGCCATTTATTGGAAGAACAATTATGGATAAAAATCCATTTCCAGAAGAGGTAAAAACAGTTAAAGATCTAAATGAGTTTGCAAAGATAGTAGGAGATTTAGAATGACATTTATTACACTTTCATATTCTATTGATGAAGATACACAAGTATATGGAGATACACAAAGGCCAAAAATCAAATTAATAAAATCAAGAGAAAGAGGAGATAGTAGCAACGGCTACAGTTTGTATTTGTGTAATCATACTGGAACGCATATTGATGCACCAATGCATTTTGTTGATGAGGGGAAAAAAATCTCTGATTATTCTAGTGAAGAACTGAGTTTTAACAAACCAAAAATATTGAACACTAAAAAAAATGAGGGAGAATGGATCGAAAGAAAGGATGTTGAAAATTTGGATTTGGAGGATTATGATTGCCTATTTTTCAAAACAGGTTTTTCTAGATTTAGAGAAAAGATCTATAGAGAAAATGGCCCTGGAATCTCTCCAGAAGCAATAGAATTGATTCAGGAAAAAATTCCCAACAATAAGATGTCTCGGAATTGATTGCGTCTCAATTACTGGTTTTCAGAATAGAAAAAGAGGAAGAGAAGCTCACAAGAGGATGCGCATTCAAAAAAGGTGCGGATTTCGGAGTTCCTCTTTTACTAATAGAAGATATGGACCTTAGATATGTGGATAAAGGATCTAATTTTGATAGGATAATCGTGGTACCTTGGGCAATCAAAGATATTGACAGTGCCCCATGTACAGTACTGGCAGAGATATTTTCTATAAGTGAGAAACATGAAAATAAATGATAAAAATGCAGTTTTTTGGAAACTAAGTGAAGCCAAAGTTGAAGGAAAACCCATATATGATTACTTTTGTCATGATAGAACTTCATTGTGGTGGAGTTTCAAGCTCCATTGGATCACAATGCAAAAATCTCAAATAAAAAATTCTTTGGTTGAGGATTACAGGGACGTTGTAGATAGATATTTTAGATTCAGTAATAGAGAGATTGAGACTAAGGAAACTGATGTGATTTTACTTAATACATTTTACGCAAGAAAAGGCCAACCATATTTTGGAACTATAAAAAAGGAACTTGAAAAACATGGCCTCAGAGTACTTGAGATTTTCACGTACACAATCCTACCTCTAGACATATGGAAAAAACCTGTGGAAATGAAAACTCTAGATACTTATTTTATTTATGGATAAAGATATACAAAAAAAAGTAGATAATTGGAAACTAGAAAATAGAGATCTTCACAAGAGAATGGAAAAGGATTCGGATTTACAAAAATTTATAGAGAATAATTTTCTTGAAAAAAATGATATTCAAAAGTTTATCAAGAATAGTTGTAATCATTACATGCCCCGTGCTGTAATGTACTTTGAAATTTTTAAAAAAATTCAATGAACTCACACGACCAAAAGTTGTTTTAGATTTAAGTTTTGAGGGGGTTATAGAATACCCTGAGATAGCAACTTCTTGGTTGACTGAAGTAAAAAATTGTGGATGTTCCATGGGGCTTTTGCAGACTGGAAATTTATAGTGCCTGGAAAATTCAAAGAAAATAAAATAGGAAAAAAAGGCATGATATTACCGACAAAGATTTGTGCTTATGGTAAAAAGGATATTTGTGGTTTAGAGAGATGTAATTTTTCCGAAAGATTCTATTGCAGTTTGTGGTTGTGCAAGATTCGATCATTATGAGGATAAATTCAACAAAATTAATGTAGAAGGAATTGTAGAGAATTATAATCTTAAAAAAAGAAAATATGTATTGTGGGCGCCAGATGCTCTACTGGTCCATGAGGATAACATAAAAGAGAAGGAATTGCAAAAAATGTATTTGAAGCTATTCGAATGCTTGGTAATGACTACGGGCTGATAATAAAAATACACTGGAACGACAAAAGAAGAAGCATATATGAAGATCTCAAGGAAAAAAATATGGATCTTGATGTGCATATATTTGGAAAAGAAGCAGATTTACTCGAGTTAATTAAAATAGCTGAAATGATAGTTATCAAGACTTCGATGGTAGGTCTAGAAGCAATTGCACTTAGGAAGCCAATTACAATGCTTGAATTTGTTAAATCATTTGATCTTTCATTTTACACAGACTATGGATTTACAAAAGTCACATCCACTCAGGAACTTATAGATGAAATTAAAAAGACCGAAACCGTAGCTACAAAAAAGAATTTGAAAGAAAACGAAATTTATTTATGAGAGATAATATGGCCAATTTTGGTAATGCAAGTAAGGCAATAGCTGATGATATAGCATCATTAATCAAATAATTTTTTTGCAAAGATAAAACCAACAACCATATTTGGATTTGAGGCATGAATGTTGTGTGTCCTAAAAGGAAATCCAACGATGGAAACGGAAAAGCCAGCAGATTCAAGTTTTTCCTTCAAATTCTGGTAGCCATAATGATATTCTAAAATTATCTCGCCAAATTTCATCAGAGTTTCATTTTTTGCAGAAAGAAGAATATCATACTCATCTCCTTCACAATCCATTTTCAGAATACCATCCGAAACAGCGTATCGAGTAATTACTTCATCAAGACTTAGCACAGGTACTTTTTCACCTTTATTGTGATTACGAAGGGCAGAGCCACTAAAACTTTCCGCGTTAGGATCAAGGGTTAATGTGCCGCATTTTGATCCGATGGCAGATTGTACGATATCAATAGTTTTTTCGAGATTGTTTATTTTGATATTCTGTAGGGCGAGATTGAAAACACCAGAATATGGCTCAAACGCGATTACTTTTTTTGCTCCTCGAAGTGAGAAATAAATAGAACTGTCGCCTATATTGGCTCCGACATCCACAACAACTTTGTCCTCTGGACTAGTTAGGCCATATATCTCACTAAAAAAGAGTTCAGCAGCTAGAATAGGAACTTCCAGGCCTTTTAGAAGTACTTGTTTTTGGTTAAATGGAATGTGATAAATGCCATCCTTCATAGAAAGATTGAGAAGTTGAGATTCCTGAATATTTCTATACTCAGAATAATTATCCATAGAAATATTATCCAAAATTGTACCGCTACGGAAAACTGCTTTCACGCTCTTTTTTTTCCCAATACGAAGAAGTACTAAATCAAACCAATTTTTTGTTGTTTTGATATTTCTGAGTAGAAAGGAAAGAAATTGGGATATCCTATCAAGTTGGAAAAAGAAATAGATAGAATGTAATGTAGAGATATTCTTCATGTTAATCACTTTCTTGAAATCTTTTCATATATGGAGATAGTTGTCGCAGTACAATATTCCCAGGTAAATTGTTTTAGATATTCTTCGTGTGAATTTGGATATACAAATCCTTTTTCTGCAATGCCCAGTAGAATGTCGGATAAATGATTTTCATCTTTTGACTTTAAGCAGAATTCCGTGATTTCCGGCGAAATCCTGGCTGCTTCTTTTACTATTACTGGAACCCCGCATTTCTGGGCTTCCAGAACAGGAAAACCAAAACCCTCCATTTTAGATGGAAAGACAAAAACATCAAAGCTGTTGTAGATTTTAACAAGATCTTTTTCATCTGCAAAGCCTTTGAATTCTACGTTCTTGATCCCAAGTTCCTTGGCAAGAGAAAGACAGGAATCATATTGTGGCCCTTTTCCATAAAGGACAAGCTTCACAGGCTTTGAGGATTTTTTTTCAAAAATTGAAAATGCCCGAAGCAAATATGGAACATCTTTCTGCTCTGAAAACCCGCCAAGATAACCTACTGTGAATTCCTTGTTTTTTGGCCTTTTCATTGGCTTGAATTTTTCATCAATGCCCAGTGGGACCACAGTGATTTTGTCATCAGGAATTTTGAAATATTTCATGATGTCGTCTTTTGTCTGCTCTGAATCGGCAAGGATATGATCTGATTCAGTGGCAGACATACGGATAGCGGTTTTGAGTAGAGGAAGACTCCTTTGTCCCTGAATAAACGGATGAAGGTCATGTATTGTTGTCACTACTTTTTTTCTGCGGATTAGCTTCAGAAGAGGGATTGCAAAGCCTGCCTGCTGCATGGTGAAATGAAATACACGTGAATTTCCACCCATAAAAAGGACAAGAAACGGAAGATAAAAATAATAATCAAAAGCAGATTTTAGAGGTGAAGGAAATTTATGTGGACAGGAAATCGTACTGACATTAATCCCTTTTTTCCTTAGTCCATGGAGCAATTCAAATGCATATCTTGAGATGCCATATCCAACAGTTTCATCCAGATAATGAGCAACCAATGCAATCTTCATTTCCCCACCAGAATTATTCAAGTTTAATGAGATGAGAGATATTTAAAACGTCATACATTAACAATAATTACTGATTACTATGGAAGAATTATCTTTTGAGAGCATTTATGATAGCAGTAAATATGACAATTTGAAAAAAGAAGGGCATCTTGTTGATATTGAACATCTTGATGAATATGAAAAATTGATACACAGTAATGTTAGTACTGAAATTGACAAGAATTACTGGAAAGAAAAAAGAGTTTTTGTTACTGGAAGTGCAGGTATGGTTGGCAGCACCATCATAGACATATTGCTTGATGCAGGTGCAGATGTTTATGGGACCATAAAGAGGCATGCATCAGCATATCACCCCAACATCCAAAAACGAATAGACAGTGGAGAACTGAAAAGTGTTGATGTGGATCTGCGAGATTATGGACGAATGATTTCTTTGATGAGAGAAATTGAGCCCCATGCAATATTCCACCAGGCAGCAGAATCTTTTGTTCCAACAAGCCTTAGCCAGCCCAGCCATGTAGTTGAGAATAATTGCGTCAGCACAATCAATGTTCTTGAAGCTGCAACAAAAGAAGACAAGAGCCTTGAGGGATTGCAGGTAGCATGTACCTCTGAACAATACGGATTCATAAAAAGTATTGATGAGCTTCCAGTAAAGGAAACAAATGAACTTAGGCCAACATCAACATATGCGGTGACCAAAGTGTTCACGGACTACATAGCAAGATCCTACTTTTATATGTACAAAACTCCGACAGTAATAACAAGGACATTCAACCAGGAGGGACCAAGAAGAGGCCCCCAGTTCTTCACAGCAAGAGCTGCCCAGCAGATAGTAAATATCATCAATAAGAAAGCTGAGCGCATAGTTATGGGAAATCCTAATCCAGTAAGGGATTTCACACATATCCACGATTCTGCAAAAGCACAAATCCTGGCTGTTGAAAAGTGCAATAGGGGAGAAGTCTACAACATCTGCTCTGGAAAAGGAATTACAATTGGAGATTACATGAAACTCGCACTGGAAACATTTGACTTGGATGTTCCTATTGTGATTGATAAGTCGCTCCTGAGGCCATATGAAAGAGGAGAAGCTCTTGTAGATGGATTTATAGGAGACAACTCCAAATTCGTTGAAAAGACTGGATGGAAACCAAAGAAAACAATAATGGAAATCATCAAAGACGGAGTAGAATATTATAGAACTCTCAGGAATTGATTCCTGAAGTCTTTCTTTTTGCATGCAGAATTCCAACTACCATATTCGGATTTGAAGAATGATTATTATATCTCCTAAAGGGAAATCCAAGCATCTTCACAGAAAATCCTGCTTGTTCTAATTTGTTTTTTAGATCAAGATATCCATAATGATATTCGAGGATTATCTCATTAAAATTTCTCAGAATTTCATTTGGAGCAGAAAGAATGATTTGATATTCACCACCTTCGCAGTCAATCTTCAAAAGACCATCCTTGATTTTGAAGTTGTTCACTGTATTTTCGAGGGTAATGATACTTACTTTGGCACCTTTAGCAGATGCTTGGAGGTCAGAGCCAATAAAACTTTGAGTTTCTGGATTGATTGTTATAGTCCCTTCTTTGTCTCCAATTGCAGAATTAAGCATGGTAATTTTCTCTTCAAGATTATTGAGTTTTATGTTTTCGAGTGCGGTTTTATAGACATAAGGATAAGGTTCAAACCCATAAACATGTTTTGCTCCGCGCAAAGCAAAATATAGTGCACTGTCACCTATATTAGCACCGATATCAACAACATCTTTTCCATTAGGATTTGTTTGTTTGTATGCTTCATCAAGAAAGATTTCGGAGGTTAGAAAAGGTGCCTCATCTCCTTTAAGCAAGAGATTGTGTCCAAGAAACTTTATTTTTACGACTTCAGCATCAGAAGGTAGTCCAAGAAGAAAGAGTTCTTGCATATTACGATAGATAGAATGAGTATCCACTGTTAAATTTTCTAGTATCTGCTTGTCACGGAAAATTACTTTTGTTTGTTTTTTTATACCAAAATAAAAAAGAACAATGTCAAACCAGTTCTCGACACTTTTGATGTTCCTCCATACAAATGAGGTAAAAGAAATGGCTAAATCAATTTTCAAGTACAGGTATATTGAATCTAATAATGAGACATTTTTCAGATTTTTCATTTCAGCGCCATCATATATTTTTTTAGTCCGTCCTTAAAGTCAGTTTCAGCTTTCCATCCAAGGTTTTCAAGTTTTGAGGAATCCAAAAGCATATTTGTTACATCGCCCTTCCAGGCTTGCCCAGCTCCAGTATAAGTAATGGATGGAGAGGCGCTAAGAAACTGAGATTCTAATTGTGCGATATCATTCACAGTCTGTTGTTCCAAAACTCCGACATTGAAAACATCATATTGTTTCTCCTGTTTTTTCCATATAGTGAGATTTGCTGAAACACAATCTGAGATATGAAGGTAAGACTTTGATTGTTTTCCATCTCCAAGAATTTCAAGGTTTGTTGGATCTGCTTTCAATTTATTGTAGAAATCAAACATCACACCGTGATTGTTCCTTTCACCAAAGATATTTGCATATCTTAGAGAAGTTCCCTTCATCCCATAGTTTGAACAATATGTAGAAAGATAAGCTTCTCCAGCAAGTTTGCTAGCCCCATAATGGCTTATTGGATTGCAAGGTGCAGTTTCTGGAGTTGGGGTTTTGGCATCTCCATAGACAGTTGAGGAAGAGGAAAACAAAAATCTGGAAACATCGGCTTTCCTGCATGACTCTAGAAGCATGAAAGTTCCGCGAACATTGATATCAAATGTTTTTTCCGGAGTTTTGCTGCTAAAGCGAACATCAGGATCAGCTGCCAAATGAAAAACAGTATCAGTATTCTGAAGATCTGCTGAGAGATCCTTGCGGATATCTCCTTCAATAAGTGTGGCTCCTGGATTGATGTTTTCTTTTTTTCCAGAAGATAGATTATCAATTACAAGAACTTCGTGATTTTCTTGAACCAGTGAATCAACTAAGTGTGAACCGATAAACCCTGCTCCGCCAACTACTGCTACTCTCATAAGAGATAGATTGATTGGAAAAACTTAAAACACAGGAAGCTTTCCATGTGGCTGGTAAATTCTTCGGAAATATGAGGCTTTGTGCATGGTTTCGAAATAGCGATGAATGTGAATTGCCTTCTTGAAGTTCATGATGCCCCTGCTTTGCCCAACTCTTTTTCGTCTTTGCGGATTTGCACCTTCTCCGGTGTAATCAATTTCTTCCCATTCGCGACCAATAATATGAGAGTGGTTGCTGTCAAGTTGCTTGAGGTTTCCAAATTTCATGGATTTGACAAAGCGAACAAGATAATCAGAAATCTCTTCAGCATCCTGCTTGCTAACTCCGCGCTCGTGAATAGCGCGAACAAGCTCTACAGTGGACATTGGCATTTTTTGATAAAGAAGAGTGGTGCTTGGCATATGCTGAAGATCAGTCAGGAAATAGCCTGCAATTTTTGTTGCCTGGACTTTGCTGAGTTTCATCTTTGGTCTTCTTTGCTTTACTCTGGAATCGAGTATTTCTGCTGCTTGGGTAAAACCTTCCTGCTCAAGTGCTTGCATGGCAGCTTCAAAAGTTTGGGGAAGAACAACTGGAACTTTAACGGGCTCTTCCAAGACTAGTGGTTCTGCAGCAGGTAGTGGCAGGACAGGCTCTTGAACAACTGGAGTTGGTTCTGCAGGTTGGGACTCTATAGGTTGGGACAATACTGTTTGCTCAGCAAGAGTAATTGGAGGCCTTGCAGGCCTGCAGCAGGCAAAAATAGATGAAGTGAGAACTAATGGGAGTACAATTCGAATAGCTTTCCTAAGGCATTTTCTTGGGCTTTGAAGCCTTCTCATAATTAATTGTGTACGATGATGGATTTTAAAGTTAATCGAAAAGTATAAAACCATCAATAACAAAAGAAAAACGGGGGATGAATATGCTTGGCTGGCGAATGCTAAGAGAAGGGGAGTATTTTGTAGACTTACCGAGCCTAAGTTCGGACGAAGAAGAGATTATTCTGGCAACTTCTGAAAAGTTCAAGGAAGAAGCTAGAACCTGCAAAGAAGAAAGTGAAGAGCTGATTAGAAAGATTGTAGGAAAAATTGCAATAGAGCGGGAGATTTATCTTGATATGGAACAGCAGGAGTACATTTCCAGAGTTGCATTTTTGCACATCTATGGATTTGCATTCATAGAACAACTATTATCTGATCCTGAGATTGAGGAGATTAGTGTAATTGGCCCAAATAAACCAGTTTATGTTTACTTGAGAAACAAGGGCTGGAAAATGGTTAATGCAATTTTTGAAGATGAAAAAACAATTGCAGAGCTGATAAACAAGATGGGGCGAAGCATTGGAAGACATATTACAATGCAAAACCCAAGAATTGATGCAATGCTTCCAGATGGATCCAGGCTTCATGGATCGCTTCCGCCAATTTCAAATGGAGAGATCACAATAAGGAAATTCAGAGATAAACCATTTTCTCCAAGAGAATTAGTTGAAAATAAAACAGCAAACCTGGATGCCATTGCATTCCTGTCAGTTCTGATGCAATGCGATAGCTCTGTTGTTATTGCAGGAAATACTGCAAGCGGAAAAACAACCTCGCTAAATGCATTATTTTCATTTGTGCCTGCAAATGAGAGAGTGGTAATTACGGAGGAAACTCCTGAGATAAATATCCCACACATTCATCAGATGAGATTAGTAGCAAATAAGGGAATGGGGATTTCCCTGAAGGATTTGGTATATGATTCGCTAAGGATGCGGCCGGATCGGATGATTGTTGGGGAAGTTCGAAATAAAGAAGAAGTTGAGGCTCTGTTTGATGTTTTACTTGCAGGGCAGGCAAGAGGATGCTATGCAACATTTCATGCAAGTAGTGTTAATGAGGCGATCTCTAGATTTGCATCGTTTGGAGTAAATGAACTTGACCTTCAGAGTATTGATTGCATCATCATCCAAAGAAGGATGCTATACTATGACAAAAAGAAAAGAAGAAATTCTGAAATGAGAAAAATAGTTGAGATTGCAGAACTATGCCAGGGTCCAAAAACAATATACAAAAATGGAAAGTTTGACTGCGACGGAGAACTTTTAGATAAGATAGCCCGGAGTTTTGGGATCAGCAAAAAAGAGATGAAAAAAGAAATATTAATGAGGAAAAAACTGATTTCAAAAGCACCTTCTGAATTTTCCGAGTTCTACAAACACTTGCAAACAAAGCTTTACGGAGGGGGAAAATGATAGACTACTTCCCAAAAGTTCCAATTCGAACAAAGGCAGAAGCAAGTATCCGCAACTTAGGAATTGATCCTGAAAAATATATGGGAATGGCAATAATTATTTCAGCATTAACTGCAGTTTTGATCTTGTTATTATTTGGATTTGTTTTCTCATTGTTCTCATTTGCTACAGTGCTTGGGCTTTTCCTGATTCTACCTGGAATTGAAATGAAAAAGCAGGCTGCTGAAATTGAAGCAGGCCTGCCATTTTTCCTTCGAAGCTTGGGGATGCTACTCGATTTTGGAATGCCATTTGAAAGTGCGATAAAAACAGCGGCAAAAGGTCAGGGAAGACTGCAGTTGGAAATGGAAAAAGTAGGAGATGAAATCAATAGTGGGATGAATCTGCAGGAAGCTCTAACCTCTTTTGCAAAAAAGTACAAAACACTTGAAATCAAAAGAACAGTTTCTCAAATTTGCAGCTCTTATGAAATTGGAAATATGGAAATCAGAAGGATTGGAGATGAGATGCTTTCAGTTCAGAAACACAAGCTGAGAGAGTATGCTGCAAAAAGCACCATGATTGGCCTGATGCTTATTATCTGCACTGCAATACTGCCAACATTTTTCCTTGTATATGCAGTTGCAGGAAGATTTGCACTAGGCTCTGAAATTTCAAATGAACAGATTAGCCTGACCATGCTCGTCATATTCCCGGTTTTGAGCATTTTCATCCTCATAATTTCAAAATCAATAATGCCAAGATCAGCATTTGAAAACAAAAAAAGACTGGACCTGGCAATGTTTGCTCCTGGAGGAATTTTTATTCTTGGATTTTTGATATTGCCAGGATTGCAAATAGTTTCATTGATACTTGGAATAATTGTTGCAGGAATTTTCATCTTTAGAGATTATAAAAAAGAGAAAAAGCTGGAAGAGCTTGAAGCAAGCCTTCCTGATGCACTATTTTCAATTAGTGCTATGCCAAGATCAGCAAAACCAGAAGATATTTTCAAAAACATCGAACATGGGGGTTTTGGTGAGCTTTCTCTTGAAGCTGGAAAAACAAGAAAGCAGCTGAAGATGAATATTAGTACTGAAGATGCTGTTCGTGATTTGTATAAAAGAAATCACTCTAGCATGCTAAAGAGAGCAGGAATTATGCTAATTGAATTTTTCAATACAGATTCAATAGGCAAGATAAGCATGCTCGCAGAAGATATAATATCGGCATTTCAGATTAAGAGAGAACAGTCAAGATTGTTTTCTCTGCAAAAATACACGTTGGTCTTTGGAGCTTTCCTGATTCCTTTGATTCTGAAAGTAACATTATACCTTCTTGAGAGCATGAGCGAGCTTATGGAAGGGGCAGGAAGCGCAGTGGAATTTGCAGCTTCGATTGTACCTCCATATCTGATAATTTACGCAACAATTGCATCAATTGCAATATCTGAATCTGAAGGCAAAAAATCATCTGCTGCAATATATCTTATTGTACTGAGCATCGCAAGCCTTGCAGTATTCTATTTTATAAGTTTATGAATAGAAGGAAGAACTAATGACCTCGATAACCGAGTTTGTACAATCAGTTGATATTGAACTGATAAAAACAATTGGAATGTTCCTAAACGACAGTGTAGTTTATGGAATACTCCTTTTGGTACTGGTTTTTCTTGGGGAAAGAAAAGGAAAAAAGAGATGGAAAGTAATTCTTGCCATTTTGATTGCAGTTGTTGCAGGCATGGTAATAAAGGAGTTGATGGCAGTTGACAGACCATGTATTGGAGATGACTGGTGCCCTGATGACTACTCATTTCCAAGTACTCACGCAGTTGCAGCATTTACCGTAATGACTGCATTTATTCGGAAAAGAACATTTCCATTTTATCTCGTATTTGCCTTGTTTGTGGCATTTACAAGAATTAATCTTGGAGTGCATTTGTTTTGGGACATTGCAGCAGCGCTCCCAGTTGCGCTTATCTCATACTACATAACATTGATTGTGATTGATGATGAAGGAAGAAATTGAAAGGCAGCTTATGCATTTTCTGGTTGGAATAGTAGCTATTCTGCTGCTGCTCTACATAGGACGAGAATTCATGATTGCAGCAGTTTTCTTTGTTGTGATAATTGGAATGCTCATCATAAACATCCGGGCTCTTGGGGCAAAAATAGGACTTGTAGAATGGTTCATCAGGAGATTTGAAAGAAAAAACATAGATCTTGGAGGTTTTGGCTCTGCTTGTTATGCAATTGGCGTGCTGATTCCGCTTGCATTTCTCCACAGCCCAAATGAGATTGCAGTAGTTATTTTCATACTGGCAATAGGAGATGGAGCATCAACAATAATTGGGATGAGAGGAAAACACAAAATCTCATATAATAAAGAAAAAACAGTTGAAGGAACTGTAGCGTTTTTCATAGCATCGCTTCCAGCATATTTCTTTATTGGAGAGGCGATAATACCACTAGCTATAATCGCAGCAATAGTTGAAAGTCTGCCGCTTAGGCTGGATGATAACCTAACAGTACCAGTAATATGTACGATATTTTTCCTGGTGAGCGCATGATAATCTTATTTACATCAAATAATGTAGCGAGCAAGAACATTGCTGAAAAACTAATTCAAAATCATGGATTTGTTAAAACTGAAGAGCACAAATGGAAATGTGGAGAAATAGAACTGATTGAAACAAATGCAGAAACTGTCCTCGATGTTCCGACTGATTTTGATACTGATCTTATCCTTGTTTTGAGTACGCATAAGAGCAAAGCTGGAGGAAAAATGATAACAGCGCATTTTCCAGGAAACTGGAAGGATGCAAAATTTGGAGGAAGTCCAAAAACACTGAATGTGGCATATGGAAGCAAATTGAAATTGCTAGTTAGAGAACTGAAAAAAGCTAATTTGGAGTTAGACTGGCCATTATTAATTGAGGCAGATCATCATGGACCTACCTGCAGCGTTCCTATAATGTTTGTTGAAATTGGAAGTACTGAAGAGGAATGGAAAAACGAGAAAGCAGCAGAAGTTGTTGCAAAAGCAGTATCTGAATTTTTGAAAAAAGATGAAAAATTTGAAAGTGTGCTTGGAATTGGAGGAGGGCATTACTCCAGAGAATTTACAAAATTGCTTCTTGAAACAGAGCTGGCAGTTGGCCATATTGCTCCAAAATATGCTATTGAAGAGCTGGATGAGCCATTATTCAGGCAGGCAGTAGAAAAAAATGTTGAAAAAATTGAAAAGGTAATTATTCTGAAAAAGGAGACTAATAGCTCGCAGAAAAAGAAAATAATTGAACTTGTGGAAAAGTGTGGATTAACATATGAACTTCAGTGAAACCACGCACATTTTTAAGCGTGGAATGAGAGGTAAGTAACATGGAAGAAAAAGAATTGCCAGAAAGGCCAACTGAAACTCCAGAGATCATAGGTATAGTTCTCGCCAGAGGGCCTCTAGAATAATTATCTTGTTATCCAGAAATTTATAAATGTCAGAAGCAGAAGCACTGCTAAAAATCCAAGGCCTATTTCAAGATGCGATAATTCTCCTTTATTAAATTCAACACTTGGACGGGTTACTGCCGGATCATATACCCCGCTTTGTGTCTTGTTTCCATCATAGGAAAGCATTCTGCTCAGGATAGTTGTTTCATAACTAGATTCTCCAAGAAAACTATCAGTAACAAAAAGAGTCAAATTATTTTCACCAAGTCCGGCATAGGTATGATTGAATTCGTAGATAAATGAAAATGAATGATTGTATGCTTCAAGAGGAAGAGGAGTGGATATGTTCCTGCTCTCTGACCAATCGGTTGCATTGTTAAGGTTTGACACAATATTCACAATTCCAAATCTGTCAGTAGTTGTGTTAAACTCGCGAAGAGTTCTGTTTTTGGTTTGATTTCCATTTAGAGAAGTATTGGCAAGGTAGATCGGACTTTGAGACAATACAACAACATTGAACTGGTTGTTTCGAAACCACTGCTCATGAAGAATGGGGGACCTGAGGAAAAAAAGTTTATGTTCTCCTGCAACCAGGAATGATTGATTGAGAGAATAAGAGATATTGGCTGTTTCATTGAAATAGGTACTGCCACCACAATCAAACCCGCTTCGGTCATCGAATTCATAATTGAATAGAACATCACCATCAATAGAGACATTAAGATAATCCATGCCAGAGGAGTTTCTCATAGCATTTCGAACTGAAAGAGGAACTTCAACAATATTTGAAGAAAAAGAAACTGATTCATTAGTATCTTTGAAAATAAAAGTAACATTCATATCATAATCCACAGAAGAACGATTGACAATTTCAGCACAGCTATCATCATCAAAGTCGCATCGCCATGCATACTGCGCTCCTCCTATGAGCCATCCATAAGTACAGTCAAAATCAAGATATCCGTCTGCAGGCTTTGCACGAAGCCCACCAGCATCATAGCCACGCGCAGTAATAACTGCAAGATCAGCAAGTGGATAGGTCATATTGTCAAGCAAAAGGTTCATGCCAACAATTTCAATGCTGGAGGAAACAGATACGTTCCTACTAGAAGAATTTCCAAATGTAACAAGGAATGAAGAATTTTTGGCAATTGATGCGTTGTATAATCCTTCGAAAGCAGCTGCAGTATCAGTATTATTATCCATGATATTTTCTATCTGCGGCTGAGCAAATGCAAGAGAAGAGAGAATAAAAAGAAATATAAGCCTCATAGGACATCGCTGAGCTTATCAATTGGAATGAATGTTAGCATGTTATTGGCTTGTAGGATCTTGATTTTGGAGTTCTCATGGCTACTTAAACCAGATAAAATCTCCTTAATTTCTGAAGAATCATCGACAATAACTATTCCCTTTTTGCTAAACTTCTGGCCATAGAATCCAATTTCAAAGTCTTTTGTGATAAACTTCTCCCCATCATCAGTAAACATTGTACCGCTTTCAATGAGTTTTTCTCGCGCCATTCTTCGAAGAGTATTGCGCTTAACATTTCCTTCTCCTTTGAGTTGGTAATAATCCCGATGGCTCTCAAGAGTACCAGTAGTCACTAATTTCTTGAGAATCTCTTCCACATTTCCTTCAGTAACATCTGCACCGTTTGTAAGGTAGCGTTTGAGTGACATTGAAAATTCATGAGGAGTAAGAGGAGAGTGGCCAAGACGCATGTCTGCTCTGATTTTCTTGAAGCTTTCAATAGTGCGGCTTAGAGGAACGCGTATTTCCTGCCTGATTGTTGTTGCACTGTCACCAAAACGCAGACTGTATTTGGGTTTTCTGGTAAACCTTGCTCCAAAATAAACAATAAGAATGATCACAAGGCCAGGAAGACCATATGTCAGGTAGATGTCAAAGAATCCCTGCTGATCATTGTTGTAGTGATATGGAATGTCAGAACCCAAAAGCTCAATATGGAAGACATTTTCTCCCTTATCCAGCTTTGCAATAACAGATAGCTGCCCATCGCTAACATAGAATTTTTGTTTTTCCGAATCTCCAAGACTAACATATACTTCCGTGTCCTTAACAGGAGCACCATCAATGTAAATATCAAACACATAAGAGACTCCTTGCCTTGAAACAAGATCTATTTGAAGATCTTTGATGTGCAGAATACCGCTTGCAATTTCAGCATCATTGTCTTCAACTGAAATAATATAATCTCCAGGCTCATCATATTTCATTTTCTTGATAAAGACATTATCGTCAGTTACTCTGCGAAGGAATTCTTTTTCAATTACTTTGCCATCTTTTTTGATGGACATTGTTGCAGTTCCAATTGTCTTATTGAGGTCAAATTCAAGAGTTGAAGCATGCCACATAAAAGAGGATGGCGGATCAGGATAAAGATTCTGAGAAGTGAATTCTAGGGAACTAGAATCAATGATCCCATATAGTTCGCCATCAAGTTCATAGATAATACGCAGATAGGTTGCATTTTCCATGGGTACAGTGATGGTAGTTTACTCCAGCATCAGTTACATCCATTGTAGAATTGGATTCCAAAGCCCATTGCTGATAGAGAATCATTTCAGGTAATGAAACATTATCTGCTGCAATAAAATCATCAAGAGTCCCATCATATTGGATAAGACGAGCTTTCTTCTCGTCAGTTAATGATTCATACCAGTTTTGGCGTTTGATACCCTTGCTCAAAAGGAGATCTTTTTCACCAATGTAAATGATAGTTCCGTTTGAGGTTCCAAGCTCTAAATTGAATAATGCGTATGAAGGGATTGCACCGGTTGGAATAATGTAAATGCCTTCTCCGATTGAAGTTTCATCAGTAATTGTTAGAGAGTATCCATATTTCTCAAGTTCTCGAAGATCATCAATGAGAGTTGGAAGTGAAGTTGCATCAATTGACCTGCTGTCGTTTATCACAACTATTTTTTTAGTTGGTTTTTTCTCATATGCAAGTGCAGTGATATTTCCGTTTCCACGAAAATCAAATACTGCATATGCATTATCAGCTGCAGTTCCAACTTCTGTTACCTCAAATGCAGCTGGAGACTGTTCTGCAACCGGACTTATTTCAACATCAGATAGAAATAGTACTGCAAGAGTACCGACTAGGCCAAGGAATACCAAAGCCAGGATTACTACAAGTCCGATTATAATAGTTTTTAGCTTCATACATCCAACCTTGCGGATATAAGAAAGTCCGCATCATTTTTATAGAATGTCCTAATGTCATCAAGCTCAAGAGCGAGCATCAGAGGACGCTCAAGACTGAGACCCCATGCAAGAACAGGATAAACTCCAGCAAGTGGAATACTAACCTCTGGACGGAAGATTCCTGCTCCACCAAGCTCTAACCATTGCTTTTTCTCTTCAAAATAAACTTCAATTTCTAAACTAGGTTCAGTATAAGGGAAGAAACTTGGTCTGAATCTGATTTTTTCAAATCCAAGTTTGCGATAAAATTCCTTGAGAATTCCTAGAAGATCAGTGAATTTGGCATTTTCCCATGCAATAATTCCCTCGACCTGATGGAACTCTGCAAGATGGCTGTAATCAGTTGCTTCGTTTCGGAAAACTTTCCCGATTGCAAAAAACTTCTTTGGTTTCTTATCTTTTAGAGCAGCAAGGTTCCTTGCAGATAAGCAAGTTGTATGGGTTCTAAGTACAGATTTTTCTCCTTCTTTAGGGTCCCACTTGTATTTCCAGCCTTCTTCGTGAGCTTTCTTTATCCTCGAAACTAGCTCTTTATTTGGGAGTGGACTGTTATGATTAAGATAAAATGTATCTGCAAGTTCCCGAGCTGGATGATCTTGTGGCTGGAAGAGCGCATCAAAGTTCCAGAAAGAACTCTCAAGAATGCTTCCCTCCATTTCCTGGAAACCAAGCTCAGCCATAATGGATTTTATTTTGCGTGACATTTTGGTAATTGGATGGCTTTTCCCAATAGGAGCATCTGCAGAAGGAACATTGACATTGAAGCCAGAACTTGATGACTTTACGCCAATGAATTTGACATTGATGGTCTTTTCTGTTTTTTTCTCAAGAAGATGTCTTTTATATAATTCATCAAGTGCAACTACATCTTTTGTTGTTCCAGACTGTTTAAGTTCTTCATAAACAGCCTTTAGTTTTTGCATTAGTTTTGATACGTCTTCTTCAGTTTTTGAAGCAATTAATTTTCCTTCTTCTATTTGAACAAAGCCCTTTACCTTGGCCCACCTAAGTCCAATTGAACGCTCATCTGAAGAAAGATCCTTTACTTGTAAGCTGTTAAGTGCTTTTTTGAAAACAGAAAGTTCTGGAAAACCACTGGCATGATATTCTTCAAATTCCTTATTTGGAATAGCAGTAATTGATTCATGAAGTTCAGTTTCAACTGAACCAAGAGATTTGAGTGATTCGATTATTCTTCGAATAGTATCTTCTTTCATTCCAGTTTGCTCAGATATCTCTTTGACAGACATTTTCTTGTTTTTTGAAAGTAGTTCTACGACTTTGTCTTCTCCTTTATACATTATTCCTCGCCTCTTCGCTTTGCCATTATAATATACAAGTATGATCCAACTACCAAGACTAAAAGACCAATTAACGGAAGCCCATGCGGACTTGATAGAGTATTGCTTATTCCTTTTGCAATGTTGCTAAAGAAATCTGTTACTTCCTCGTCAATGCTTCCTTCAACATCAAATACTAAGGATAATTTAACTAAAACCACGTCGTTCCAGGACAAATGAGTGATATGTATTGGAAGATCAAGCTCTTCTTCTTCCGGAAGAGGATTGACATCCAGAGTGACACTATCGGTTGGAAGCTCTACAATAAGATAAATCTGCTTCTCAAGAACTATATTATCTTCAGGAGTTTTTGTAAATGCAAGAGCAGCTGGATTGATAGTATACCTTCTAGTTCTTGGTTTGTATTGATCAACTTCAAACAGACCGGTTCCATCGATGGCAGTTTCATTTTCAAATGCAGGATATGCCCAGTAGTCAAGGATAAGCTCTCCGTGGCAAATTCCCTGAATAGGATTGCATTTGGATCTTGGCTGAGGACGCAATCTGAAATCACGTATATCAACAAGTGCAGGATTCACGTGTATTTTAACATCCTTTAATCCAGTACTATTATACCAAAAAGAAAGTCTGTTGTTTGTAATTCCACTATCATAAACCGAATTGGAATGGTCTCCATAGGTTATCATTTTAATGTTCTCATGAACTTTTGCGCCTCCATCAGGACCAATATCACTAATAGTTACATCTACCTGTTCGATGACAAACTCGGCATTCGAGATGGTAAGCAGTAAAAGAAGGATGAGCAACTTTTTCATAAAATCTTGTCTCCATGAATGTATATAAACATTCATAACCGGCGTGGTTTTTAAAATGTGGATTGCAAAATCAGCATATGACTCACACTATTGCTACCTTAGGAAGCCATTCTGCTCTTGATGTGTGCGAAGGAGCTAAAGCCGAAGGATTTGATACTGTCGTAGTTGCCCAAAAGGGCAGGGAAAAAACATACCTCGGAGCATATAAAACCAGAATGAGAGGAGATACGGAAGTTGGAGTTGTTGATGAACTGCTTCTTTTGAATAAATTCAATGAAATTATTGAAAGGCAAGACTACCTCAAAGAAAGAAATTCAATTTTTGTTCCAAATAGATCATTTGCAGTATATGTTGGATATGATGCTATTGAAAATGATTTTGATGTTCCTGTTTTTGGAAATAAATACCTGCTTAGAGCAGAGGAGCGGGATGCAAAAAAGAACCAGTATCACCTCATGGAAAAGGCAGGTGTGAGATCTCCCAAGAAGTTCGATTCTCCAGATAAGATAGATCGACTTTGTATTGTGAAGGTGAGTGAGGCCAAGCGAAGCTATGAGAGGGCATTCTTCCTTGCCCGAGATTATGAGGACTACAAAGAAAAAAGTAAATATATGCTCATGATGGGAAAGATTACAGAGGAGGATTTGAAAAAAGCAACAATTGAAGAATATATTGTTGGAGCTCATTTTAATCTGAATTTCTTTTATTCCCCGCTTCTTGATGAAGTGGAACTCCTTGGAGTTGATACGCGAAGGCAGACAAACATTGATGGATACCTGAGAATGCCAGCAGACGTACAGCTAGAACTTTTGAAAATGGCACAGCCATCAACAATCGAAGTAGGACATATTGCATGTACCCTCAGAGAATCTCTGCTTGAGCAGGTCTTTGAGCTTGGAGATAATTTTGCTAGGGCAGTTCAAAAAGAATACAAACACGGTCTTGTTGGACCTTTTGCTCTTCAGGGAGCATTTGTTGAAGAAGAAGGGGAAAAATTCGTTTGTTTTGATGTTTCTCTTAGAATGCCAGGGTCCCCTGGAACTAGATTTACTCCATATTCAGAATACTTATATAGAGAAAGTATGAGCTTTGGTAGAAGAATTGCAAAAGAAGTAAAACAAGCAGAGAAAGAAAAAAGAATAGAAGAAATCACGAGCTAATATGGAGCATCCTGATTTCCTAAGAGAAATGGAGCAAGCATCTTTGTTGCTTTTCTTGGCTTGTCTACATTGATTGCAAAGATTCCTTCATTAGAATCTGAAGACAATTTGTTAAGTCCCTTAATGGTTACTTTTTCAAGTTCAAGCATTTCGGTGATCTTCTCCATAGAAGTATTGGATACCTTGATTACGATCGCTGTTGGATCAGTAGTCTTGAATCCATTCCTAATAAGGATGTCATCGGCCTTTTTAGGGTCTTTGACCTCCATGGAGATCACTGCCTTGCCGCCTATTACATCCACGTGAAGCCCATCGATATTTACGCTGGACTTTCCAAGGATGTACGATATATCTGCCAAAAGACCTACCCGGTCTTCTGAAACTATGGTAACTGATTTCATTTTTTATCACCTTGAGGCATCAGAGCATTCTCACAAGATCATTACTGATCAAGTTCAAGGCCCTAAATGTCCTGTAATCATCACTTGCACCTTTTCTGTAGGCCACCACCTTGGCACGCGTAATTGATTTTACTATCCTGACTTTTTCCGCAGTTGTTAGCGGAACGTGATCGTTTCCAAGTGCAAGTTGAAGTTGTTTTGCCGTATTGAGCATGAAATCATATTTCAGCTCATCCGATTTTGTTCCAAGTTCCAACGCACATGTCAAACCCAACAATCTTTTTGTATTCCTCCTAGTTTCATTAAACATAACCATCCCCCCACCTGATATATATTAGGATGGGAAGTATATATATGTTTCGCGGAGAATCCTGGGAAATTCACAGGTTTCTATATAAACATTGTGCAATTTTACACAATTATTATGTTACAGTGGGGAAATACGACAAATACCATGGAGGATATCATTATTTCTACCGAGATTATAACAAATTAACAACACTGGTAGTAAATGTTTGTGAATTTATAGTGGATATTTGAATTTATAAGACTATGTATCAACTTCAAAGGAGAAAACCATTAGATTGCAACACAATAAAAAGAATTTCTAGTATATTTCAGTTATGCTAATCGTAATTGCAGATAATATGGAGGAGAGTGTGGTTTCGGCAATCCAAGAGATTGGACAGGTCAAATACAAACCAGAAGACCTCAAGCAGGCTTTAGGAGATGCAGACGCATTGATTGTTAGAAGTGCGACCAAAGTAACCAAAGATCTGATTGAAAATACTGAAACACTCAAGTTAGTGATTCGTGCTGGAGTTGGAACAGATAATATTGACAAGGATGCCTGCAAAGAAAAGGGGATAGAAGTGAGAAACACTCCTGGAGCATCTGCTAATGCAGTTGCAGAGCTCGTTCTTGGAGTAATGATTTCAGGACTTCGAAACGTGCAAAAAGCACAATGGCAGATGAAAAACGGAAAATGGGATAAAAAGCATCTTACAGGGTATGAAATTTCTGGAAAAACCCTTGGGGTAATAGGATATGGAAGAATTGGTTCAATGCTGGCGAAAAAAGCACATTGCCTTGGAATGAAAATTATTGCATTTAGCCCGCATCCTAGAATAACTGATGAAATTGGAGAATATGTAGAGGATCTGGACCAGTTCCTACAGAGGGCAGATGTGATTTCTCTTCATGTTCCGGCAGTTCCTAATACCATAGGGATGATTAACAAAGAAAGCATTGCAAAAATGAAAGATACAGCATACATCATAAACACATCGAGAGGAGAAATTATTGATGAAGGAGCTCTATATGAAGCGTGCAAAGATGGAAAGCTTCTTGGCGCTGCATTAGATGTTTATCCAAGTGAACCATATTCTGGAAAACTTCTTGAGCTTGATAATGTTTCATTTACCCCACATATTGGAGCTGCCACAAAGGAGGCGCAGAACAGGATAGGCGAGGAAGTAATTGGAATATTAAAAGAAAAGAATTAGTTTGATTTGGGCTCTTCTGAGCTAACTCCTACTTGCTCGAGAAATGATGATTCTTTTGCTTCAGTGATTTTTTCTTCAGCTGGAGGTTCTTCTGTTTTGGGCTCTGGAGGCGTCTCCTCTACTTTAGCTTCTTCAGATTCATCCTCTTCGATTTCAGCTTCTATAGTTTCTGCTTCGACAGTTACTACTGCTTTTTTCTCAAGAAAATCTTTTGGCATCTTTCCCTTTGGAAAGACAACTGTTGCATTGTGTTTTATTGGAAGCTGGAGCATTTCTGAAATTCTAACTAACTCTGAAGTTGGAATATAATGCTTTGATTCAAGATAAGTTAAAATTCCACGATTTGTATCTTCTTTAACTACTGTAAGCCTATGACATTGACGAAGGCCAGTAACATTAACCTTGACATCAACAAATCCTTGTTCAAATATTTCATCTCTGTTTATAGTGACCAACTCCTGCGAAAAATAGTATGTCATCCCCTTTTTCAATGTTTACTTTGGTGCCAGAAGGCAAATCCGAAACTAAAATACCATCAGATATGAAAGCACATTCTTGTTTTGAAGAAATTGAAAGCTTAATAGTTGAAGGAAGCACTTCTGGAGAAAATGCTCTTTTGTATGGGGCAATTGGAACAACCACCATTTTTTGTTCATCTGGAGGAAGCTGAGTTCCACCAGCAGAATAGGCATAGGCGGAGGAGCCCAGTGCAGAAGATACAATCAATCCATCACCTCGGAAAAGAGAAATTTGATCGGAATCAGCAACAGCTATTTCAATAACACGGTAGTTTTTTGCATGGATAACAAAATCATTTAGTGCAGTAAACTCTTTGCCATCGATTGAAGCTTTTATAGACAGGATAGAGACGATATCCCCGGAGAGGACCTGAAGAATAGTATCATTCCAGTTTTTCCTCTCTAGTTGGCAGATGTAGCTCTTTTTTGTTCCGATTCCAAGTATGGGGCCTTCGACTTTTTTCTGATAGTTGGCATAGAGAATTGTGCCATCGCCGCCAATGCAGATAGTTGCATCAGCATCTGTACCCACAATGGAATGATCATTTTCTGTTAGAAAAGATCGAACATCTTGCGCAAGTTTCGAAGTCCAATCTTTGGCAGGGTTAGAAATGATTTTGATTTTCATATTTTGAACTGTTATAGAGAAAGAGATTTAAGTCAAATGTCTTTTTTTAAAAAATTAAGAAGAAATTTTTTGTTGTCTTTCTAAAGTAAAGACATCAATCTCATTATCTGGATTGACCGGAGAGCTAAAATGGAATGGAGTGTGAGAAATAATTCGCAATCCACTAATTTCAAGAAATCTGACAATATCATCTACACTTTGGAAATACATTTGCCGATCCAGGCTCCTAATTTTTTTATCTCCACATCCCCTATAATCGAGAACCTGTAATGTGAATTCTTCTCCTTCGACTTTGAGGATTAATGGGGACATTGATGCTCCATCCCGCAGATAATGATCATAAAATGGCTTATTGTGAGGATTGTTCATGTTCCTAAAATTAACAGCTGCCCTGCCGTGATTTGTTAGTGAATCTGCAAGCGTACTAACCATCAGATCTGGAACATATACTACAGCATTTACTGCAATGGCAACATCAGCACAATTAGGAAGCTTAAAATCTCGAACATCGGCTTGAATGAAGCTTACTTCTGGAAGCCTGCGCTTTGCTGCCACTAATGTTGGTCCTGAGAGATCTACCCCAATTAATACCGCCTGAGACGGATCAAAAAATGCCATCTCGTGGGCATGGCCGCAGGCAACATCAAGAACTATTGGCCTGTCCCTATGTTGGCTTGAGTGCTCCAAAAGCGGAAGGTGGAATTTTTTAAAATAGGCTTCGCTTTTCGAAGGGCTGTTTATTTTTCTCTCATAATCTCCCCTTGAAAATACAGAATATTTAGGAGTTATGCCTCCTGCTCTTTTTTCTTCTTGCGCCTTCCTAAGGCTGGCTCCATGGTTTCCAGGCTGAGTTAATTTTTTATTCATATATTACACCAAGCACGTTCTGACAATAAGTATCAGTATTTTACATAGATAAACACTCAGTTCAGATATATATACCGTTGGTGTAAAATATTTGTCAAAATGACATTTTTTGATCATTTTTTGTTACTCTAGAGAGGACAAAGTAGAAAGGGAGTATTTTAGAATGAAAAATCAGATTGTTAAGAAAATAAAAGTAAAAGAAAAAAAGAGAAAACTATCCGAGCATTTCAAGGTCTCGGGAGTATTCTGGTTGAGTTGATACTTCTTCTTCCTCAACCATTGATTGACCTGCAACAGATGCGCCAGTAACACCAGTTACGATTGCAACGATTTCGAGTTTGCCTTCGTAATTCTGCATTATCCTAGCACCCCATTTAACATTGGCCTCAGCATCCATCTTCTCGGTAATAATTTCACCGGCTTTAATGGCATCACCAAGGGTAAGATCAGATCCTCCGCTGATGTGGATAAGAGCTCCTTTAGCACCTTCAAAGTCAACATCAAGAAGTCTGTTCTTGATAACACCTTGAGCAGCACCAGTAACTTTGTCGTTGCCCTTTCCTTCACCAACTGCAATGAATCCGACTCCTCCGCCTTCCATAATGGATCTGACGTCTGCAAAGTCGATGTTAATGAGTGATGGTTGTGTAATTGTCCAAACAAGACCAGAAATTGCCCTAGCTAGAATTTCGTCTGCTACTGCAAATGCTTCTGCCATAGGTAGGTTTGGTACCAATTTAACCAATCTGTTGTTGTCGAGAATAATGACTGAGTCGCAGTTCTTTTTGAGTAATTTAATACCCTCTTCTGCTTTCTTTCTACGAGCTCTCTCAAGAGCAAATGGATAGGTAACCATAGCAACTACAATTGCACCCTGTTCTTTTGCAATCTGGGATACAATAGGAGCAGCTCCACCACCAGTTCCGCCACCCATACCAGCGCAGATAAATACTAAGTGAGCACCTTCGAGTTCTCTTTCAATTAATGGCCTATCTACTTCTGCAGATTTGGCACCAACATCTGGGTAGCCTCCTGCACCAAGACCTTTTGTTACGGATTTTCCGATAAGAACTTTCTTTGATCTTTCATGAACTATATTCAAGTGCTGCTTGTCTGTGTTTATTGCAACAAGTTCAGTACCCTTAACTCCTGACTTGATCAATCTATTGATAGTGTTGTTTCCAGCACCACCAATACCAACGGTTACAATCTTAATTGTCTCAGAACTCATTGATTCTGCACTCTGAGATTCCTTTTCTGGAGCAGCTTCGCCCATTACAGATCTTACTAAATCTTCCATATATTTTTCACCTTTAGTCGCGTTTCCTCATTTTACGGGAGGAGTATACTGTTTCGGCTTTTTTGAGTTTAAAAGAATTTACTTTTATGAGAAGAAACTTAGAAACATAAAACAATGCAGAAAGGGACAGGTTGAGAAAACACGAGGTAAAACATATAAATGTATTTAGTGCATGCATTTACATGGAATTATTGGCTAAAATTTCACAAAAAGGGGGATGGAGATGGTGCGAGTAATAAC
Source organism: uncultured Microcaldota archaeon (assembly GCA_963723105.1). GTDB lineage: Archaea > Micrarchaeota > Micrarchaeia > Anstonellales > Bilamarchaeaceae > Bilamarchaeum. The sequence continues at coordinate 28,317 of CAVRPK010000007.1, forward strand.
GATTATGGATGATGTTTACGACGAGCTTAAAAGATTAAAATCATCCAAAGACATGAGTTTTAGTCAGGTTCTGCGATTTTTGCTAAAGGAAAGGAAACAGGAAAGCACGATTATCAGCCTTGCTGGAAGCATTGAAGATAAGGATATTGCAAGACGTGAAGTTAGCAGAATTAAACGCGAAGAGTACAACTGGATAGAACAGTGAGGCTATGGAAAAGATCTGTCTTGATTATGAGACTGCCCTTGATTTTCTTCGAGGAGACCCAGGCACTATTGAAAAACTAAAATATTATGCAGATCGAGAAGAAATCTGCATTACAAGCATGAGTATGATGCAGCTTCTTGAGACAATAAAAAAAGCAGAGGTAATCACCAACTTTTCAAATAGTGTCACAATACTTCCATTTGACAAAAAAGCTGCAGTGATTGCAACAAAGATAAATAAGGAGATCAAAGCCAAGGGAGAGCTTCCAAAACCAGTTGGAAGCATCTTGACTGCTTCAATCTGCATAGCAAATGATGCATTCATATTTACGAGAAGCCCATGGAAATTTGAGGGAATTAGGGGGCTTCGAAAGGTCTAAAATATCTAATCTAGAAAGTGGTATGTATGAAGGCTCTGGTACTTTATGGATATGGGATCAATTGCGAACATGAAAGCAAGAATGCTATTGAGAAGAGTGGGGGACGTGCAGACATCCTTCACTTGAATAAAGTGCTAGATAATCCAAGGCTTCTTGAAGAATACAATATGTTATTTATCCCAGGAGGATTCTCATTTGGAGATGATCTGGGCTCTGGAAAAGTTTTTGCAAATAAGATGAAGTTCAAGCTAAGAGATGAACTTGAGGAGTTTGTTAAAGCAGACAAATTGGTTTTGGGAATTTGCAATGGATTTCAGGTGCTAGTTAAGATGGGATTGCTGCCTGAGCCGGATTTCAATCAAAAGGTAACACTAATTGGAAATGATTCAGGGCACTATGAAGACCGTTGGGTCGTCCTGAAGACAAACAAACAGTCGCCATGCGTCTTTTCAAAAGGACTTGATTATCTTCTTGCACCAGTAAGGCACGGAGAAGGCAAGTTTATACCAAATGATGATGCTGTTCTTGAAGAGCTGAAAAAGAATAATCAGATAGTATTTCAATATACAGATAAGGACGGGAAGCTCGCAGGATTCCCGCACAACCCCAATGGATCTATTTTGAATATTGCAGGAATCTGCGACAAAACAGGAAGAGTATTTGGGATGATGCCGCACCCTGAGGCATTTAATATTGTTGAAAACTGCCCATATTGGATTAGAGGAAAAGTAAAAGAGCCCATGGGGCTTCGAATTTTCAAAAATGCAGTCGATTATTTGGATTAGTCTCGGGAAATTGCAATTTTAACTAATGCAACTACTCCGAAGAGAACTGCTAGAAGTGGATATGCTTTTACCCATGTTAGGCCTGCAAACAAGTCAAAGTTAATACCAAGACCCAAGAGACCAAATGCAATAAGCAAGTATCCTGGAAGGTGTGCATCTCGAATTTCTTCTTCCTTCACTTTTACAACCTTCTTTTTTGTGACAACTTTCTTCTTTGTTCTTTTTTTCTTTGGAGGCATAATAGGAACACCGAAGAAAACTATGTTTAGAAAAGCTTTAAAACCTGCAATGGAGGCTCAGGCGAAGAGAAGGAAGCCAATTGATGGGATAATAAGAAGAGAAAGAGAGATGTAGAAGAGTGTGTGCATAAGATCCAAAAATCCGTGGACAAGGAAAATGGTGATGGATTCTTTGTGCTCAAGAGTTCCAAAGAATCTTCTGAGAAACCCGATGAAAATGATCAGAGGAATTACGATTAACAATATAAGGAAAAATGCTATTATGCCAGGAGTTTTCATGAATTTTAGAATTGCAGCTGAATCTGACATAAAAAGAAAGACTGCAGCAAGTCCAAGAGCAAGAAGAACAAAGTCAACGACCCTTCCATGCTCAGGATATAGATCCTTGGTATATTCTTCAGAAATAAGTTTTACAGATCTTGGGATTTCCCATATGATAAAGCATATGATAAGTAGGATTGATGCACTGTCGAAAAGACCAACATTGATTAAGCTGTAAAAATCGCCAATAAGATTATATGCCACAAACTGTTGTTGGAAGTAATAGTATTAAAATTTTATCATAGAGAAAAGTGCCGAAGTAAAGACTGACGATAGTCGAAATTGTTTTAAAACCTAAGCAGTAAAGCTAAGTTAGGCAGGAGACGTTAATTATAGATCTCCATTTTAGAGGTTGGGAACTTGGAAAAAATAAAAATGGAAATTGCAGGAGAAATATCTCTTTCTGATGATCCAGGCGCAACCATGAGAAAATGGAGAGAAATTTTCAGCATCTCTCAAGTTGAACTGGCCAAACATCTTGGCATCACAGTTTCAACAATCAGCGACTATGAGGGAAGTAGAAGAAAATCCCCAGGAACTCATGTTGTGAAAAGATTTGTTACTGCCCTCTTTGATATTGATAATATGAAAGGAGGCCACATTGCTTCTAAATTCAGGGAAAAGGAAAAGCCAGTAAGTGAATATTTTGAAGTTCATGAATTTGCAAGGTCAATTTCATTAAAGGATTTTTCAGGACTTATTGGGGGTAATGTACTTACAAACGAAGACATGCTTGAGTCAAAGAAGATCTATGGATACACTCTAATTGACAGTATCAAAGTGATTCTTGATATGCCATTTTCATACTTCCAGAATCTTTATGGAAATGTAAATCAGAGAGTTTTCATCTTCACAGGAATTAGCACTGGAAGAAGTCCTTTTGTAGTTGTCAGAGTAAGTCCTTCAAAGCCATCAGCAATTGTTCTGCATAATATTGATCCAAGAAAAGTGGATAAACTCGCAATGAAAATTTCTGACCGTGAGAGAATTCCTATGATAGTAACTAAGATGTCGATTGAAGATATCAAAGATGCACTCAACCGAATCTAATTATTTTTCTCAATAAGATAGTATGCCAAAGTGGCAAAAGGACCAAATAAAAACCAGATCAATAGGGCCCAGAGTAATTTCCTTGGAGTTGAAAGTTTCTTTGACTGGAGGATATCAATTGAAGTCAAGGCCATTGGAATAAGAACAACAAATCCGCCGAGGAGTATCAGTATCATTATTAGTCCTGCGACAAAGGATTTTGATGTGTTGCATAGCTCGCAGAGAGAACTGGCGATCTGGCTGCTTCCTGATCCAGTACTTGGTCCATAGCAGTTGGAGTCACAAGTACCCTCAATTCCAGTGAGGCTTGAGATTATCACTGGAATAAGAAGATAAACTAGAGCCAAAAGAATAATAATAAGAACAAAAGAAACACCGGCAATTGAGGACCATTTCAGATATTTCTTTTCCATATGATCACTAGTCTAAAATCCATTGGAGATTTTTTAGTTATTTCTTTTTTCTGGAAGTAGAAAATGGTAAAAAATAAAAAAAATTGCAAAACTTTGGAACTACTCCTCTGGAACCAAAATACTCGTCTTTGATGCAGGACCAGCATTTCTGTTATAATCAAGAGCAAGAACTTGATAATCATAAGTTTCTCCTGAAACAACTTTCTCATCCTTGTAACCGAGTCCAGATACAGAACCAACCCATTTCCATGTGCTGTCAACTTTTCGATAAACAGAATATGACTCTATCCCACTTCCAGAATCAGATGCTGCTGACCAGCTAAGGACAACAGAATAGGGACTTGCTTCTGCTTTGAGGTTTTTTAGTTCGGATGGAGCCTTGCGATCAAGGTAGATACGATCAAAGACAGTTGTAGTGCCATGATTATTCCTGCACTGATAGTAGATTGTTTTTGCTCCATCAGTTCCACTTACAGTGAATATTTTTGTAGGAATATAGTTTTCCCAAACGCTCCAGTTCATGCTGCCCTCGCGAAGACGGCATTCAAAAGCACCTGTTGCATCCAGAGATAGATGAAGAGTTTCGGAGGATGCATAGTCCTCACCATTGTTAATCTGGATGCTAAGCGATGAGGGAGGCTTCTGCGGAATTGCGGAATAACTTATTTGAGCAGATGCAACGCCAATATCGCCACCAGTTTTGTTCTTGCATTCATAGTAGATAGTTTTCTCCCCTTCGCCGCTGCTGAGTTTCCAGTTTTTCTTTGTAGAGTAAGGTTCCCAGGAACCCCAATTCTGATCATCATTAGAAAGGCGGCACTCTGAAGCAGCATATGCATAAAGACCCAAAGTGACATCAGATGAAGATGTCCAACCAACTCCATTGTTTATTTTGAGAGAAATGTATGGAGGAGGGCTTGTGTCAAGAGATATTGTATCATCAATTGTATCGGATTCGGCATTGTTTGAATCACGGCATTGAACATATACTTTCTTTTTCCCATCGATTCCTTTCAGAACCCATTTTATATCCTGTTTATAGTCCTCCCAATCACTCCACTGCACATTGTCATTTGAGAATCTGCATTGAGAAGCTGTTGTAGATAGAAGATCAAGAGTAACATTTTTGTTATCTGTATAGTCAGAGCCGCCGTTTATGGTAAATGAAACAAAAGGCTTCTTTTTCAGGATAATGCTGACATTAGCAGAAGAAGTATAGATATTGTCGCTGCAGTTGAGTACAATCGTTTTTTCCCCTTCAGAAAGACTCACAAGGATGCTTTGCTGTACACCGGTGTGAAGAACCCCAAGATTATGAATATCATTTCCTATGAACGCACTGCAGAAAACCGTGTCTGAGGCCGGATCAGTTACATTGAAGATAAGATCAACTGAATCATAATATGTTTTTCCTGAAACTGGACTAGATAGTGTTATGGTTGGTGAAATTGAATCAAGTTCTATTGAAGCTGAAACAACAGAAGATAAGCCCCCGCTAGGACTACGACACTGATAGAATATTTGGTTAGTGCCATCAGTTCCTTCAAGAATCCAAGAGTTTGCACGAGAGTAATTTTCCCAGGCATTCCAGGTGGCGTTGTTATTTGAGAGTCTGCATTCGGCTGCATTCCTGGCAAAAAGTGAAAGCTCAACATTTGTGGAGCTAGTGATGGCCGCGCCATCATTTATCCGGATTTCAAGATCTCTGGGGGGGAGATCATTAGAAGGTTCAGACACACAACCAAGAAGAAAAACCAAAACAACAGATAATGAAAATAGAACTCTCAAGGACATAAAAGAAGAAGCAACGTTAAAATTTTAAAATACAGACACTATCCTCTAGCACATTTTCTTAGCGATATTCTGAAGCAGAGTGACAGGATCAGTACTGCTTATGAAAACTGATCGAAAGAGACCTGATTTTTTTATTATCAATATGCCAGGGCCAGGTCCCCGTAAAAATTTCAATAGCCACCCATATTTATTTCTCCGGATACTAAGCCCATATGCCAGGTAATTGTGTGGTTTTATGATTTCAACTTGTTCAATATCGCATTTGTTTATTGAATAGGTAAAAGGCCCATAAAGACAGCGGATTTCAGTATCATAAATTTTGACCCTTATCCATACAAAAGAAACAAGAAGGATTATCAGGGAGATATCAAGGAGTATGCCCAATGCCATAAGAATGATATTGCCTGAGAAAACAGACAGAACAGAAAGCAGAACAATAAGAACAATGTGTAAGAGGGTCTGTACTGCTGGCAAAGAGGAATTCTCCTCATAATAATCATCTTCACGACCGCTCTTGTAAAATTTGACTATAGCACTATTGAACAGTCTCCTGATTTGAACAGATTCTGTTTGCTTCTCGATGCCCCTCACATCAGACCGACAGGATGAACAAAGAAGCCCATATTGGGTGTAGAGAACTATTGAATTGGAAGATGATGCACTGCACCTGGTACAATAGCGTTTTTCAGATTCTACAGACTTCTGGCTGCTACAGGTTGAACAAAGAGGAACTCCGTTAACATAGTAAGTATCGGCAGTTGTTTTAGAGCAGACAAAGCATTGTGGTTCATCAGTCATGAAGTTCATCTATACTTTGACAAGATTTTAAACTACGCCGACTTCAGTTGCCTGGAGACCGAAGATCGCAGCAAGATAAACAACATAAGTTAGAATAAATACTGCCCCAACGAATTTTCCAATTCCCTTGTTTACTGCTGCGCAATAGAAAAGAAGGGTGTTGGCAACAACTGCAAAAAGCAAAGCTGCTATGAAGATTGGAATCTGAATTGAGATTGGATTTATAGTTGCAGCTACTCCAAGAACCATGGTAATGTTGGCCATATTGCTACCTACTACATTTCCCAGCACAAGGCCATATTGTTTTTTCCGAAGAGCTTGAAGCGCGGTGCTGAGCTCAGGAAGTGACGTTCCAAGAGCAATAAGCGTCGCTCCTATAAAGCTTTGAGCAAGACCAAGGCTTGTGGCAATACTAACTGCAGAATCAACAGCAAATGCAGAGCTTATGATTACTAAAAAAATTCCTATGAAAAAACTAATGAATGCCCGAAGAGCCTTTGCTTTAGAAACAGTGGTTTGATGATTTCCATTTGAAGAATTTTTCATTTTCAAAGTCCACCAGACATAACCCAAAAATAACAGGATAAGAAATGCCCCCTCAGGAAGGCCAAGAACTCTTTGGCTTACAGAACTTCCGTAAATTATATAGATGGAAATAACAGTAGTCAGAAGAAGTACAAGGCCAATATCCTTTAGATTTGACTGACTGATTTTCATGCCATAGAGAAGACCGCCAATACCCAATACAACAAGTATGTTTGCGATGTTTGAACCAAAAACATTTCCAGCTGAAATTGCACCTTCCCCCGCAAGAGAGGATGTGACTGAAACTGAAAGTTCAGGAAGGCTTGTTGCAACAGCAACTAGGATAAATCCCATTGTAATGGGGTTTAGATTAAAGAACCTCGAAAGCTTAACTGAACTAGATATAACCATCTCTGAAGAGCGCGAGAGAGCAGCGATGGAAAAAATGAGTATGGCCAGCTCGATAAGCACCATAAGCTCACTTTTTTAGCCGAAGTTCTGGAAGCCCTACAATTTCATATGTGGCCGAAGCGATTTTGATTTTTTTGGATTTCTCGAATTTGGTAAGAAGGATTTTACTAAGCTGATTATGAAGAGTACGCCTTTCCCGCGCAGGAGTCATATAGCGAACAGCAAGCTGGATCCAGTTGTCAGTAAGTTTCATGAATACTCCTGGCTCAGCAGGTTTTTTCCGCAGATAGTATTTGTCGCGCAGATGAGTATATTCCTTGTTTGATTTCTGGATTATTGTACTTGTTTCTTTCTTTACAGTATCAAGCATGAGATTCGATGCTGCCTTCCAGTCGCTGTTATATGTAACCGGAATCATTATTTCATCCCAGATGAATTCATTGTCCTTGGTATAATTATTTACTACAGATGTGAGGATCAGGCCATTTGGAACAATATTAAGTCTTCCTGTTGCCTGATCTCCGTCAACCCACTCACGGATTTCCATAAGAGTGGTATACATAATATCCACATCTATTATGTCGCCGAACTCGCCAGAAATTTCAATACGGTCTCCAACTGAAAAAGGCTTTGTGAAAAAGATGATTACTCCACCTGCCAGATTCTTGAACAAATCTGAGAGGGCAACTGCAATTCCAGCTGCCATAAGTCCATATGCAACAAAAAGAGCTTCCGGATTTGGAATCCATATTGTTATAACTGCAATAAAAAGGACGATAACATATGCAAAGGATACTGCCTTTCGAAAGGAATACCGAAGCTTGGGATCATCCAGCTTGTCAGCAACTATCTTATCAAGAACCAATTTGAAAACAAGATAGAGTATTGTAAGTGCAATCAAAGTATTGATGGCACTATCAAGCATCGGATGAGGATATTGTTGTGAAACAAACCAGGTGCCTGCAGTAAGGGCAATAAGAATCAGAAGAAAGAATATTCTCTGGAGCATAGAAAACCATCGAAGAGACAATTTATATCCATTTCTTTCTGCGGAAATAGATAAGCATGATAATACTCATGATCATCATGATGAAAAGAACCAATGGATAGCCAAGTGGATGTTCAAGCTCTGGCATGAAACGGAAATTCATACCATAAAGTCCGGTTACAAAGGTAAGAGGGATGAATATAGTACCAATGATCGTCAGTACCTTCATTATTTCATTGAGACGATAGCTGATACTTGAGAGATAAATATCAAGCATGCCAGAGACAATATCGCGGTAAGTTTCCACAGTATCTATCACTTGGATGGTATGATCATAAAGGTCTCGCAGATAGATGGCAGTTCCCTTTTTTATCAATTGGCTGCTGCTCTGCCCCTCGCGCTCAAGTCCGCTGACAAGCTCCCTCAGAGGCCAGATAGATTTTCGAAGCAATACCATGTCCCTCTTCATCCGATGAATTTGATGAAGAGTTTTAGGAGATGGAGATCGTACAAGCTCCTCTTCCATAAATTCAATCCGCTCACCAAGCTGCTCGAGAATTATGAAATAGTGATCCACAATCCGGTCCAGAAATGAGTAGGCAAGGAAATCCGGCCCTGTTTTTCGAAGCTTTCCTTTATTGTTTCTTATCTGGTTTCGTATTGATTCAAATATATCGCCTTTTTTCTCCTGGACAGAAATTACAAATGTAGGAGCAAGTATGATGCTTATTTGCTCTGAACGTATACGATTTTTCTTGCCATCCAAATCAAGCATGCGTGAGACTATGTAAAGATAGCTGTCGTAGTTTTCGACTTTCGGACGCTGATCAGTTGACAATATGTCTTCAAGAACAAGAGGATGTATGCCAAATGCATCGCAAAGCTTCTGAAGCATGGATATGTCCTGAAGGCCATCGACATTAATCCATGTGACGCTCTTCTTTCTCTTCATATAGGCAATACATTCATCTATTGATTTTGGCTTGATCTCAGTGAAATCTTTTGAGTCATAATCCATGATAGTGATCTTGGATGGTTCGGTATCCTCTTCCGTAAGAACTGGGGTTCCTGGAGGGAGTCCGGCTTTTTGAGATCTTTTCTTAGCCACAGGTAGAAAAGGATTGTTAAGTTTAAAAACTGTTTCCGCCACATTTTTCCTATGCCTGAGAAAAAAACAAAGTTTATTGTAATTGCTGGTTCAATCATGTCTGGCCTTGGAAAAGGCATCGTCTCTTCTTCTATTGCAAAACTTCTTCAATCAAGAGGATACAAAGTAGTCCCAGTAAAGTTTGATGGGTATCTGAATGTTGATTGTGGAACCATGAATCCGTTTAGACATGGGGAAGTATTTGTCTTGGATGATGGAACAGAAGTTGATATGGACTTTGGAACCTATGAGAGATTTTTGAATCAGTCACTTCAAGGAGTATGTTCGATTACTGGTGGAAAACTTTTCAAAACAGTGTTAGAAAAAGAAAGGCGCGGGGATTATCTTGGACGGGATGTGCAGATTGTTCCACATTTAACAGATGAAATTAAACGAAGAGTAGCAGAAGCTGCAACAGATGCAGATATCGTACTAATTGAAATCGGAGGAACAATTGGAGATCTTGAAAATGGATACTTTGTCGAAGCTATGAGACAGCAGAATTTTGAGAAGGACAATATGGCATTTATCCAATTGACATATGTTCCAAGCTTAAGCCCAGGAGAGCAAAAAACAAAACCAACTCAGCATGCAACAAGACTTTTGCAGAGCCTTGGAATTCAACCAGATATAATAGTTGTTCGTGAGCAGGAAAAATTGACAAGCGAATCAAGAAGAAAAATCAGTACTTATTGTAATGTTCCAGAAGAAGCAGTTTTTGATGATCCGCTTCTTCAAACAGTTTATCAGCTTCCAATAGTTCTTGATAGACAAGGACTGTATGATGTGCTTGCAAAGAAGCTGGATCTCAAGAAAAAAGATGCAGATTTGAAAAATTGGCAAAAGAAAGTAAATCAAATTATGAGGCCAAAAGAAAAACCCCTCAAAATTGCCATTGTTGGTAAATATACAGCAGTAAAAGATGCTTATGTTAGTGTGAAGGAAGCACTTGTTCACAGTGCAGCTGCGCTTAACTGCGGACTTGAAATTGGATGGATTGAAGGAAGTGATCTTGAGAGCATGGATAATGTTACACCAACTCTTTCAGAGTATGATGGGATTGTAGTACCTGGTGGTTTTGGAACCAGAGGAATTGAAGGAAAAATTAGGGCAATTGAATATGCACGAAAAAACAATGTTCCATACTTGGGATTGTGCCTTGGGCTTCAACTGATGGTAATTGAATATGCACGAAATGTTTGTGGACTCAAAGAAGCAAATTCAAAGGAGTTTGACAAGAAAACACCTCATCCAGTAATTGATTTTCTTCCGGAACAGCAGCAGATAGCAAAGATGGGAGGAACCCTCAGGCTTGGTGCTTATGATTGTGTTTTGAAAGATGGCACTATTTCACACAAAGCATATGGAGAGAACAAAGTATCAGAAAGGCACAGGCATAGATACGAAGTAAATTCAGAATATGTGAAAACTCTTGAGGACAAAGGCCTGATTATTGCTGGAACACATCCAAAAAATAATATTGTTGAGATTACAGAATGGAGCAAAGGATTTGGGGTTGCATCCCAGGCACATGTTGAGCTTAAAAGCAGACTAGAGTCTCCAGCACCATTGTTTGTAGAGTTTTTGAAAGCAGCACGGAAAAAGTGATAGAAACAATATCAATGCATTTTTAAACTCTTTTTAACACTAAATAGATATGACAAAACGGCTAAAAAGACCTTTAGTTCCACTTTCAGAGGCAAGAAGAAAAATGCCCAAATTAAATGAAGCTGCTGTATTTGTCGAAACTCTTTTTGGAAGGCCTCTTCTCAATAATCCAGCAGTAGATGATAGAAGAAGATTATTGCCGCGTTTGAGCAATGATGGAAGAATTCTTTCGCCAGGAAAAAATATCCGGCACATGGTGCATGAACTTGTGCATTCAGAGGATTATTATAAAACTCCACTAATAGGTCCAGGAGAAATTAGCATTTTGGATAGGATAAAAGGAGCATTGAAGATTAAACTGCAAGTATATACTGAGGGAAGGGCAATTTTTGCTAGCCACTTATTTAGAGATAAAATAAGAAGATTTGAACTGAATTTCGTTTCTCTTGCAGTGGGATTGTATGGAGCAGTAGCTTCTGGGGTTGATGCAATGCCTTCGATTCCAACGATAGGTTGGATGATTATGCTAGTTAATGGAATCACATATTGGCCATTTCATAACGCTCTTTGTAGCATAACAAAAAAGATTGGAGACCCAATTGAAGCATTTAGGCTAACAACTGAGAAACCACCAAACTTTGTTGGTTTGATATTCCCATTAAAATTTTATAGGAGAGATATTGAAAAGAAAATAAGCAATTAAAATCATCTGTGCAAATTCTGATTATGATTACTGATGATCTACAAAACTTGTCAAACCCAAAAAAAGCAAAACAACTCTCAAGATATTTCAAAACAGGAAGAGGAGAATATGGAGAAGGAGATGTGTTTCTTGGTTTGCAAGTTCCCGAGATTAGAAAGATTGCAAAGAATTATGCAGGCCTAAATTTTAAAGATCTTGAAAAGCTCCTTGCAAATGAAATCCACGAATATCGTCTTGCAGCATTACTTATTTTAGTTGATAGATTCAAACGTGCAGATAGAAAAGAACAAAAGGAAATCTACGAATTTTATTTGAAAAATACTGATGGGATTGATAATTGGGATTTGGTTGATTTGTCGGCACACGAAATTGTTGGTAAGTACCTTCTTGATAAAAAACCAGACATACTTTACGAATTAGCACGATCAAGAAATATGTGGGAGCGAAGAATTGCAGTCGTTGCAACATACACATTTATCAGGAGCAATAGGTTTGAGGAAAATTTAAAAATTGCAAAAATGCTTTTGTATGATGAGGAAGATTTAATTCACAAAGCAGTAGGCTGGATGCTCCGGGAAATTGGAAAAAGAAATCAGGATGCAGAAGAAAGATTCCTCAAAAGACATTACAAAAAAATGCCTAGAACAATGCTTAGATATGCAATTGAAAAGTTTGATAAAACAAAAAGAAAATATTATATGAGCTAATCTAAAATTGCAATTGCACGACAGGGGGCTCCATCTGCATTTTTTATTTTAAGTGGAAGGAGATAGAACTCGCATCTCTTTCCAAGCAGTCCATTGAGATTTGTTAAATTCTCTGCAATAAGGATATTATTCTTGAAAAACAGATGATGAATTTCAAATGGAGAAACATCTGGACTAAATGAATCAAAACCAACTATTTTTGGCTTTAGTGCAACTATTTTTTTTCCAAGATCAGCAGATACCAATGATTCGTTTGGATAATCATCATGTGCAAGTCCTGTTGAAAAAAGAAGGATGTCGTTTTTCTTAACTAGATTCAATTTTGGAGCATTGACATCAAGCACAACACCAGATCCAGCAAAGGTTTCAATAGGGAACTCGTCGAGTTTTTTGCCTTCTTCAAACATATGAAAAGGAGCATCAATATGAGTTGCAATATGAGAGGAAATTGTTAACGTTTTTGAATTCCAGCCATGATTTGCAATAGTTGTGGATTGGAGTATTTCTGGGGTATCATCACCAGGATACGTAGGAGTGTCATTATCCAGATAAATAGACAAATCAATAATTTTCATAGTTACCACTTGAGATATTGGCATGAGGAAAGGATAAATAAGCTTGCAAAATTATTCGTTATAGTGAATTTTGATATCGGCATACTTTGACTTTAGTGGCTTGTCTTTTGGAAATTCAAGAAATGCCAGAACGAAAAAAGAATTTGCACCAAGAACATCATCATTTTTCCAAGCATCTGCCATCTGTGGATCATCTCCAGGATATTCAATTTCTGGAGCAATAGCAGGAATGGAAATTGAAAAATGAAATTCACCGGAAACAAACTCGGAACTGCCTTGAATCTCAGTAGATACAAATTCTGTCTCAATAGGAGTGGAGTATGTTTTATCAGGCGCATTATAGGACAATGCCACCCTCAACCGGTCAGCTGGAAGAGGAGATTTTGTTTCAAGCTTTATGATTCCAGAAATTTCTTCTCCAGGTTTGAATTCGGTTTTATCTAATTTCACACTCAGTTTTTTTCCGCCAAACAGACCAAACATAGAACCACCATAAAGAAAATGGGCCCGCCCAGGATCGAACTGGGGATCTCTACCACTTTGTGGAAGAGGATTGTGGAGTGCCACAACATCTCTACCATGTCAAGGTAGCGTCTTAACCATTGTCGCTTAACCAAAAAGTTTTGGTCCAGCTTTTTTCTAAAAGCTGGGACTCGACTACGGGCCCGGATTAGAAACTATAGTTGATGAAATAGGATTAAAAGACTACTGCATGTGTTCGAGGATTTCCAAACCTGCCTTTAACAGTGCTGGATCGTCTGCAAGAGCAGTTTCAACATAATTAACAAGGCCAGCTGAAGCAAATTGTTCAAAGCAAGATAGAAGGGATATATCAAGAAGAGAAATAATAGCAGCAGCCTTTGGATTAGGGATCCTGAAGGCTTCAAGAGCTTTATGGAGCTTGCCTAAATGAAGTGGAAAAAGCTTGGAGCTTCTAAGAATCAAGATATCAGCTGTAATTCCCTCAGGACAATCGTAGAATTGAAGATACCCGAGAACCTTGCTGGAACTTGAAGCTCCTGTGCGCTGAAAAAAATAAGGCATTAATTTAGCTTCAGATCGAAGATTGGATTCTTCCGTAACAAAAACTATTGTTCTGCCGTGTGCTGATTCGAGTAGTGGGTCTGAAAAACGTACTCTAGAAGCAGTAGGCTGTGAAAATTTTTGTCTCATCTTTGTAACCTTTCAAGAATTTTTGATGCATTAAAAAGAATCTGGAAATCATCCCCACCTGAACTTTCAAGTGAATCTATTTGGCCAGCTTGATAGTGGGGAATAAGACTTTTCGAGAGTTCTGGGTCGGTGGCGCAAACAATGACTGCGGACTTTGGATTTGATGACTTAAAATCAATCAGACGATCGGTAAAGAGAGCAAGATTTTCTCCAATGCGGCTAGAGGGTTTCAGGACTAAAACATCAGCAGAAAAATTATCTGAGAAAAAGCCAGTATAAGTCAAAACCCTGCTTTTAGGGCCAACAATGCCTCGAAATACCCCAGATTGTATAAGTGGAGTGAGAATAGCAAATTGAGTATCTTCAACTATGAAAACAACTGTCTTTTCACGAAGAGAAGCGCCTATTGCACGCTTACTTTCCAGTATCGTGGCTCTTGGATCTTTTGCAGACTGATCGGGCTTTTTCTTTGATCTAAAGAACATAAACTCGATTATAATTAATGGAAGGAAATGTTTAAAATCAGAAGCGATATGATTTATCCCATACAATTTCATTAGAAGGAGGCTCTCCAATGCGATAAAATGCTTGACGAGCCAGATTTCGAACAGTAAAAGAAGGATCATGTACAGAAACATAATGCAGAGAGAGACGAGCAAGGTGGGCATCTTCGTGAGAAATCAAAGCTACCATTTCTTTGATGGCTGCTTTCCTCTCAAGTGCTTTTTTGCTTGATAATCTTCCCAAAACATTGTGAATCTTTCTTTGCATAGCTGATCGCCTTCGAACACATATGATATGTGTGTGAAAATGTTTATAAATGTATTGAATAGTGTTATATTGGGTTGTAGAGAGAAATCAAGAAAGATACAATAAATAAAAGAGGTTTGATTAAGACTAAGTTAACTGGTTGTGGTGAATCAAAATGAAATTTACAAGATCCCCAATAATTTGTCTTCTTGCTCATGTTGATCATGGCAAAACTACACTCCTCGATAGCATCCGTGGAACTGCTGTTGTAAAGAAAGAAGCTGGTGGCATTACCCAGATGATAGGAGCAAGCTATGTGTCAAAAAAATCTATTGATGCAGTTGCAAAAGATTTAGCTGAAAAGATGAAACTTAAAATCACTATTCCAGGACTGCTTTTTATAGATACTCCAGGACATGAAGCTTTTGGAAATCTTCGAGATAGAGGAGGCAGTCTTGCTGACCTTGTTATTTTACTGGTTGATATTAATCAGGGATTCCAACCGCAAACAATTGAGAGTATCAAGATACTCAAACAACATAAAACCCCTTTCATCCTCGTAGCAAACAAAATAGATGCCTTAGGTGGATGGAAAAGTTATGATACGCCTTCATTTTTGGAATCTTACTCAAAACAACCAGATCACATCAAACAAAGACTTGATGAAAAAATGTACGAGATCATGGGGAAAATATCAGAGCATGGATTTGATAGTGAACGCTTCGACCGTGTGGAAGATTTCTCTAAGCAAATAGGAATCATACCAATTAGTGCAAAGACCAAAGAGGGACTAAGCGAATTACTAGTGATCATTGGAGGCCTTTCCCAAAAATTCCTTGGAGATCGCCTTGAAATTGAGGAAAATGGACGGGGGAAAGGCAGTATTATCGAAGTAAAGGATGAGAAAGGACTTGGAACTACTGTTGATGTTATTGTGTATGATGGGATCATCAGGAAAAATGATGAGATTGCATACATGACCCCAAATGGAATTAAGAAAACAAAAGTAAGGAGTTTGCTTGAGCCAAATCTTAGCGGTGGAGACAAGTTTCTCAATATAGATGAGGTTATTGCTGCTGCGGGAGTAAAAATCTGCGCACCAGGACTTGAAGATGCAATTCCAGGTTCTCCAATTGAAGTTATTCATGATTTTGAAAAAGATAGAGTTGCAATAGAAACACAATTCAAAAAAGTTATTTTCCAGAAACGTGATGAGGCCGGAGTTATTCTCAGGGCAGATAGCCTGGGTTCAGTTGAAGCCCTACTCTCGCTTTTGAAAAATGCAAATATCAATGTAAAGGATGCTGCAGTTGGAAATGTTACCAGAGGGGATATACTGGCAGCTGGAGCTCAGGAAGATAGGTTCCTCAGGGCCATTCTTGGATTTAATGTTAAGGTGTTAGAAGAAGCAAGAGAAGAGAGCAAAAATGCAAATGTTCCTGTCATCTATAGCAATATTGTATACAAAGTAATTGAAGAATATCAACAGTGGGTAAAAACAGAAAAAGAGAATATGAAAAAAGAAGCTCTGACAAAGCTCACATGCCCGGGCAAGATCAAAATACTGAACGGATATGTATTTCGAGTATCAAAACCAGCGATTTTTGGAGTTAATGTTCTTGCTGGAAGATTGAAAAAGAATTACAGGCTTATGAATAAATCTGGAGAAATTGTTGGCCAGGTTCGGGAAATCCAAAAAGATAAGGAAAAAGTTTTGGAAGCTTCTGTTGGAGATGAACTTGCAATTTCCTGCGAGGGGATGACTATTCCAAAGGATGCTGCAGAAGGAGATGTCCTCTACACATACATGACCAAAGACGAGATAGATGTTTGGAATGAGCGGATAGACATGCTCAGCAAAGAAGAGAAAGAACTCTTTGAAGAAATGAAAAAAATGATTTTGAAATTCTTCTGATCTTATGTGCCATTATTTTGATATCATTGGAAGTGGGGAAGTGCTGATTCTCCAGCTTTTGGTATTAGCTTCGATTATTGTCAGTATTCTAATTTGGATAAAACTATACCTGCAAAATGGGCTTGAGAAAGAGTTATGGACTTATGCTCCTGCGATTATATTCTGGATTGTTTTTGGAACTTTAGATATTCTAGTTACAGCAAAGGGAACATTTCTCGATCCATACCGAGAAGGAAATCCACTGGCCAGATTTATTTTTGTTGAAAGCGGATACTTGGGCCCGGTTATTGCAAGTATTTTGTGGATATCGCTCTGGGCAGGAATTGTGCTTTTGATCAACAAGGCAAAGATAAATGGAGCTGCATTTTTCTCGTGTGCAATATTTTGGTCGCTTGCAGTTGGACACTTGTTTGGATTTAGTTCCTGGTTTATTCCAATGTGTGCAATTTCTGAAAATTACAGATTATTCTTCTCTGAACTTCCGAGAGTAATTAAGATAATTCTCGTTGGAATGGTTATTGCAATATTCCAGTATTCAGGATTGAAAAGAGTAAGCTAGCCCTGATCTTGGCGGTGTTTTTCCATCTTGGACATAATTACATCCTTAACAGCTGAGAGAGTTTCTGCAGCAGAAGGAGGACCAATTTCCTTGAGTGGAACATTGAGGAACTTTGCTACTTCTTTTGCCTTGTTCCGGATTCCTTCTTCCGGATTTGTAAGGATGTCCATTCCGCCAGATAAAGAACCGAATTCAAATGGCAACGCTTCACCGCCTTCAAGAACAAAATTGATAATGAACTGGCGCCGAGTTGATCTTCTGGAACTGATGTGCTCTTTTTCAAGAGTAATCCCTGTGATAGTCTGTAAGCTTACTTCCCGAGCTTCTTGCTTTATGATGCTCCAGAGAGAGAATCTTGCTTTGCTAGTTCCCTTGTTCAGAGTTATATTTACAAGTTTTGTTGAGGCAAGAATGCCAAGGCCCGCCAGGACAAAAATCCCAGTAAATGCAATCGGAAGAATCTCACCAGAAGGCAAAAATGCCAATAAAGCAACAATTCCAACTACCAGAAAAATCAAGCCTCCAAAGAAATGACTGGCGTTGTAATCCTTTAAGGCCATTAAAGATGAGCCCTCAGTTGTAATTTTCATGAGATTAATTCGCAGATATTGATTTAATTATTCTCCAAGGATGGGACTGAGCTTGGATTTAAATCCATGTCGAATCATACTATTGTTTTGGAGGATTTTTATGATCATTGGACTTACTGGAGAAAACTGCGCTGGCAAAAGCACAGTTGCAGAACATCTGAAGAAAAAAAGTTTCTATTTTTACTCGCTTTCAGATATAATTCGTGAGGAACTTAGAGCAGAAGGAAAGGCAATTACAAGAGAAAACTTAATAGAAAAGGGGAATGCTCTTAGGCAGGCACATGGACCTGGCGCACTTGGACTTCGCATGGTTGAAAAGATCCAGGAAGACAAGAATTATGTAATTGACTCAATTAGAAATCCGGCAGAAGTAGAAGAACTAAAAAAATTAGGAAGATTTTATCTTATCCACGTAACTGCTCCTCAGGAAGTTAGATTTGTCAGGACCAAGAAAAGGCAGAGAGAAGAAGACCCTCAGACATTTGATGCTTTTGTTGAGATTGAAAAGATAGAGATGGAAAATGAGGATAAAACAAAACAAAATCTCTTGGGGACATTTGCACTTGCAGATAAGAAAATCAATAATGCTGGAAGCATGGATAGGTTACATGACCAGATAAATGCAACTCTAGCTGAGCTCTCAGATGAGTTTAAACTTATCAGGCCTAGCTGGGATGAATATTTTATGAGCATTGCAAAAGTCGTTGCAACAAGATCCAATTGCATGAAAAGAAAAGTCGCAGCAATAATTGTCAAGGACAAACGAATTGTTTCGACAGGATATAATGGAACTCCAAGAGGGATAAAAAATTGTTCTGATGGAGGATGTCCAAGATGCAATAATTTTACTGAATCTGGGAAA
Organism: uncultured Microcaldota archaeon; assembly: GCA_963723105.1. Classification (GTDB taxonomy): domain Archaea; phylum Micrarchaeota; class Micrarchaeia; order Anstonellales; family Bilamarchaeaceae; genus Bilamarchaeum. Next base: position 46,814 of record CAVRPK010000007.1, read on the forward strand.
GGTCTTGAAGATTGTGTTTGCAGTCACGGAGAGGAAAACGCGATTGTTCAGGCAGCATACCATGGAATCAGTATCAAGAACACTACGATATATACAACATTTTCCCCATGCATCATGTGTACTAAGATGATCATCAATGCAGGAATCAAAGAAGTCGTGTACAATGTAGACTACCCAGTTGCAAGGGTTCCAATGGAATTGCTCGAGGAAGCCGGAATAAAAGTCCGTCAGCATAAAATTGAATGATTTTTAAAAGCGCCCGCCTAAAATACAAATAGGCAGCGATGACGACACCGTCCCAGACTGATCAATGATGACAAGAGTAGCTACCGAGTTGCCGTTTGATACCTGATTTTATGAGATTCTAGAATAGAGAAGGGAAATATGGAATAGCCGCAAGGTATATTAGGGTTTTTTTCCAATAAATAAACGAGAGGTATATTATGAAGTTAGTAATTCAGGAGGCCCCAGCGCTAAAATCCGCAATTGATTCTATTGTTTGTTTGGTCGAAGAGGGACAATTTGAACTTGGAAATGAAGGACTTATTCTAAAGGCAATGGATCCATCACAGATTTCAATGGTATCATTTCGAATGCCTAAAGAGGCATTTGTCGAGTATAGCGTTCCAGAAGAAATGAAACTTGGAATTGATATTGGACAGTTTGCAAATATTTTAGGAAGAGGAAAACGGGGGGAGAGAGTAGAGCTTTCAACAGAAGAAGGAAGACTGGTCGTAAGATTTCTCGGAGAAAAGCACAAGAGAACTTTCAAAATTCCATTAATAGAGACAGGGGACAGAGTACAGAAAGAGCCAAAGATCGAATTTGGAAACTATGCCATTGTAAAGGCAGACGCAATCAAAGAAACTCTCAAAGATGCAAAACTCATAAGTTCGCACGTGAGACTTCAGCTAACCCCAGAACAGTTTGTTGTTGATGTCAGAGGGGAAAATGGGGATGTTAGAGCTGAATTTGAAAAGGGAGGAAGCGAAGTTTCAGAAATCAAAACAGAAAATGGATCTAAGGCAACATTCCCGCTGCAATATCTAGAGGACATGGTAAAGGCAACTAATTCCAATTCTCAGGTAAAAATAAACCTAGAGACAGACAGACCGTTGAAGTTGGAATATGATATTGAAGGAGCACACGTCGTGTATTTCCTTGCGCCAAGAATAGAGACAGATTAGGGGGATACACAGATTTATAAATACTTTGTGGCCTAAAATATATAAACGTAGTTAACCCAGGTGACCGGTAGGATGAAAAAAACGGAGTACTCAGAATTACATGTTCCAGATACTGCAGAAAGACTTACAGTTTTAGAAGCAGGAAAACGTGAGGATGAGCAATTGCCAGAGTTTACTAAAGAAGTTCCAATATCTTCAAAGAAAAAAGAATCAAAGGATATGGTAACCGTTGAATATGGATGGAATAAGAGCAGTTCGCCAAGCATTAGAATAAAGAAGATGGAATTTAGAGCAGGCGAAAGTCTTGCCGGGCTTTTTAGAGTTGCAGCAAGAGACGGAACTGACAGTATTAGTTTTGTATATCAAAATACCACTTATATTTTAAGAAAAACAGTAAAGGAGATTGCCCAGGCCATCTACAATGCATATGGCAAGATCAAAGGAGCGCTTGAAAATATTGTAGGGTTCCTTCGAACTGAACTGGGAACAGATTATGTAATTTCCAAAGTAGATAGCGAATCTTGGGCTTTTGATTCAAGAATATCAAAAGGTGGAGTTCACTATGTTGATGTAGATGGACTTGACAGAGAAAGCAAAAGCAGATTAGTTACACTTGTTACTGAAAAAATATCCGCACTACATTCTGATAATCTTATCATGGGGAGATTTACCCTCAACAATATTCTTCTTGGAGAAAATGATATGAAACTAACAGATCTTCGAAGAATGAGAGCATCTAGAAAAAGATCATATGTTATTGAGGAGTTCAAGAGCATCCTACAATATTTATTTTCTCTTGAGATAGCTTCAAGAGAAGATGTGTATGTATCTCTTGCATGCTATGCAGCTGAAAATGAAAAGAGCTGCGATGAATGGTATCAAAGCAAAACAGGAAAGAAAGCTTCTGATGAACTTGACATTGTTACAAGACTTGAAGAAGAGATTTATAGTTAAACAGATTCTACTTTTGTTTCTCCATTATTTTCTTTATCTCGAGTAAGTCTATAGTTTGATGCAAAATCAGATCCCATAAATGCTTCATCATGAGTGATAACAAAGGTTTGTTTGACTACTTCTGGAACTTTAAATTGAAGAGCAGATGATAACATCTCAACAGCCTGTGAATCCAAATTATGTGTTGGTTCATCAAGAATAAGCCAGCTGAGTTTTGGTGTGAGGACCATGGCAAGTGCAACACGTAATGTGAGCGCAGCACTAGCACGCTCGCCTCCGCTTGCAATAATATCAAGAGATTTCCAAGTCCCGTCATTAACTTCAAATAGATAATCTTTTTCACTAACAGACAAACGAAGAGCCTTGTAATTGTTGTACGGGTAAAAAATCGGCCAGATCTCATTCATAGCACCATTAATTGCATCTGTAAGGCTGCTTCGAAGGCTTGTTTGGGTCTCAAGAAGAGCATTTTTGTAAATTAGAAGCTGATCCTCAAGTTCATACAAGTTCTGGATATCTAAGCTTATAGTACGAAGCAGATTCAGCTCCTCTGAAATGGATTTGAGATGATCTTTGGTAATTCTTTGCTCTGTTTCAAGCATTGTTTTGGATGAATTTAATTTCTCAAGATCGAGTTTGGCAGATTCGGTTTTGACTCGTATTGATTCAAATGCTTCTTTATCAAATAAAAGATGGGAAAGTTGGGATTTTACTTCTGCAAGCTTTTTTGAAGTCTCTTCAAGAAGTTTGTTTTTCTTTAGTATATCCTCATATTTTGAGACTTCAAGACGTAGCTTTTCAGATTCTTTTCCAAGAACATCGGTAGTTTCTACTAAAGTACGTTTTTCAGAAAGAAAAATTGTTGATTGCTTTTCAAGTTCAAGTGCACGGGATTTCATTTTTTCTAAATCTACTGGAGTAATTGAACGGAGATTTTCAGAAAGAGAGGTGGCTTTGCGTATTTTTTCTTCAAGCAACTCGTTTTGTTTTTGATTTTGAGCTACAAGAGAAGATAGTTCTCCAATTCGCTTTTCTTTTTGTGAAATCAATTCTGCGCGCTCTTCTTTAATATGGGAAATTGATTGATCAGTGAGATTGCTTGAGCAAAGAGGGCACTTGGAAAGATCAGCTTTGAGTTTGGTGAGAAGCTCTCTGAGCTCTTCTATCTGCTGCTTTAGTGAGGTTAGTTCAGACTTGGATGAAAGAAGAGTTTGTGAAACTGTTTTTTGTTCGGTTTTGAGCGTTTCAATAGTCTTGCTATCAAGAACATCAGCAAGCTCTTTTTTCAGATTGTGGCAACGAGAATTGGATTCGGCACCAGCCTTGAGATTTGCAGATATGGAACCGGTTTCTTTGGATAGATCAGAAATTTTTTGATCAAGAGATCTTAGAGAAAGGGAATGTTGTTCCTTCTGTTTTTGAAGAGATATGAGTTTTTCTTTTGCACTTTCAATAGCCATTTCGGGAATTGGGATGATTTGCTTTTCGATAGATGTGCACTCCGCAGAAAGAAAAATAGACTGTTTTTCAAGAGATTCAAATTTTTCTTTTTGGGCTTTCATGGAGTTAAAGGACTCAAGAAATGATGCAAGCTGCTTTTGATTTTCATCCAGAGCCTCAAGAAGCTCTCGAAGTTTGACTTCGAAGCTGGAAATTTTTTGAAGCTGCTCTTTTTCTTTGGATTCTATTTCAGAAAGTTTCTCTTTTGAAAATCTCTCTTCCAAGGTTTTCTTTTTTGTTCTGAATTTTCCTATAACAGTTACTATGTTTGATCTGGCCGTTTCAAACTTGTCAAGTCCAAGGAGGGTATCGATCTCCTGCTTTCTCCTTCTTGGATCCAAATTTAGAAAATATTCTATATTGTTCTGCTCGGAATAGATGGCACGGGTAAAAAGATCATAATCAACATTAGTCAGATTTTCGATAAATGTTGTTACGGCAGAGGTTCCGTGCTCTACAAGAGAATTGTTTTTGAAGACCTCGGCTGTTGTAGTTGTTCCTCGTTTTGTCCGCTCTATTTCACGTTCAATTTTATAGGGTTCATCTTCCCAGTCAAACTCAAGAACAACTTTTGAATTTGCTTCATTAAAGCGCATCAGGTTTTCTAGTTTAAGTTTCCTTCTCTCAAGTGCTGGAAACGTACCAAATAGTGCGTAGCTGATGCCCTCTAGAATGCTGGATTTGCCAGCACCCATTATACCTATAAGAAGATTGGTGCCACTGCGAAACTCCAGAACTGAGTCTTTGTGAGACCTCCAATTAACAAGGCGAATAGATTTGAGCATCAGACGATAATTTGAATGGAAGAGAATTAAAAACAAGGGGAACTAAAACAAGACATGAGCTTCAAAAAGGAACTTGAGAGACTTGTTGAAAATGCAGAAATCATATTTAACCCGTCAGAAGATGAACTTCGAGAAATGGCTAAGGGAGAGGGGAAAGAAACCAAGTTTGGCAGTGTTTGCTATAAGACAAAACTAAAGGGAAGAAGCGCCAAGCATACCCAGGTAATAGAGGGCAAAGCAACAGAAGAACAAGTTCGAACAATTCAGAAAGTAGTGGAATATGTTGCAAACAAAAAACTTATCCAGCTCGACCGGCAGATGTGCCTTACAAAACCATTTTTCTGCAGGGCATATGTATCTGCAGAATATGCACACATAGCACAGATGTGGGGCATGATGCTATTCAAAGAAGTGAAAATTGATCACCCGGATTTTATCACAGTTCAAATTCCAGAATGGCCAGAAACAAAAATTATTTGTGATCCTGAAGATAAAATTACATTTATTTTGGGTTCAGATTATACGGGAGAGCTGAAAAAGGCAAACCTAAGGCTTGCAATGTTTGCAGCAAAGCAAAGAGGAGGACTTGGACTGCATGCTGGATCAAAATTAATCAGGGCCATTGATGAGCAGGGAAGAATGCAAGAGAAAGGAGTGTTGCTCTTTGGTCTTAGTGCAACTGGAAAAACTACATTAACATGCCACCATCATTGGCTCGATGCACTAAAGAGAGAGGGAGTTGCAATACGCCAAGACGATGTTGTTCTCTTAGATACAGATTCCTCGTCAATTGGAACTGAAAAAAACTTCTACATCAAAACAGATGGTCTTGAGGCAGAAAATCAAGGGGTTTTGTATGAAGCTGCAATAGGTAAAAAAGCATTGTTTGAAAATGTGGCAGTGCTTCCAGATGGAACCATAGATTTCTTTGACACAACAGATACTGCAAATGGAAGGGCAGTAGTTCCAAGAAATGAAATGAGACATACTGATCTAGATATTGATCTTCAAAAAACAGACATTGTGCTTTTCATAACACGGAGAAATACGATTGTTCCTCCTGTTGCAAGACTTAATGCAGAGCAAGGAGCAGCATTCTTTATGCTAGGTGAATCAATTGGAAGCTCAGCCTCGGATGTGGATCCTGGAAAAACAAGGAGGGTAGTTGGAACAAATCCATTTATCATAGGCCCGCTGCATGAAGAGGGGAATCGATTCTATGAGATATTAAAGAGAAACCCCAATATCAGATGTTTTCTCCTGAATACTGGAAAGATTGGTGAGGGAGGAACAAAAGAAACAGAAAAGATAACAGTAAGGGATTCGGCATCCATAATCAGAGAAATAGCAAGAGAAAGTATCAAATGGAAAAAAGATCCAGATTGGGGCTACGAAGTTATGGAAAGCTGCCCAGGAATTGATATTTCAAGACTGGAACCAAAGAACCACTATTCTCCTGAGGATTATCAAAAACTAACACAGGAGCTCAAAGATGAGAGGCAAAAGTGGCTGCACAAGTTCAAAGGCCTTTGCACTGAAATCCGAGAATGCATCCAATAACACCTATGATCGGCCAAATGAACAGAATTAAAAGACAAAAGATCATAATTAGTCTGTGGATGATGATCAAGGTGATCACTGAGTCTAGCCCTAAGCTAGTGTTTGATTAGTATGTCAGTATTAATCAGACCAGGGGAAACCCGGCCACGGCAAAAACGGTGAAGGTTGACGTGCGGTCTGACACAAAATACATGTTCGCTTTGGAATATTAGGAGTTAGTTCTGGCTCTTCCATGCACAGCAGATTTTTATATTGTTAAAGGAAATTGACTTCATGGATGCGACTGCATTGAAGAAGAAAATCTTTCTTGCTTTATTAGCAACACCAGTTATCCTGGGGATTTTTCTATTTGGACCGGCTGGCACCCTCGACTACTGGCAGGCCTGGGTATATATCGCGATATTGGTTGTGCCTGCTTCTTTTGTAGTTCTCTATTTCCTGAAAAAGGACCCGGCATTCTTGGAGCGGAGAATGAGAACAAAGGAAAGTGAGGCCAGGCAGGGGCTCATCATCAAAGTATCAGCGTTGATGTTCATAATTGCCTTCCTCATCCCAGGATTTGATTACCGTTTTGGATGGTCTCTTGTGCCACATGAAATTTCCATCGTCGCAGATGTTTTTGTCTTCCTAGGGTACTTGCTAATCTTTTTGGTGTTCAGGGAAAACAGTTACGCTGGGCGCACAGTCCAGGTCGACAAAGGCCAGAGAGTCATATCAACCGGACCATATTCTGTTGTCAGGCATCCGATGTATGTTGGGACACTGGTCATGTATATGGCAACCCCAATTGCACTTGGCTCTTATGTAGCTGTGCCCGCATTTATTCTGCTTATCCCAGTTATAGTATTGCGCATTTTGAATGAGGAGGAAGTGCTCAGGCGCGACCTGCCTGGATATGTGGAATACTGCAGAAAAACAAGATACCGTCTGATTCCTTTTATATGGTGAACCATAATTGCCAAGCTTCCAAAATGAGCGCAAAACCTCGCCTACGTGTGATCTGTTATAGTTTTTCTGGGCTGAAGAGACAGAAAGGAATTAAATCATGATTACCGATTCTGGACTATGAACTCTCGGATTCTCATTATACCAATATTTCTTGTGTTTTTGCTACTTTATGGCTGCACCAACCCAGTCAATGAAAAAATTGACCAGGCAATAGATAGTAACAATCCTGCATTGTGTAATGACCTTGAGGAAAAGGACGATGTCAACGAATGTTTTGCCGAAGTTGCCAGCAAGATGGAAAACCCGAATGTGTGCCTCCAGGCTGCTGACAGAAACAACTGTGTAGGAAAATATGCATCGGATAAAAGGAGCTTGAAATACTGTGACCTTAGTTCAGATGAAGCTGCAAAATACAGTTGCATCCTTAAAGTTACAGGAGACCAAACTGGCAGGGCCCTCGATGAAATACTCTCTGACTGGAGAGCAACCGGCACAGTAAAAAAATGCAGGGAAGGCTGTACAGCAACTGAATCATCATGCAAGGAATCGTGCTACAATATTATGAAAAGCGAGGAGGCAGGTTGTCTTGCAACACACAAACCAGGCTCTGATGATCATTATTGGTGCGATGACGCTGCGAAAAAGAAGAAAAATGACTGCTTCTTGGTCTGCTATGATAACGAAGACGACTGCAAGAAAAACTGCGATCAGTGATGGCCCTGTGCCAAAATTAACTGGTTCCTGTGCTTTAGGAAAGAGAAGAGGCATATTGCAGCTGGGTCAGATCCAAGCATGACAATTCTGAAGAAAGGAAGCTCCACCAACGAATAATCAGGTTTCTTATATTAGGCATGTTTTTACTTGTTTTCATTCGTAAATTTTTAGAAAGCGAGGTGAAACAATGAGAATGATATATAGTTTATTGATTTTTGTATTTTGCTCAAGCATGCTGCTAGGATGCGTAACCAGCTCAGAAACAACTGTAGATGGAGATGTAGTTGTTGAAACTGATAGTGAAGATACTCAAAACGCAGAGGACAATACTCAGGAAGTAGATGAAGATACTACTCCGGTTGAAGAGGTTCCAGTTGAAGAAGAACTCCCAAGAGGAAGAAGATTCTGGAACTGAAGAAACTGCACCTGCTTCGGGAGAAGTAGACTGGGGAGCAGAATGCGAAGATGATTATGATTGCGCATGGGCAAAAGATGAAGAATGCGAATATGGATTCTGTGTTACCCAGGAATGTGTCTTTTCAACTTCTTGTCCAGAAGGAAACCACTGTTTCAACGGCAACTGTTATTCAGAAGCAGAGCTCTATGAAGAATTTCCAAGTGTACTGTGGACATGATGCACTGTGAAATAGATTGCCAAACTTGCGAAGCAGGACAACGAGACTGTATACTGACTGGGCATGGTGATGGCGATGTATCTGTAGAATACCATATCTGCGTTGAGTGTACTAGCGACATGGGTTGCAGTGAAGGAAATGTTTGTGTTGACAGCTACTGCGTCCCAGGACCAAACCAATAATTTTTATTTTTAATTTTTTTACAAGAATCGAATTAGTTAATAAAAACAAAGGAAAATATAGAGAACATGGATGGAAACAGAGTCTTGGATTCACAAAAATCCTTCTTTTTGTAGGGATTCTTATTCTCACATACGGATGTGTCCAAGAAAGCATCTCACCAGAGAGGCTTGAGGGAGTGGAGGTAAATGAATATGAAGGAGAAGATCTTTCTTCGATTAATGATTTTAGAGAGAACTCGATAAAGGGCCCTCAGTACATCAATGAAAGTAGTTACAAGTTGAAAGTGAGTGGGCTTGTAGAGAATCCAAAGGGATATACATACACTGAGATTGTTGATGGATTTCAAAGCTACGAAAAGATAGTAAGACTCGATTGTGTAGAAGGCTGGAGCGTAAACATTCTTTGGGAGGGAGTTCTTGTCCGAGACATCATATCCCAGGCAAATCCAAAAGAAGATGCGAGCACAGTCATATTTCATGCCCAAGATGGATATACAACCTCATTTCCAATTGAATACTTCTATGATAATGATATCATTATGGCTCATAGCCTGAACAATGTGACCATCCCGCCTGAAAGAGGATATCCATTCCAACTTGTAGCTGAGAGCAAATGGGGATATAAGTGGATCAAATGGATTACGGAAATCGAGTTTTCAGATGATGAAGATTATCAAGGATACTGGGAGCAAAGAGGATACGCGGATGAAGGAGATTTAAATGAAAGCTTTTTCGATTGACAAAAAACTAGTTCTGGCATTAAAAAAGGAAAAAGCAATGGAGATTACTCCATTAAAGCTTTCATGACTTTTTTCTCCCATTCTGATTGTATGGCATAGATTAGGTTCGTAGCAAGACCATACAGGAAAGTAAAAATTCTTACGAAAAGACTATAAGATTCATGATTATATTATGCCCATGCGCATTTTCATCATAATACTGATAATACTGGCACTCGTAACTCCTGCATTCTCACAATGCTTTGATTCTTGCATGAATAGCTGCTGCTACAAGCATGGAGGCTCCATAATGGAGCTTATGCCAGGCAAGGTCACTGAATGCAATGAACTGCCAGGATGTATGGTGATGTTTTTAGGGTCGATAAGAGGATCAGATGACGAGGCATGTTTACAGTATGCTGGAGAAGCAGGAAGTGGCTATAGCAAAGAAGCAATTTCCAGGTGTATGGCCACATGTATGAATGAATGCGGAAGCCACTGGGAAGGAAGCCCATCTCCATTTTCAGGAGTTTCTGAGAATGACTATGTAGAAGAGATACCAGAAGGGGTTTGTGCGGATGTTTCTTGCCCATCTGCATGCCAATACGAAAATAATTTACCAGCTCTTTACTATGATGGAAGATGCATAGAGGACAATAGCAGTTCAGATGGATATGTCTGTGGATATACAAAGGGCCAGTGCGTATGGAAATGCAATTCTGCAGGAACAAACTGCGAAGATGCAGACCCACTAAGTGTTACAATAGATTCTCCAACAAATGGTGCTCGTTTTGATACTGGAAAACAAGGATATGTACTTGTGGATGTTGATGGAAGTGTTGCTTCCAGCTCTTCACACCAAGTTAGTAGAGTAACAATAAGCACCACACTCGCAACGCCAATACAAGCGAGTTTTGATTCAAATTCAAATAGATTTAGTTTAGAAGGAGTAAAGATAACTGAGGGCAAATCTACAATCATTACTGCAACTGCATATGATGCTGAAGGCAGAAGACTTGGAACAAAAACAGTGACAGTTTATCCATCACCAAACCTAACAAATTTGTTAATTAAAAAAGGAGGAGCAACTCTTTGGAGAAATGGCCAGATTATTGGAAGTGATTGGGATGAGGGATACAATGCATATGAAACAATGGAGGGAGATGAGTTTGAAGTTCATAGCGGAGAAACAGTTACGATCATGTATAGCGATGATACAGCAGTTGTTTTGAAAGGCCCATTTAGAATTCAGTATTTTAAAAATGAAATTAAGCTCAAAAAGGGAGCAATAGAAGTTGAAGTAAAACATGATTTTAGAGTTTTGGGAAGACTTGGGTACCATGTAGTAAAAGGAACAGAATTCAAAGTTATTGTCCCAGAAGATGAGAGCATGCCTGAAACATTAATTGTAATGAAGGGAACAGTTCTCTCTGGACTTATTGACGCCCCAGAAAATGCGGCCGAAGTGAATGCTGGAGAGCGCCTTTATCTTTATCCCACAGTAGCGCCAGGAGCAGATAGTGTGGGCACTGCAACTACTGCTGAGATGCAAAGTTTCGCAGAAGGTGGAGAGGTCACTGTTCCAGAAACATATGGAGATGTGCCATCTGGCAGTGGAAGCTGTATGTCTACGATTTTGCTCTTTTCAGTTTTTGCATTATCAGCTGCACTGAGATTAGGAGGAAGGGCTTAGGTTCTTTTTCCAAAAATGAAATCCGGCAATAACAATGATAGTGCCAAATACAAGAAGATATACACTGAATGGGCCCATCATTCCAGTAATTGCAATAAGTAGAATCACAATTCCAAAAGAAATGAGAGATATTGGTAATGATAGTTTTTCCATCGGTAAATAATTTACTGTAAACCAATTAAGAAGTTTGTTTTACAAGCGTTTGTGCAACTACATCAGATATCCTTTGAAGATTATATGGTTTGGGGAGCACACCTGAAAATCCACGAGCCGTTGGATTTGACATAGTATCATCATTTGTATATCCGCTAGAAGCAATAGCCAGTACATTAGGATCAAGATCCAAGAGATTTTTCAGAGTTTCAACTCCACCCATTCCACCAGGAACAGTCAAATCCAAAATCACCAGATCAAAAGGTTTTTCAGAAAGAGCTTTTTGATATTGTTCTATAGCATCAGTTCCATCAATAGTACACGTACATGAATATCCGAGTTTTTCGAGCATTCTTGACGCAGAATTTCGAACAGAAACTTCATCATCCATCAACAATATCCTGGCGTTGCCAGTAGTTAGATTAGAAGGAGGAGCGTGACTTGGAATTGGAACAGCCCCAGGCCTTGCAGGAAGGAAAACAGTGAATGTCGATCCTTTGCCCAATTCAGATTTCACCTGGATGTCTCCGCCATGATTTTGGACTATTCGATAGGTAGTAGCAAGACCAAGGCCATGGCCCTTGTCTTTGGTTGTATAGAATGGTTCAAATATTTCTTCCAGCTCGTTTGGACGAATACCAATACCAGTATCGGTAAATGATAGCTCTACATAATCACCAGGTGGCAGGTTGTGCGGATCGGAAACATTGCGAGAAGAAAGAGTTATTGTTCCACCTTCTGGCATTGACTGATCTGCATTTACAACTAAATTTTGAACCACCTGACCAATTTGACTTCGATCAACATCAACAGCCCAAAGATCACCAGGATGGTCATGTTTTGCATTAACATTGGAACCTCTTAACATGAGGTGTGAAGTTTCTTCAAGAAGCTCAGTCATGGAAGCAGTTTCTTTGACAGGACTTCCTCCTTTGGCAAAGGTAAGAAGCTGGTCAGTCAGTGCCTTTGCCTCTTTTCCAACTCTTTCGATTTCTGCGAGAACCTTTGTTCGCTCATCGGCTTCAGTAGAATCAGTTAATACGCCTGCTAAGGAAGCATTTCCAACCATAACCATCAGCAGATTATTGAAATCATGGGCAATTCCTCCAGCCAAACGACCAACTGCCTTCATTTTTGCATTTCTTTGCATCTCAACTTCTAATTTTCTGCGCTCAGTAATATCTACTGCAATCCCCCTAAAACCAATGACACGATTATCTCTTTTTTTGGTACGGGTATAAACTACAATTGGAAATGTTGTGCCATCGGATCTAACAGCCAGATATTCCCTTCCAGAAGTTTGCCCTCCAGAGCGAAGAGCAGATATGGAATCAGAAAGGCGAGGCCAGTCTTTTTGAGAGATGAGACTGGCAAGAGTTATGCCGCTTTCAATAATTGATGGAGGATAGCGGAAGGTCTCGAAGGCCTGCGGGTTAGCATAAGAGATGCGCCCATCCAGATCAGTTTCATAAACAGTTTGGGGCAAAGCTTCAGTAAGATCCCTGAATCGCTCTTCACTCTCACGAAGAGCCAATTCGGCCATTCTGCGCTCTTCTTCGCCAGATATTGTAGTAGCAATAATACTGAGAATTTTTCGATCTGCTTTGGAGGGTTTATAATCAGAAGTATAAACAACACACAATGTCCCTATGGGCTCGCCATGGCACCTGATCAAATTTCCAAGATATGTTTTCAGACCATACTTTCTTACATTGGGATCAGTCTCCCCATAAGGGGAGGTTAATAATCCTGAGATAAACGCTTGGCCATCTTCTGGGGGGTTTGAAATAAGATCAGAGCAAATGTGCCCATCTGCTGGAGATATGATCTCATAATCATCAGGAACATTCCAACTTCCCAAAGAACAGAGAGTATTGCCTTCAAGATAATTATAGAGGGCGCAATCAGCATCAAGAAGTTCTCCACAAAGCGCAGTTAGTTTCTGAATGTTTTCTCCAGTGTTGCTTCCAAGAGTTGAAAAGACCTGAGTTATTTTTGTCATCCTCTCTTCGTTTCGGGCCAGTGATTCTTCGGCCAGCTTCTGTTCAGTAATGTCTCTTACCACGGCCTGGAGTGTGGGCTTGCCATCTAATTCCATGCGTGTTAGTAAGACGGTAGCTGGAAACTCTTGGCCATTGAGTTTCTTGTGAGTCCACTCAAAGAAGGCAGAACCATCAGACATGGCTTTTTGTATCATTGCCTTTGCCTTCTCACTAGAGAGTTGGCCATCAGGTTGGAATTTTGGAGAGTATGCCCATGGAGGGTTTGAAGTAAATAGTTTGCTAGTTTCAACACCAAATAAATTCAAGGCTGCACGGTTGCCGCTAGTAAATTTCCAATCTGGAGGACTCAGGGTCATATTGGCATCATGGGTACTTTCAAAAAGAGTCCGGTATCTTGTTTCGCTACTCATTAGAGCTTCTTCTGCACGTTTTCTTGCAGTAATATCAGCAAACACAGTTGCGAATTGATCTTCTCTAAGTGAAAAAACAGAAACATGAAAAGTTTTGTTTTGAGGCTGCCAGATGATTTCAAAATCCTGAGAAACTCCAGTAGTTGCAACTTCAGCATAAATATCAAGGAATGGAGGACCAGGCCCATAGAGCTCAGAAGCAAGAGAACCCACTGCAACACTAGAAGGAATTTCGGTTAGTTTGGAATATGCAGGATTAGCATCAAGTATCTGATAATCAATAGGAACGCCATCACCATCAAAAATTAGTTCATGAATGCATACGCCCTCACGCATGACGCCATATAAGGCAGATTGAAGTTGCTCGCTCTCCAGCAATAAGAGCTCTGCTCCTTTTCTTTCACTAATATCCCTGATAGTGCTAACGAAATATACTTCATCCCCCCGGGCCCATGGAACAAGAGTAAGTTCGATTGGAACAACATTTCCGTCTTTTGTAAGGCCAGATAGCTCTACGGGTTTATCAAAAGAATGAGGAGGGGCAAATCCATTTTCTTGTGATCTTAATCTAAATGCCTCTTTGGAGTCAGGAGGCATTATGATAGATATTGGCTTTCCAACAACTTCATCAGGACCATAACCAAAAACCCTTGTTGCAGCAGGATTCCAGGAAACAATTCTGCCTTTAGAATTGGTTACAACAATAGCATCATAGATGGTAGATAGAATATCTTGACAAAGATGAGCTGGAAGAATACTATATGATTCGCTTTTAATATCGCACGAACTGAATTTTTTAGCCTTTGTTAGAGAAGTTGGATTTAGATCTTTTTCAGCATGAGACAGTTGTTTGGGACCTCTTGGTTTTCCAGCCATATAGTTTTCCTCATAGGATCAATAAGCGCATTTTAGATGTAGAATGGATTTGTTTTTTTTGAATTGGATTGATAACAATAGATTTAAGCAAATAGAATACGCCTGAATTTTTACCCACCATACCTGAATATAGATGTACAGAAACATATATAAACAGTTTTTCCGACGGAATTTAAGTTTAATGTCCCTTCCAAAGAACTTCATCGACTTTCTTTTTGTAATTTACAGTGCGAGCCAGAACAAAAAGCAGATCGCCAACACGGTTAAGATAACTGATAGAACTTGAATTGATTTTTTCTTTTTGTGAAATTGAAACGACATTCCTCTCGGCTCTACGGCAAACAGTTCTAGCATGATGAAGAAGAGATGCGGTTTTACTTCCGCCTGGAAGAATGAAGTGATTTAGAGGAGGTAAATCGGATTCAAGTTCATCGATTTCTTGCTCCAGCTCGCCAACACGGGCTGGGCTGATGGTTTTTGTTGGAGGTTTTTTTGAAGCAAGCTCCGTACCAATTATGAAAAGATCTTTTTGAATTTTTTTAAGGGAATCAGTAATGGATTTTGTTTCACTAAAGGCAATTACAATTCCAAGAACAGAATTAAGTTCATCAACACTCCCATATGCTTCAACACGAGGGTGGTCTTTTGGAACTGTGCCTGAGCCAATAAGAGACGTAGTTCCTTTGTCACCAAATTTAGTATATATCGGCATATGTGGAAAAAACCACAGAATTGTTTAAATTATTATTCATTTACACTATTAAACCCATGTCCAGTCTAGATTACAACCAACATGCACGCGCAAGAACATTACAAACACTATTGTTTAGGTCATTTGCTAAGTCTGAACCAGCATTGGAAGGCCTTACACGATCACATGTTGTTCGAAGAATTATGGAGGAACGTGGAGACGGAAGTCAAGGAATATCTGAGCTGATAAAGGCTTCTGCTGGCAGGCTATCTGAGAGAGAAGGAGAAAATGAACGATGGAGATATACCAGAAGGCATAGTGTTGAAGTGGCATTCATAGCATATTTAATTGCAAGTGAAGCAAAAAAACAAAACCTCCCAGAAGCAGAGGATTTGGATCCAGATCTTTGTTTTGTTGGTGGGATGATCCATGATATGGGAAAAACATTTCTTCCAATGGCATTGATAGTAAAAGAACTTGGAATAGACCTGTTTTTTGTGCGATTATTTGAAGGAAGTAAAATGAATGATATAGAAAGAAGGATACTTAGAGACGAACATATTTCTGCTGGAACTAGATTTGTAAGATTATTTGATGGTGATGAGCAGGTTAGAACCCTCTTGGATATGGTCGGATTGCACCATGTGATGTTTAATGGAAAGGACAGTTTTGTTCCCAGCTATCCTGCATTGATTAAAGGAATGAACTTACCGCTTCATGCAAGGATTGCAAAGACAGCAGATTTTATTTCGGCAGTTCTTCCAAGACATTATAGAGAAACAAACTGGATAACGTCATTTAGAACTGCTGCAGCATATGCAATGGCAGTCTCTGGAATGGAGCTCGACCCGCTTACAGTCCAGTGCTTCCTCACAGGAACACATGACATAAGCACTTCAGAGGCACGGGCTACAATAGATTCGTTTGTGCACCCAGGAGGCCAGCTACAAATATCAAGCTACTTGGGAATGCGGGATTATGTTGGAGCAGTAGAAGCAAGTGTTGGTTTTGAAGAGCTTGCAAAAAAATGGGACATGGTAAAGGTACTTGAGACTGAAGAGAAAGTTGCAATACTTTCAGAAACACATGGATTTCCAACACTTTTGGATGTCTCTCCAATGAGCATTAAGAATAAATATGCAGAGGCATAGTTACCTTGTATGACGATTGTTGATGATTTTAGGATACTTGAGAAAAATGGTTTTGAATTATTGCCCTATTTTTTAGCAAAAAATGAAAAAGAAGCAGTGGCAGCTGCAAAAAAAATCAAATACCCAGTTGTATTGAAAGTTGTTTCCTCAGAGATAGAACACAAGACAGATGTAGGTGGAGTCAAAGTTGGAATATCCAATGAAGATATTCTTCGCCATAGCTACCAAGATATCATGAAAAAAACAAAAGGAAAAAAGGTTGATGGAATTTTAGTTCAGAAAATGGCGAGAAAAGGCGTTGAACTTATTGTAGGTGGAAAGAAAGACCCCCAGTTTGGACATATGATTGTTCTGGGGCTTGGAGGAATATATGTTGAGATTTTCAAAGATGTTAGTGCAAGAATTTGTCCTCTTGGTCAAAATGAAATTCAGGAAATGATCTCGGAACTTAAAAGCCATCCGATTATAGACGGTGCGAGAGGAAGAAAACCCATCAACAAAAAAGCCATTATTGAACTTGTAATTAAGACATGCTCATTTATGGAAAAGGAGAACCTGGGAGAGCTGGACCTCAATCCAGTTGTTTGTGATGATCGGGGTTGTGATATTGTAGATGCGAGGTTTAGCAGGTGATATTATGAAAAAAATAATTCAAAATCTCGATAAAATTTTTTATCCAAAATCAGTTGCGATAATTGGAGCAACGCCCACAACAAATAAAGTAGGAAATGTAATTTCTAAGAATTTTATTGATGGGAAATTCCGAGGAGAAATTTATCCAATAAATCCCAAATATAAGAAAATTTTAGGTGTTCCATGCTATTCTGATATTGGAAAGGTCAAGGGAAATATTGATTGTGTGATTATTGCAACACCTTCCAAGACAGTAGCGCCCATATTGGATGCATGCGTCAAAAAGAAAGTTGGTGGAATTGTAATAGTTACAAGTGGTTTTGAGGAAATTGGAAATAATGAGATTGCTGAATATATTAGGAAAGTTGCGCTAAAAAATAACATACCAATTATAGGCCCAAATTGCCTCGGTGTGTTTAACCCATATACTAAAACAGACAGTATGTTCTTGCCAATGTACAAATTAGAAAGGCCCAGAGCAGGAGAAATTTCGTTTGTTTCTCAAAGCGGAGCAATAGGCTCTGCAGTACTTGATCTTGCTGCATATTATGGAGTTGGAATTGCAAAATTCATCTCATATGGAAATGCCACAATACTAGATGAATGCGATTATTTAGAATATTTAGGAGAAGATGAGGATACTGAGGTCATCCTACTTTATATAGAAGGAGTAAAGGATGGAAAACGGCTTCTTGAAGTAATGAAGAGAGTGAATAAGAAAAAACCAATAATTGTTTTGAAAGGTGGGAAGGGAGCAGGAGGAGCTGCAGCTGCCAAATCACACACAGGAAACATTGCAGGCAGCTACACCGCATATAATGCTGCATTCAAACAAGCAAAAGTTGTGGAAGCAGAAGGACTCAATGAATTATTTGATATAGTTAAAATTTTCAATCAACCAAGGCCAAAAAACAACCGAGTTGGTATAATCACCAATGGAGGAGGTCTTGGAATTATTACAGCAGATGCTGTTGAGCAAATAGATTTGAAACTAGCTGACTTTTCAGAAGACACTAAGAAGAAGATTTCAGAGATTTTGCCTTCTTATGGAAATGTTGGGAACCCCCTTGATTTAGTAGCTGATTCTGGGGTTGATGCATATAAAAAAGCAATAGATATTTTCATGGCTGGAGATGAAATTGATATTTTATTAATAATAGTGCTGATGCAAACACCACCTGTTGATGAGAGAATAATACATGTGCTAACAAAGGCTTCAGATGATAGAAGAAAACCAATTGCCACCATTTCTATTGGCGGAACATATACTGAAGCATATAGAAAAATATTAGAAAGCAATGGGGTTCCTAGCTATAACTCACCAAAAGCAGCCGTACGGGCGATAAAGAGGCTTGTGACTTATTCTGAATATTATGAAAAATTGAAAAAAGAATGATTCTGTAGGGTCTGGGGGACCACACTTCCAGTATTAGAAGTTATGTTGTTTGTTTTTATTTTTATGTAACTATAGTTACATAGTAATAGTATAGGGATGTATATGTTTATTTTGTATTTTTACGACATTAAAGCAAGAAACAAGAAAAAATTCAATAGAACAAAAAGACGTTTTTACTACCATTTGCATAAATTGCCGCTAAAAAAAGAATACTGGAAAACCAAATCCACATTGATGGTTCCAACAAAACTAGAGAAAATTATGGATTCCTTCTTCAAACGCTTTGGAAAATCTATTGAAGTATATAAAGTGCTCACAGAATCTGTTGAAGAGCTTGAATAGTGGAACTATGGGGCCTCCCTATTCTTCTTTCAAAACCCGTCTCGGTATTTCTTTACTGCTTTAATATACTTTTCAGATGTAAAATTCGGATATTTTAAGTTACCTGAAGGACTGCCTTTTTTACAAAATATGTCAACTCCCAACAATCTCCTGATCTGAGGACGTAATTTTCTAACTGAATGACGACCTGTTGGTGTGATATATTGGATTTTCTGGTCCTTGAACTTTTTACTTACCTTGAATCTACCACTGACCTCTACAATCCAATCCCCTTTACTCAATCTCCACAAACCCTCTTCTAACTCCTTTTCTGTGAATATGCTATGGTTGATATAATCTCCAATACTGATTATGCCTATAATGTTAACTCCATTCTTTTCTCCAGCGCGCTCTATGGAAGCAAGCAACAACGCATCAGACATACAATATTTTATTGGTATTTTTTTACCAACCATCAGTATATCTAGAACCACGAGTTTTTAATAAATATAATTTCGAGATATTAAACTAAATCTCCATTTCACAAACATATACCTCAAACCCAAGACCAAACTTATCCAGGACAGTAGGTTTTACCTTACCAAAAATTCCAATTTCCTTTCCTTTGTTTAGAACCTTACAGGAAATCTCTTCTTCAAACAACTTTCCTTCGGATTTTTCCAATGAGATCTCCAGCCCAAGCTCACGTCCCAATGTTTGCAAATATCCACGAACATCAGAAAATTTCACTGTTTTATCCATAACACCAAAAACTAGTTTTTTCTTAGTTTCTTTTTCTTGGACAATGCCATATTCATAGAATCTTTGAGGAAGTCCCTTCATTTTATTGGTTGAGAATGTATCTAACATATCTGCGATAAGCGTTGGCCTTACTACTGTAAACTCCACTGAGTTGGGGTTTGATATTTCCACTACTTTCTTGTCATAACCCACCACCGCAAGTTTTTCTTTATTTGTCAGAATAAAAGTACTAAGTTCAACAAAACCCATCCCGCGCATTATCCGGTCTCCCTGCTCAAACGGCTCAATCCTCTCACCTGGAGAAAAGAAATCTGGAAGTGTTTTTTCAAAATTATTATACCCATAAGCAATGGCAATGTCTTCTATAATATCAATATTACCTAAAATATCTGCACGGTATGGTGGGACAATAACTTCTCCCTTCTCATATCTATATCCCATCCTTTCCAATAATTTTTTTGCCTCTTTTTCCTTTAATTCAAGACCTAATATTTTGGTAACTTCCGGAAGCTCTAATTTCATTCTTCTTTCACTAAGATCTGGAGTTTGGAATGTTTCTTTTTCGTATTCCATCGTCACTTCCTGAATTTCTCCTCCCATATCTGCAAATGTACAAACCAAAATATTCAATGCTGCTTTGCATGAATGAATATCATTTCCAGTTACTTCGACAAAAAGATCCTTTGTTTTCTCATCAACCTTTCCAGTTTCAGCAGAATTTACTATTGGAATAAGGCACATTACTTTTTTTCCAGCATCAACAAATACTGGATATCTTTCAAAATCCTTAATTAGATGGCCATATTGTTTTCCTTTTTTATGCTCCTCTAAAATCATATCCGCACTCATTTCTTCTTCGTGTCCAAGCGGAACATATCTTATCTCATCTGGCTTCATTGTCGTGTATTTAACTGGGAAACTAATAGCATGAAGTGGGTATATCCCAATTCCAAATCTCTTCACTCTCCTTCCCAGAGTTCCTAACAGTTTCTCCTGGAGTAGCACAACATCTCGGATTCTTTGATCATTGAATTTAATTCCCTTAGCTACTGCACAAACCGTATATGGCCTAACTTTTGAAACCGATTTGTCTACTATGACCTTATAATCTGATTTTTTTGCAGTGTAGTTTGGATGCTCATTTTTGTAATATGCTTTAAGCGCTCTTGATAGCCCTTCCATAGAATACCAATCAGGCCTGTTTGGTGTGAGCTCTGCGAGTATCTTTTTGGTGTCCTTTTCATATTCACAAGGAGCTCCTAAACTACTCAATCCCTCTACCATATCTTCAAGAGGCAACTCCACCAACTTCTTCATTTCCTCATAACTAAATTCAACAACAACCATAAGTATCACTTTGATTTTTCTTCTTTTGCAAGATTTCTTATGTAATCTGAATGGTATTCTTCACTTAAACAACCATCGCAGATGGGGATGCCTATTGCTTTCTTCAATCCTTCGTTTGAAAGATAACTTAGACTATCGACATTAAGATATTCTTTGGTTTCTTCAACGGATTTTTTATTTGCAATTAATTCTTTGTAAGTTGGCATATCTACTCCATAAAAACAAGGGGCCTTTAGTGGAGGACATGTGATTCTCAAGTGCACTTCCTTTGCACCAGTTTTTCGAACAAGCTTTACAATTTCTTTCAATGTAGTTCCACGTACAATACTATCATCAATCAAAACAACTGATTTTCCACTAATAACTGATTTGAGTGGATTGAGTTTTAGTTTTACAGCATTGATCCGTTGCTCCTGGCTTGGCATGATAAATGTTCTGCCAATATATCTATTTTTGATCAATCCCTCTTCATAGGGGATTCCCAAAACTCTTGCAAAGCTCAATGCTGCGGTTCTAGATGTATCTGGAACTGGGACAACAACATCTGCTTTAATTGGAGATTCTGCTGCTAAAATTTCTCCAAGTTTTGTTCTAGTCTCATAAACCTCTACTCCGTTAATTATGGAATCTGGCCTTGAGAAATACACATATTCAAACATACAATGTTTCTTTTCTTCTTCAACTAATTGTTTTCTTGAAACTATATTTCCTTTTTCTAATGTGATAAATTCCCCACCATTCACATCTCCCTTATATGGAATGTTGTTCACATCAAGCGCGACTGTTTCAGATGCAAAACATATGAAGTCTTCATTCTCTCCCCACACCAATGGCCTTATTGCATGAGGGTCTCTGAAAACATACAACTTATCATCCATAATCACTACATCAGAAAAAGACCCTTCAAAGTTTTCCATCACATACTTTGCACCAAGTTCCGCATCCTTCAAATTATGCAAAACATAAAGAATCGGCTCCGAATCAACAGTACTTGAAAAGACATATCCCTTTTCTTCAAGATCTTTTTTCACAATCTCGTAATTTGCAACGTGTCCATTGTGTGCAGTTGCAATATTATCCTTAATTGAGGGTTGGACATCGCACATTCTACATTTACCTATAGTTGGGTATCTGGTATGTCCAATTCCCAAATCCCCTTCAAGTGCCAGGTCTCCAGGCTCAAATACTTGGTCAACTAGACCAACTCCTCTTCGTATTTGGATTCCCTTTCCATCATGAACAGCAAATCCTGCAGCATCCTGTCCTCTATGCTGCAATGCGATTAGTGCGCGGTATAGAAGAGGAGCAACATTTTTTCCTGTTTTAGAGTAGATAGCAAGTACTCCACACTCTTCTCCCTTTTCGTCAGAATAAGTATTGAGAAAATTTACAACCATATGTCTATACTGAATAGTTTGTTTTTAATATTTTTCAACAAATCCTTTATGATGAAAAAAGTTGAGTTTGAGATAGCCGCTCTCAAAGAGCGTAATGCACGCGTCGAATCAGACAAGGCTTGGGAGACTAGTCTGTTTCGCCGTATCCTAATCGCGGGCGGAACTTATTTTTTATCATTAACACTGTTCCTTATCATCGAAGCTCCAAATCCTTATTTAGCGTCTTTTATTCCAACATTAGCCTTTGTTTTATCTACATTAACCCTCCCATTTTTCAAGAAACGCTGGGTCAGCTCCAGATAATACTTTTTTAAATTGCTCACGGCAATAATTTATCCTTCTTAAGGTGTAATATTTATGAGACGAGTCGGAATTATCGGAGCTGGAATGACCAAATTTGGTGAAAATTGGGAACAGGGTTTTCGAGAGCTTGTTGTAGAGGCAGGTGTCAAAGCACTTACTGATGCTGGTATTAGCGGAGATACGATTGATGCTGGATATATCGGAACAATGGCATCCGGACGATTAATCGGCCAAGAACATATCGGAGGCCTTATTGCTGATTATATGGGCCTAAATCCCATTCCAATTACCCGCGTTGAGGGCGCGTGTGCATCTGGTTCACTGGCACTTCGCCAAGGAATTATGGCAGTAGCTAGCGGGATGCATGATATTGTAGTAGTTGGTGGGGTTGAGAAAATGACTGAGCTTGGTGTCAATACTGTCAGTGATATTCTTGGCGGCGCTGGAGACCAGGAGTGGGAACTATTCCTCGGAGCTACGTTTCCTGCTATTTATGCTCTTATGGCAAGAAGGCACATGGAAGATTTTGGCACTACTGAAGAAATGATGGCTTCAGTCGCTGTAAAAAACCATAAACACGGAGTTCACAACAAGTATGCACAATTTCCAAGAGAAATTTCAATGGAACAAGTGCTAGGATCCAAAATGATTGCTGATCCGCTCAAGGTTTTTGACTGTTCCCCAATAACCGACGGTGCAGCTGGTATAATTCTTGCTCCTATGGATCTGGCCGAGAGCTTTACAAAAAAACCAATTGAAATTACTGCAAGCGCTCAGGCTAGCGATACTATCGCACTACATTCCAGACAATCTTTGACCGGGCTTCGGGCAACTCAGGTTGCTGCTAAAAAAGCCTTTGAAATGGCCAAAGTAACTCCCAAGGATATTAACCTTGCCGAAGTTCACGACTGCTTTACCATTGCTGAAATCATGGCAATTGAAGACCTTGGATTCTTTGAGAAAGGAAAAGGGGGACAGGCCTCTCTTGATGGCAGAACTGCCATAGGTGCCGAGATTCCAATTAATACTTCTGGCGGTTTAAAAGCATGTGGTCATCCTGTTGGAGCAACCGGAGTTAAACAAGCAGTTGAATGTGTTTGGCAACTTCGTGGGGAAGCAGAAGGCAGACAAGTCAAAGATGCTAATGTTGCGCTTAGCCACAATGTTGGTGGAAGCGGCGCTACTGCTGTAGTTCACATCTATAAAAATCAATAATTAGCGAATAAAAATTAGAAAAAAAATCAGTTAATGATTTCCATTTTTTGTTTTTGACCGCCAATCTTTTTTATTTCTGGTTCTTCGCCTGTGGCACGTGTAAATAACACTCCATGCCAATTACGAAGTCCAAATTTGTCATTTAGGAGACTTATCACCTTATCGGTGTCGAAGCTTCTGCAGGAATAAAGGTCAAAATAAACTTCATTATCTTCCCCATCATGGTCAAAGAAATGCAGTGAACAATGAGAAGTAGTTATCATCTGCACAAAACTTTGGCCTGGAAAATCTAAGTCTTCGGCGTCAGCCCAGTTAATGTCCCCAAGTGGCTTCATGCCAATTTCCTTTAGCAACATGTCCACGAAACGCTTTGCTTCTTCCCGAGGCAACGCCTTGAAAGACGGGTCGATTTTTGCGTTCACAGTTAAATGTATGTGTTGTAGTTCCATTTTTCATCTTCCTATAATTTTTTTTTATTATTCTACTAAGAACAAATACAATTTTTGTTCTGATAAAAAACTTATGTCTAACAACATTTCTGTTAATATTTTTTTCGCATCCTATTTGAGTACCCATTAAGTATTTAAACGTTTCCATCATTTTCCCCTCCGAACCATTATCACTACCTCGGACCACAGTTTATGCGGTATCTTTTTATTAACTCATAATCTATCTTATTTACGGGTCTAATTACTCGTGCGGGAGAGGACAATGCAGCTTGAGATAATACCAGCAATCTTAGTCAAAAGTAGGGAGGAGCTTCTCTCACGTATCGCTCTTATCCAGAATCATGTTAATATTATTCAGCTTGATATCATGGATGGTGAATTTGTTCCCAACAAAACCATTGGCCTCGAATCATTGCATGATCTGCCAAATGCAAATTATGAATTTCACTGGATGGTTTTTCATCCTGAAAAATGGATTGAAAAAACTCCTGGGCCACATATGCATCTTGTGCATATTGAGACCATCAATGATTTTGATAAACTCATAAAAACTGTAAAACAAGCAGGGGGGAAGCTTGGTCTTGCAATAAATCCCGAGACTCCTGTTGAAAAGCTCATACCCTACATTTCCCATATTGAAGAAGTTTTAGTAATGACTGTTCGTCCTGGTTTCTCTGGACAAACCTACATTGCTGAGATGGAAGATAAAATAAGAAAAATACGAGAACTTAGCCCTTCTCTAAACATAGAGGTGGATGGGGGGGTTTGCCTACAAACCATTCATGGTGCATATGTTGCTGGAGCAAATTATCTTGCTGCTGCAAGTGCCATTTTTTCTGGTGAAGTAAAAACAAATATTGAAAACCTCAAGAAAACTGCTACAAGTGGGTGCCAAGAATGAGACGAAAAAAAATAAATAACATAAAGCAACTGAATTTGATTGCGAATGAAGTCCGTCAGGATGTTGTCAAAATGATATACGAGGCTAAAAGCGGACACTCTGCAGGTTCAATTGGACTTGCCGATATCTTCGTAGCACTCTATTCCAATGTACTATATCATGATCCAGACAATCCAGATTGGCCAGAACGGGATCGTTTTGTTCTTTCAAACGGACATGTCTGTCCTGTCTTATATGCAGTACTTGCAAATTCCGGCTATTTTCCAAAAGAAGAGCTCATGACCCTTCGTAAACTTGGTACTCGCCTTCAGGGGCACCCTCACAGGGCGTTGCTCCCTGGAATCGAAACTTCTTCTGGTCCTCTTGGCCAGGGGCTTTCTCAGGCTATTGGTATGGCTCTAGTTGCAAAAACCGAAAAGAAAAAATCAAGAATTTATTGTATGGTTTCAGATGGGGAGCAACAAGAAGGCCAAAGCTGGGAAGCTGCAATGCTTGCAGCAAAGCTCAAACTTGGGAATCTAACTGTAATAATGGACCGAAACAATATCCAGATAGATGGTTATACTGAGGATGTCATGCCTCTTGAGCCTCTAGCTGAAAAATTCAAATCCTTTGGTTGGCATGTGATAGATATTGATGGGCATAACATTCAACAAATCATTAATGCGTGTAATGAAAGTCGTGCAGTGTATGAAAAACCCACAATGATTATTGCACATACTATCCCAGGAAAAGCAGTTTCATTTATGGAGTATAGCTTTGAATGGCATGGAAAACCCCCAAGCAAGGAAGATCTGGAAAAGGCTCTCGAAGAGCTTGAAAACATGAAGAAACTTATCGAGGAGGGAGAAGCATGATCGCTGATTTACATAATCCAGAAACAAAAAAACCCACTCGTGATGGGTTTGGGAAAGGATTGCTCGAGCTTGGAGAAAAAGATGAAAATGTATGGGCGATCACTGCAGATGTTTCTGGCTCTACCCGAACCAACTGGTTTGCAGAAAAATATCCTAAGAGGTTTGTTCAGGTTGGCGTTGCAGAGCAAAATATGGTCGGTGTTGCATCTGGAATTGCAAGTCTTGGCAAAACTGTTTTTGTTTCTGCATTTGGTGCATTTTCTCCAGGGAGAAACTGGGACCAAATCCGGGTTTCAGTATGTTACAATAATGTTAATGTAAATTTCCACGCATCCCATACTGGAATTACTGTTGGTCCAGATGGTGCCTCGCACCAGGTTCTTGAAGACATTGCAATAGTACGATCTCTTCCAAATATGATTGTGATGTCTCCAGCAGATGCTGAGGAAACTAGGAAAGCGACTGTGGCAGCCGCAGCAACCAAAACTCCTTGTTACATAAGAACCTCACGGCAAAAGGTTCCTGTATTTACTACTGAAGATGATCCATTTGAAATTGGCAAAGCAAATGTTTATCGTGAAGGCTCTGATGTTGCAATCTTTGCTCATGGTATTGTAGTCTATGATGCGCTTATGGCAGCAGAAAAGCTCAAAGAAAAAGGAATTGATGCTGCAGTTGTTGATTGCCATACAATTAAACCAATTGATGAAGATGCAGTTTTGAAATATGCAAAAGACTGCGGATTAATTGTAAGCGTTGAAGATCACCAAGTTACTGGTGGCCTTGGAAGCGCAATTTCAGAAACAGTTTCCGAGAAATATCCAATTCCAGTAAAACGACACGGAATCTATAACCGGTTCTGTGAATCTGCAAGTGCGAATGAGCTTCTAAAGAAATACATGCTTGATGCAGATGGCATTGCAAAAACAGTAGAAGAATCTATGAAAATGAAAAAGTGATGAATATGAAATTTTTCCTTGATACAGCGGACGTTGAAGAAATTAAGAGAGCAGTTGCTCTTGGGATGTGTGATGGAGTTACGACAAATCCATCTTTGATCATGAAAGCTGGCAAAGACCACAAAACAGTAATCCAGGAAATTTCTAAAGTGGTTGATGGTCCGGTCTCAGTTGAGGGAATTGCCGAAACTGCAGAAGATATGATCAAAGAAGCAGAAGAATTCTCTACCTGGGGCCCAAATGTCGTAATTAAAATTCCAATGACCAAAGAAGGAATGAAGGCTGTTCGCGCTCTTTCTCAAAAAGGCGTCAAGACAAATGTCACACTTGTCTTTTCAGCATCTCAAGCTTTACTTGCTGCCAAAGCAGGAGCAACATACGTCTCTCCATTTGTTGGAAGGCTTGATGATATCTCCGAAAGCGGCACTGATCTTATCTCAGATATTATGGACATCTATGGTAATTATGAGTTTAGCACAGAAGTAATAGTTGCATCTGTCAGGCACCCTGTACACATACTTGAATCTGCAAGAGCAGGAGCTCATATTGCAACTGTTCCAGCAGCAGTACTTGAGAAGCTTTGGCACCATCCACTTACTGACAAAGGGATAAAGACCTTCAAAGAGCACCACGAAAAACATAAAAACACCATGCAATAACGTGATATCATGAAAGAAGCAATTCCACTTACCTGGAGACGAATTCCAGAGAGATACCGACTTCTTGGAGTAAAATGCGAAACCTGCTCTAAGAATTACTTCCCAAAGCGCAGCATCTGTCCAGCTTGCAGAAGAAAAGGGAAACTCATTGATGTTCAATATTCTGGAAAAGGTACTATCTTCTCATTTACGGAAGTAAATGCACCCCCCCAAGGATTTGAGGATCAGATTCCATATATCCTGGCTGTGATCGAACTTAAGGAAGGGGCAAGACTTACTGCACAAGTTGTAGATGTCACTAAAGCTGATGTTAAAATTGGATCAAAAGTTGAGCAGGTATTTAGGGTTATCCAAAGGGATGATCCAGAAGGTTTAGTTCACTATGGATTCAAGTTCAAATTAGTTTCATGATCCATTCAGTCATTCTTCCAAGTTTCTCTTTTTTTACTTCTTTTAGGCCTACCCATCGAAAACCAACAAATTCGCTGCTTGGGTGTGCCTGCTTATTCTTTGCTTTAATTTCAAACACATAACACGAGATCCAATTTTTTTTCCGCCTTGAGCCTGCATTATGTTTTGCTTCAAGTTTAATTTCTCCTACTTCTGCATCTATTCCTGTTTGTTTGAGAAAGATTTCTCCAAGCTGTGATACTGGGTCTGAACTTTGATATGTGTAGATCCAAGGAAGTTGCAGTCGCTCAACTCCATGCTGATCTTTTTTAACCAAAAACAATACTCTTCCCCCATCACTCAGCATGCCGCAAATAAGGGCCTTGGGCACCTCTGGCTGCTCTCGTAGTTTTTTTGCACTACTCATGGATAGTATCCCACATTTTTTTTGCAAGCTTTCCGCTATACATCATCTTTTCTACTTCTGCCTTTTCTTTTCTTTTTCTGTGATCTACAAGAAATTCATTCACCTTTTCAATAAGAATTCCTTTCATCTCTCCAGAAAGAATTTTTCCAGATGTGTAGTCCTCGCGTATCTGCGCAAGTTTTTTATCATCGCCTTCAAACATTATTGAAAGCCATTGGAATGGAACATCTATTGTAGGGTCTCCTCCAAGTTTTCTGTGCTCTTCAACTGTATCCTTTCCACCAGAAAATGCATATTTGTTGATTTTTTTCTTTACTTGTTTTTCGTCATCAGTAAGCAGTATTGCAGTTTGTGCTCCTGCACTGGAGCTCATTTTTCCCTCAACTCCTTGTAGTGGTGGAAGGAATCTGCTATGTATCGCAGATGTTTTGTGGAAACCAAGACCTTCTGCTATGTCCCGCTGTATCCTCCAGTAATTATCCTGATCAATAGCACATGGGATCAAACACCTTTTTTTCTCAAACATTGAAGGTATTGTTTGAATTGCAGGATACATTGAAAGCCCAATATTGGTAGAATCGTCAAATCCGAATACTGCCTTTACTGTAGATCCTGTAATCTTTCTTGCAGCTCGAAGAAGTAGAGGATACATGTTCCGGATATACTCACTGTCTTTGAAGATAAAAGTTCTATCTGGATCAAATCCAATTGCTGCAATATCTGCTATGTTTTCTGTAGCTGCATTTTGGACATCTGACCACGTATAATCCCGTTTATGCAGAAATCCTTCATCATCTGTGATCTCAATATACAAGTTGCATTTGAATTTATCCTGTAGCCATTTTGTCAATGTTAAAGGAACCATATGCCCAATATGCATTCCTTTACTTGGTTTCCTCCCCGTGTATAAGAAAAAACCCTTTCCTTTTTCATAATCATCAAGTATTAGGTTCAAATCTCTATGAGAGAAGAAAAAACCTCTTTGAAGCATCGGGTGCAAAGATCCACAAGTGCGTTCCAACCTTTCAGTTAGTTTTTCATCTATCCTGCTTGTGCCGAATTGCTTGATGAGTTTTTCATAATCAACAGAACCACTTACTTCCCACGGTGTGACCTTGAAATCTTTCATACCTGATAGAAGGAGAAAAGGGATTAAAAAAAGCACGAACCTTTTTAAGTCGCACTAGATATATTATTGTGTATGGTTTCTTGTTCTTCTTTGCGAAAACCCTATACATTTAGGTCCAAAGCAAAGGCATTTGCACGTGGAATGCCAGCATCTCCTCTTCTGGAAGTAGCCAAAGAAGGTTTCCTCGGAAAGCATTCTTTAACTTCTGCACAGGAGCAGAAGTATGTAGAGAGACTGCTTACTCATGGTTCGCCTGATCTGTTCTGCGGAGTTCTTGAATCAGACTGCTCTGAAAATATCCAGGATTTGTTTGCAAGAGAGATTCAAACCCATTTCCAATTAAAGCTGCGACAAATGTCTTCTGTTTCATTTGCTATGCACGAATCTAGTCATCCCGTGGACGCATTCATTGATGCATGTGCTGCTGATGCACAAGAACTTTCAAAACTTCGAGAAAAAACAATTCGCGCTGTTGCATCAAAAAATATCACTTCTATCAGAGCGCAAAACGATCTTGCTTATCTCTTCCGGAACTATCCAATTTTGGATGTTCTCTTTGTTTCAAAAATAACATGTCTTCCTGACCAACTGGATGCTCTTGTCCATACTTCTCTTCCTCCAGAATTGCTGAGAATATTTTTCGGACAATTCCATGATTCTCTCAAGATTCCGCGCAGCGAACTTGCACTTCCAATCACTCCGTATCTTCCCTAAATATACTGGCTGATATCCCTTCTTTTCATTACAATTATTGCCTGGCCAATCCCCAGAATTGCAAATGCAATTCCCAGTGCAATCAGATTGGTTGAAGGGTCTCCATTTGTTATCAGGACTATTTTGAACAGGTTGGTTATGTGCGATAGGGGCAGCAACTGTTGCAATGCCTGAGTATATAATGGCAATAAATCTGGAGAAAATAATATGTTGCCTAAAAACAGCATTGGAATTGCAATTAGCAATGATGTCTGTATTGCTGCAGATTCACTTCTAGCATAAAATCCAACTATTATCCCAATTGATGATAGTACGAGTGCAGACATCACAGTTCCTAAAATCACCATCATTATGTTCTCTGGCATGGCAACTGCAAAGAGTAAAAGCGCAACCACAAGTATCAAACCAATCTGCCCAAGAGATATCAAAGTAATAGATATCATCTTCGCAATAACGGCATTTCCCAAGGCTCCAGGCATCATCAAAAGCCGGACAATTGTTTTTCCTGTTTTCTCTCGAACGACGCTAATTGAAGCAAGCAAAAAACATGAAAACATTAGAGAAACTGCAATTACTCTTGGTAAAATGAAATCTACAAAACTATTTCTCACATACTGGTTTTCTACCTTTACAGATAATGGAGCTGCAATTGTTTCAGGATCCTTTGCCGTTTGTGCTGCAACTGTTCCTTGAAGCGAACCAATAAGATCATCCACGGAACTTGTTTGCTCAAGAACCTCTTCAAGAGTGCTATCTATGTCGTTTGTGGTGGAGTTTATCTCAGTAAATAATATTTTTAATTTAGTAATTGTTTCTTTGGATTCAACAAGTGATGCATTAAGGGACGTAAGTCCATCGAGTACCTCTCCAAGTGTATTGCTTTGAGTTGTTTTTACCTCATTCAATTCAGTTCCATATCCCTCAAGAGAAATTCTAAACGATTGCAAAGTCACATTTAGCGATTCCAGTTCCAAAATCTCAGCTTCAATATCTGCAGCTTGTTGTATGCTTGTATTTCTCAATGATTCAAGAGTGAGGATATTTATCTCCAGTGCTGTTGCAGTTAGGTTGTCTGATGTTGAACTTTTTATGAACTCCAAAGCAGATATTGCCGTGTCCAGGGTATCTATTGTCTCATCTAGTTTTATTTTCTGATCAACTAACTTCGTATGGGTCTCTCCAACTGTGTCAATTGAATGATTTACTGCAAAACTTGCATTGTACAAAAATTCCTCACTTTTGATCAAGAAACTAGAATCATTTTGATCTGATATTTTATCCTGCATTAAAACTATTTCATCCGCCGCATTGTTCAGAGAGTTTTCCAAGTTTCCAATATTAATATTACTCATATTATCCTGAATCTTTACTAACTGCTCTCTTGTCTGTTCCATTTTACTTCTGCTTTCTTTTAGGTCTTCAGTCAGATCTGCTGCGCTTTGGTTTAGCACATACAAATCTTCCCATGCTTCTGTTACGTAAGACTTAGTGAAGTTTGTTGAAGATGCCTGGATGACGGAACCCATAGCAGCAAGTATTGCCTCTTGAAGTGCAATATCTGAATTGTCGATAGCTATCCTCACTTCTGAGCTATCTCCTGATCCCAAAGCACTTTCGAAATCCTCAGGCACAATAATAATTGCCCGAAGCTTCCCATTTCTAAAATCTGTCATTGCTGTGCTCTCAGAATCATAGTTAATGAGATTGAATGCTGGAGACTCGTTCAAATCTGAAAAGAGTACTGAAGAAAATGATGTGTTTGTTGGCCCAACGACTCCTACAGGAAGCCCCTGGATTTCAATTGAACCAAATGCGCTTCCCATAAGCAGCATAACAAAAACTGGGAATAGTATAAGCGCTGCCAGCATAGTGTGATCATGCATAGTTTCCAGGAGTTCCTTTCTAATCGCATATAATATTCTCATAAAAATCACCTTGCTGGTTTTACCAAATGCGCAAATACGTCTTCCATTTGCTTTAATTTATATTTTTTCTTTAGTTGCTCCGGAGTTCCACTGGCAACAATTCTTCCTGCAAACATAATAGCAACTTTTGAGCACAGGTACTCTATTTCTTCCATATAATGTGAGGTTATGATTATCGTCTTTTTTTCGCTTTGGAGTTCCTTTATCAATTTCCATATGTCCTTCCTAACAACTGGATCCAGACCTACTGTTGGCTCATCTAGAAAAATAATTTTTGGCTCATGAACTAGTGAACACCCCATGTTCAGTCTTTTTTTCATTCCTCCAGAGAGTTTTGATGCCAGTGCATTTGCTTTTGATGTTAATTTGATCTGAGATATGATTTTCTTTACAATCTCTTGTTGTTTTGCCCTTCCAATGCCATACTGGGAGGCAAAAAACTCTAAATTTTCCTTTACTGTAAGCGTTTCGTAAAAAGAATCCTGCTGAGTGACAAACCCAACATCGCGCCGTGCATCTTTTACTTTTCTGCCAAAAATATTGGCGTCTCCAGAAGAAGGTTTTAGCAATCCAGATAGCATATTGAAAGTGGTTGTTTTTCCAGATCCATTTGCTCCCAGAAATCCAAATGTTTCTCCTTCATCTACTGAAAATGATATTCGGTCAACTATGATTTTCTCGCCAATTACTTTTGCAAGTTCCTTTACCTCTAGAGCAGGTGCCATACTGGGATATATGCCTATGAGATATAAATGTTTGCTGGGTATTTCTATCCGGTGGGCGAATTGCACGTAGATTTCAAACACGCAGAATCAAGTATAAAAAAAGGCTCAAAAACATTTTATTTCGCTTCTCGATTTATGGGGCGCGAACTTCGTGATTCTTTTTATGCAGTATATGCTTTCTGTAGGCATACGGACAATCTGATTGATGACAATGAAAACAACTCTAAACTCCAACGTATTCTTATCCGCCAGTGGAAAAAGGAATTTTTAGACACATATAAAAATGACTATTCAACTAATCCAATTCTCAATTCCTTTGTTTACACAATGAAAAAATATTCCATTCCACTTCGTTATCCCCTTGAACTCATCAGAGGGGTGAAGGCCGATGTTAACAAAAAAGAATATGCGACATTTGCAGAACTTAGGCGCTATTGCTACCGTGTTGCTTCTGTTGTTGGAATCATGCTTACCTATGTCATGGGGGCAGGAGACATATCCAAAGCAAAGAAATATGCAACAAAACTTGGCATTGCAATGCAGCTAACTAACATCCTTCGTGATGTTGGAGAAGATGCCCGCCTTGGCAGGGTATATTTCCCCAAAGATGAACTTGCCAGGTTTGGACTCACTCTCAAGGATATCCTGTCTCTTAAAAGGACCAAAAATCTCATTGAATTTCTGAAATTCCAGATTGAGAGGGCACGAAGATATTATGCTGAAGCCGTTCGTGGAATATCCATGCTTCAGAAAGATGTTCGGCCTGTGATTTCACTTGCATTCACATTATATCGTGAAATTCTTGGTGTGATTGAAGAAAATGGATATGAAGTTTATTCCAAACGCGCATATGTCAATATTTTCAGGAAAATTTTTCTCTATCTCAGATTAATGTTCTTTGGATCTACTGTTCCTGTAATGCAGTTTTCTCCTGAAAAATTCTAAATAACTTAAATATTTCTCTTTTATTATCCTATTATGGATATTTCAGGGCTCAAGCATCTAATCCAATTAAGGCGCGATAAATGGAAAGATTCAGAAGCGCTCAAACAAATGCAATATAAAAAACTTGAGAATCTAGTTGCCAGCGCAAGACAAACCCAGTACTATGGAAATCTGCTCAAAGACATCTCCCAAAATGATTTTTCTCTGGACATGCTTCCGGTTACTGAAAAAGATGCTGTTCGGGGCAATGTTGATTCTTTTATACGAAAAGGAATCTCAAAACAAAACCTCATAAAGGTCAAAACTTCTGGCTCCAGCGGCCAGCCTGCCACATTTTTTTTGGATCCAGAAACATCATCTTATCGGAAGGCACTTACTTTTTTTATTGGTATTGAAGCCGGACGAACTCCTTTTGATGTTTTTACCTGGTTCCGTTCCCATGCCATCCCTGAACCTCCCAAACTCTATTCTAATTTGGGCCTTTACAATTGCCTGATCTTATACATGATTACTGATGAACGGAAAAACCTGGAATATGCTAAAAAATACAAATCAACTATCTTTGGAGGTTATCCATCGGAAATGCAGTGTCTTGCCCATGCCAACAATGAGCTTGAAAATCCTATCAAACTCAAATACATCTTTTCTGGTGCAGAGGTTTTGTCTCCAGCTACACGTAAATTTATTGAGGATTCATTTTCTTGCCCTGTTTTCAATGCTTATGCTTGCTGGGAATTTGGCCCAATTGCTTTTGAATGTCCAGAGGAACACAATCTGCACATTAATTCCAGGTCAGTTTATTTGGAGGTTTTAGATCAAAATGGAAAACCAAAGAAAAGCGGCACTGGAGAAATTGTTATCTCCGGACTTCTAAATACTGGGATGCCTCTTTTGAGATATCGCCTTGGAGATCTCGGAAGTCTTGGAGGAGCATGTCCTTGCGGGCGCGGGCACCAAGTGCTCAAATCTATTGAAGGAAGGTCAGATGACTGGATTGTTCTTCCTAGTGGAAGAGTTCGTCCTGCGTTTTCCATGAATCTTGGCGATCGGGACGATGTGATTGCTGAAGCCTGGACTCATCAATTAGTACAGGAAAAACCAAATCTTTTTGTTTTTCGCTATGTTCCAAGTAGGAAAGGCCTTAATGATACTTCTAAATCCGAACTTCAAACAATCGTTCAAAATGCATGTTTGGGAGAGAAAGTATCTCTTGAATTTGAAGAAGTAGATTCCATTCCGCGTGGCAGAGCGGGCAAAGCTCACCGCGTGATTTCTAAAGTAAACCCGCCTAATCGATTTTGAATCTCAAAAGAGCAGCAATTTTTCCAAATCCCTTTAATTTGGCACCTGCATCTCCTTCAGATGAAAAAATTACTATTTCTGCTTTCGCCTTATCTGCATGATCTACAACTGCTTCTGCTTTTTTGTCTGTTCTAAGATATTCGTCTAAAACCAGAAGTTTTCCAATTGCTTTAGCTTCTCCTGCGCGTTTAACTTCTGCAATTCCATATACTGCATTTCCAGATTCTTTGTAAATTTCTGTTAGGAGCTCCTCAACTAATTTCATCTCAGTTTCAAAACGCTCTTCTCCCATAATTTTTTCAATTACTCCACGTTTGAAAAGTTCATTTACTCCATTTCTCTCAGCATAGCTTACACTTTCAAAAATAATCTTGTTGAGAAGTTCTGGTTTTCTTTGTTTTATGAAATTCTTCAGATTATCCTTTGTGAATCCCGGCCCGGCCACAATGAATTTTTCTGGATGTCTTTCAATCTCAGCTACCACTTGGCCAAAATAAGATTGTTCTGATTGTTCATACTTATCATCTCTCTTACTTCCACTGTTTCTGAATTCAGCGCCATATTCTACTCCAAAAGACCTGAGCATTGCAGTGAGTGCTTTTTCCTCATCCATTACAATAATCCTGATCTTTGGTTTTTTGGATTCTTTTTCTGCTTGCTGTAATCTTTTGATCTGGTGTCCCTTCCAGTTTTTATAAATCTTTAATCTGTCTCCTTCTGCAGCTTCGATTGTGTGATGGCGCCCAAGCTGAACATATTCTTCAGGAGTTCCCCATACAATTATTCCAAGAATCCTTAATCTATTAGAGGTTTTTGAAAATTCGATTCTCTCAGCTTTTATCCTAAGTGTAACTGGTTTTTTCTCTTCTTTGGTTCCAACTTTGTAGGTTCTCATGGTGCGTGATTCAACGAGATCTGCCGGGGATAATATCTTTTCCAGATGCCACATATCATCTAATGTATCTATCTGGAGTTTCATCTCACCTAGCTTTCTATCAAAGTGAATTATCCTCATTTGAACCTACCTTTAATATATTTGCGAATATCACCTACTAATATGGGGACTAGTATAAAAATGGAAAGCCAGACAATGTGCTCTGGCTGTCCTGGTCACTGCTGCAAGATTAATGCCGAAGTTACTGCTTTTGATATTGCCAGAATTGCAATACTTGAAAAGATGGAAATTATTGATTTTGTTCATGCTTCTGAATCATCCGATGAATATGGCTTCAAAGCTCTGGGTAGCAAATACTCCTTTATTCTGATGCACAAAAACAACGCATGCATCTTCTATAATAAAAAAAATGGGATTGGCTGCTCTATCGAAGACTCAAAACCTAGTGTCTGTTTAGCATATCCATTTTCGATAACTCGGGGCATTCCTGTTCTTAGAGATGATGTACTGTGTCCCCCTGCAAATTTCAAATTAGCTGACTGGGACAAAATGTCTAAACAAACCATAGAGGATTACTTTTGGGAATGGGAACAGTACTTACTCATCATGGACGATTGGAATTCCTTTTCCAAAGGAACAGAAAAACCGCATGAATTTCTAGAACACGCTCTTTGGTCAATAGAACATCGCAAATATCCTCTTGGACAGCTACATTATCGAGCTCATATTCTTTTCAAGAAATATTTTTGATGATCTCTTCCAGTGTATCTTCAATGTTGAATCTGTCTGTGATTATCGTATCATTAACTAGAACTTGCGGGACAAGTTGCTTCGAAGTACTAAGGTTATATTTCTCTGCAAATTGCACGTATGCTTTGCTTCCATTTGCGCTTGCAAGAGAATAATTGATAAAAACAATATTTGGATATTTTTCTTCGAGATCTGCAATTGTTTGATATGTTTCCCTACATGCCGAGCATCCTGGCGAATGGAAGAAATAAACAATCATTGATCCGTTTTCAGCTGTTTTATTAAACTCAAAAATAGGTTCTTCTGGAAAAATTGTATCTGTATTCATGACATCTGCATGGAGATCATTGTCTGTTGAGTTTGCGGAGATATTCCCTTCAATTGCTTCAATCTCATGTTCAAAAATTTTGCTATCGTTTATTGTTTTGTTTTCTACTATTTCTATGCCTTGAGTTTCTGAAACGCAGCCAAATAGCAGCATGAATGATATGATTACAAAGTGCAGTTGCATATGATCGTTTTACTCTCTGAAGATTTAATATATTGATTGTTGATCTACACACTCATATCCTGCTTTTTTAGCCATGTCCACACTTGTTTTTACAAAACCTATATCTAGTTCAATTCTTCACGGTATTCTGGGGGGATGGAATGAGCAAGCTTGTTCTTTTTTTTCTTTTATTTTTCATTACTTTAGTGAATTCAGGATTCTTGCGGCCGTGGGAAAATCAAACTTGGATCAGTACTAATCCATCTATCTATTCCGATGGTGTAGAAATCTGGTGGAATATTCCCGAACTGGACAAATCCCTCAATTCCATTTATCTTGATCATCTTCCTGCAAACACTTCTGTTGATTCATACATATCAAATGCACAGACCTATCTAACACTTGCCAAAAATAATTCTAATTCATGCACACATGCCGTTGTTTTAGCTCCTCTATTCATATCCTCGCATGTTATTCATGCAGAACGTGTCTTTTATGCTGCAACAATCACGAGTATAGATGATTGCATGAGGTATAAAACTAATTGGAGACTCACTTTTGATTATTCTCTCAAAGCAATTGAAAAAAGCGAAACAACGGCCATCGAATCTATTCAAGAATCGCAAGAAATCTACGAAGAAATCTACTTTACTGGTATCTGCAACCAAAATTTCTCCCACAGGAATGATAATTATTGTGATCGCGCATCTGCAGCATTTACTACTATTGATTCTGGACTTACTGAAGGAGAATTTGGGGGCTATAATATTTTTCTGAAGAGCGTAGGTAATCTAAAAACACAACTTAATCATCCAACTCCAGATTTTTCAGAAGCAGAAGTTCTACTCAATTTAGTCTGGGGTCGCAACGGCATTGTTCCAACATTTTCAAATCTTTCACAAACCGGAATCAATTTCAAAAATTCAACAGAAAAAAGTTTTGATTTATTGCTTGTACAAACAGAAGGAAAAAAAGTGTCATTGGAAGCTGAACTTTCATCTCTTGAGAAACAAAAACTCCATCTAATACACCTGGCTCCTTCTTCTTTTGTTGCACAAAAATCTGGTACGATCTCATATCTCTTCTCGGATTTAAAACAGCAAAAATCACTTGCGGATATCGATCTTCAAACATATTCCCTAATGCGAAAAAATATATTCCGAGCTAATTACTTATCTTTATCAATGATGGGTGTTAGTAATATTAATCAAGACTACTCCTCATTAATCATAGAGAGCACCATTCTCTTTGAAAATGCCAAACAAACTGTTGTACAACAGCGTACAAATGCCCTGGATCAAATCAACACTGTCAACTCCATGAAAAATCCTTCTCCAGAAACTCTAGAACTTCTTGATGAGGCAAAACAAATTTTTGGGAAAGGAGAGCAAAGCAAGGCATTGGGAGATCAATTTATCTGTTATTCAGAGGCTCTTATTCTTGCTCGAACTGCTGCAAGCCAAAGAAATTATGAAAATGAACTTACAATAAAAACTTCTCTTAAAGAGCTCAAACTATTAATTGAAAATGCAAAAAAAGATGAAATAAATGTGGTTGTTGAAGAGGAAAATTTTGCATTGCTAACTAATCTTGAAAATTATCAGATAGATATGCACGTACAATCTGCCATTAAAACCATAATCTCTAAAGCACAAATAAAATACGAACAAGATCTGTTAGGTACTAGGTCAGAGATTCTCGATAAACTCTCATCCGCTGGTGATTCTGCTGCGGATCTTTATACTGATCTTGAGATTTATGAGCAGGATATTGTACTGGCTAATAGGATTATGTATCCAGGTTCTATAGGGAGACTCAAAGAACTTCGTGAGAACTATTTATATCTAAATTCAGAGCTCGATCAATATCTCGGCGATGTCGTTGGAAATTCCATGTCTGTAAAAGCAACTCCTATTTTTTCCGAAGTTTTGCTCGATCAACCTGTCGATATTTTTCTAGATTTAGTACTTACAAACCCTAAACCATATGCTGCTAAGAATGTCCAAGTTCCTATTCTTTTTGACTCTCCAATTTCTTTTCTTTATTCGGATATTGAATCTGGTCAGGATTCTGTTGAAAGTTTATTTTTTGAAGGAGATGCACTGATCTTGGTTTTTGATTCTGTAGATGCATTTGACTCCAAACATGTTACGTTCAAAAAGAAGAGTATACTTGCACATACTCGTTCTGAGGATCTTGTTGCAACCGGAATAGGTAATGATGCTGCATATGTTGTTGGGACCCTGAATTTTGAGCTTGATACTAGCATATCACATCTAGACCTTCCTCAGGATCCCTCCAACATAACTATTGATGGGGCTACGCCTGATCGG
The DNA here is from genome assembly GCA_963723105.1 of uncultured Microcaldota archaeon. GTDB lineage: Archaea > Micrarchaeota > Micrarchaeia > Anstonellales > Bilamarchaeaceae > Bilamarchaeum. The sequence goes on from CAVRPK010000007.1 coordinate 86,199, forward strand.
GAATTGCAAGCGGGACATCATAAGTTGACCTACGAAAAAATAGTTCATAATGCCTATTCTGAATCTAAAAAGAATATTAAAGCGTATTCACTGGGAATTAATAGTCAAATTGAATATGATATAGAAATTATCCCAACAATGAATCTTGATTCAGTTCCAGTTCTTATTAATTCCATAAATAATTCTCAAGCGTCTTCATTGCGTGTTTTTGCAGCTACTGGAGAAAGTATTGTCGGACTAAAACGTCTTTCCGAAACACAATCTAGTGCTACTGTAAAAAATCTAAAAAAATCCAATCCAACCATATTGAAAGTTTCGTATATCGTTGAAGATACTGAATCATATGTTAAGGCCCAACTTACCACACTTACTCAGCTGAACTCTAGTTCTAGTTCACAAAAGATCCTCGACCAAGCAAAGTTTCAAGCTGCAAATAGCAATTATACCAAAGCACTTGAACTTATTGATCAATTCAAAACTTCCCTTATATCCGAAGAAAAAACTACAGCTAAGTTGCAAAAGAAATTCATCGAATTACAGTTTGATTTTCTTGATGAGCTGGATGAAATTAACTATGTGATTCCAAATGCTCCAACTAATTCTTCATTTGTTAATAAACTCATAGCGCGACAAGATGAGCTTGAGAGGGTTTCTGAAGACCTTTCAAATTCTAATCTTAGTCAAAAAGTTTTTCTCCTTGAAAAAATGGATTTTAAATGGAAATCCAAGGAAATAACCAATCTAAAAAAATCAAGTTATGCCGAATATAATGATCTCAAAGAAAGATTTTTTGAGGCCGGCAATTCAACTACCCCTGTTCATTTTTTGGAATTTGAAAATGCACTAACCAAGTTGGAAGTTGGTTCTCGTTTAGAATATGCCATTGAAGTAGTATCCAGGCTTGATGCTGTAAGAACTACAGTAATTGCCCAAGAAAACATGACTACTTTTGAAAAAAATATTCGGAAAGAAAAATTTGAGAAATTGAAACTGGATTCTGAAATTGTTTTAGATCAATATCTCAAACAAGCTTCTGCTGCCAAGGGTACGGAGTTTAGCGGCATGTTTACTGAATCTGAAAGAAAGGTTACCTCACTTATCAAAGAAGTGGAATCGGCCTTGGACTCAGATCTCAGAGTATTCTCCATCAAACTTTCCACATTAAATACGAGCAAATCGCATATGCATGACACTCTTTCATCGTTGGAATCTCAAAGTTCTGCGAAAACTTCTCTAATCCTTTCTCTTCTGCAACAATCTGATCTCACTGATCAAAAAAGAAGCACCGTACTTGAAAAACTCCGTTCCATGGAACAGATGCATGAGTCTGGAGACTATGTCAACGCTCTTCGTGCAGGTTCATTAATAGCCAAAGAATTGAGTTCTACTGAAGAATCTGACGGATCCCCTCTTCTTATCCTTGGAATAACTGCTCTAGCAGTACTCGCTGTTATCGGCGCATATATGGCAAAGCAGAAAAAACCCAAGAAGGAATTTAAGAAAGTCCCGAAAATCACCGAATTTTGAGGTATTAATAATATAGTAACCGATTTCTATACCTTTTTCACCATTTATCCTAACTATTTCACTGTTTTTCAGTAAAAAAACATTTTTTCGAGGTGGCTTATGTTAAATCTAACAGTATTCTTTTATAAGGAATGATTTTTACACTAGCTTTTTGTGGAAAAAGTATAAATAAAACAAATGTTAGATACAGTATGGGTTGAGGGAATCAGTGAATTGCTGTTTTTCCTAAAATGGGGGGATAAAATGTCAGTTGTTGAAGTAGCAAAAGTCTGTGGAGAGAAAACCGTTGGGTCAGTAACCTTCACAGAACTTTGGGTTGGAGAGTATGAGCGTAGTTAATGTACTTGCAGTTCCGTTTCAAAGCGATGAAGCGGTATATGCATTGCTAGGACTATTGGTAGTAGTTTCACTGTGGGCAGTTGGCGGTATCTAGTCGGATATACCTTTGGATCCGACTGTAAATACTGCCTCTCCTTCAGGAAGATTTGGGGAGTCAACTAATCTTGCAATTCTTTTTTCTCCTTTACTCTTCCTAACATACAGTCTGTATGTTGACATATGAGCTAGTACATTCCCTCCAATTGGTGTTGTAGGGTCTCCAAATAAAATACCTGGATTATCCATAACCTGATTGGTTACATATACTGCCAGATTGTATTTTTCTGCGAGCTTTTGCAATGTGTGGACATGCTTGTTCAGTTTTTGCTGTCTCTCGCCAAGAGCTCCTCGTCCAAGATAATCTGCTCTAAAGTGTGAAGTTAGAGAATCAATAACAATAAGCTTGATATTATTCTTTTCAATCACTTCACTACTTCTCTCAAGTAGAATAATCTGATGATCACTATTTTCTGCTCTTGCAACATGTATATTTTTCAGAACACTATCTACATCCATTCCATTTGCTTCTGCGAGTTGTACTATTCTCTCTGGTCTGAATGTTGCTTCAGAATCTATGAATAGTGTTCCTCCACCAAGTCCTCCTTCTTCTGTAGGCCTTTGAACATTTACTGCAAGTTGGAATCCAAGCTGGCTTTTTCCACTTGAGAATCTCCCATACATTTCAGTAATCGACATGGTTTCAACTCCCCCTCCGAGAAGTTCATTGAGGGCTTTGGAATTTGTAGCAATTCTGGAAATATGTTTTCTTCTCTCAAAGACAGCATCTGCAGTTTCAAAACCGATCTCCACCATTGTTTTTGAAGCTTCGATTGCTTTTTTTGCTGATTCTACTCCCATTCCAGCTGCCTCTGCAACCTCATGTGGGTTTGCAGCTGCTAGGCTTGAAAATTCTCCATACCCACTTGTCCGCAATTTTTCTGCAGTAATTTCTCCAACACCAGGAAGGTCTTCCAAATCTCTATAATATTTCTTTTTATCGTCTGCCATATCTATCGCCTCACTTGTTGTTTGGGAACACGAGCAGCTTTAGCTGTCCTATCTTAAGTGTGTAAAAAACATTTCCATTCTTCGAAACATTTTTCCACATTCCACCTACATTAGAATAAACTACATTTCCATCTTTATCTCGATCTGCCTGAACAACTCGCATATCTGGTCTATTGGAGCTAGCATCACTACTACTAGTTCCAGATGAACTTGATCCCTTATCCACTTGGACCTCTTCAAATCCCTCTTCATTCAACTTTACTTCACTTTCTTTCATATCAAAACCCTCCTTGGCAAAAGCCCCTGAGTATATACCTATACTATAAGTATATACTAAGGGATAGGAATTTCAACTTATTAAAAGCTAGAGAGGGCTTATTTCCGCGGGCAGTTCTCACTTTACTTCTATGCAATTCGAACTAATAAAACTCAAAAAAGAAGAAGAAATTATACAGGCTTAAGCAAACCTGAAGATTGTTCTTGTAAGAATGATGCAGCACCTGCAATTGCGCCTACGATAAATCCGCCGATTACAATACTAATCGCAGCTGCTTGCCATTTTCCTCTCGAATCTGGAGGTTGAGTTTGCGCAACTCCGTACATAATTCCTCCAAGAATAATTAGAATTAATGAGATTATTGGCGCAATAGCTGAAAGAAAACCAGCTATGTTTGATGCTACAACCTCTAGTCCAACTGCCATCGAATTATGATAAGCAGTAAAGGCTTATAAACGTCTCTCAAGCCTTAGCCAGTGATTTTACAAAGTCAACCAGTCTGCTGGAATATCCATATTCATTGTCATACCATGCAGATATTTTCACAAGTTTTCCGTTTGCTTTTGTCAGATTTCCATCAACAATTGCTGATCTTGAATCTCCAATAATATCTGAAGATACTAGAGGCTCTTCCGTATACCCAAGAATCCCTTTAAACTCATTTTCAGAAGCTTTCTTTAATGCAGAATTAATCTCTTGTGCACTTGCCTCTTTTTTGAGTAGAAGTGCAATGTCATTCATTGATCCATCTGGAACAGGAACTCTGAATGAAACTCCATCCATTTTTCCATTGAGCTCTGGCATAACCTCGCCAATTGCCTTTGCTGCTCCTGTTGTTGTTGGAATAATATTCACTGCGCCTGCTCGCGCTCTTCTCAAATCTTTGTGGCTACCATCAACAATTTTCTGATCATTGGTATATGCATGAATCGTGCTCAGAAATCCGCTTTCGATTCCAAATTCGCGTTCAATTATTTTTACTACAGGACCCAGACAATTTGTGGTGCATGAAGCTAGTGAGATTATTTTCTTTTCCTCGTCCATAACTTCATCATTTACTCCAGGAACAATCGTGGCATCAACCTCTTTTCCAGGAGCTGAAATCAAAACTAATTTCGCTCCAGCTTCCAAGTGTTTTGTTGCGTCTGCTTTAGACCTGAATTTGCCTGTGCTCTCAAGAACAAGGTCAACTCCAAGCTCTTTCCATGGAAGTTTTTCCGGATCTGTTTCCTGAATCCATTTGATTTTGTATCCATTGACAACAAACTCGTCTCCGTTTCCTTCTACTGTTCCATTGAATTTGCCATAAACAGAATCATATTTGAACATATGAACATGCCCACTGACATCGCTTCTTGTGTTTATTGCAACGATATCAAATTGTCTGCCAAGAACTCCCTGAGCAATTGCTGCTCGAAGAAATGATTTTCCAATTCTTCCAAATCCGCTTATTGCAATTTTCATCTTAATTTCGCCTCACAAATAGTGTATAATCTATCGTTTCCTAGACTATTAATCCTTTTCTATTGCCATCAAATACATCACAAAAGAGCTCAATATGAACATTATGAACACCACGGCATCAAAACCTGATCTGATGTAGCTGTCTATCAGTAAAAATAACCAAAACGCAAAAGATGCAATTCCCATCGCCCTCTTTGCCTTTCCTTTTTTTGGCAGGTACTTGTATCCAGTTGCAGATGCAAATGACAGTGCAAATCCCATCAGCCACATCATACTTATGTCAAGCTCAGATGAAACAACCATTGCAGCATATATTGCAAGTGGTACAAACAATAGATACGCCAATACGAAAATGGTTCCTTCTTTCATCATTATCTCTCACTTACTATGTATTTATATTATTAGTATCCCCTCTTTCTTCCGTGAAACCATGAAAGTAAACCTAAAGAAATTCGGTGCAATTGTTGCAGGTGCAACAATTCTGGCAAGTTCAGCTGCTTTTGCTGCTGTAACTTTTGGATCAACCACATTGGTTGATGACAGTGGCGCTCCTCTTGCAAAAGTAGCTCTTGGAAGCAACTCTGCTCCATCTGATGCTGTTGTTGCATCAATGATTGCAGGAAAGCTTGCAAGTGCAACTTACAAGAGTGAAACACTCACTGCTTCAGTATCCGGAACTGCAACTTGCAGCGGAGATGATGAAGGAAACTCTTCAGGAACCTGTTCAATCAGCAATGAGAAGGCCAGGTTAGAAATCACTGTTCCAGGCTCAGTAGCAGCAGGAACATGGACTGGAGACAACCTCATTGGTGACTTCCTAAACAGGGATCTCTTTGACAGAGAACCAAATGCAGATCCCACAGATTCTGACCAGGCATATGAAAATGGTGGATCTGACACTTCTGAGAATGCAAACCCATTCACAGATGGTTCAGGTGCAGACATTGGTGTATCTGAAGAGTTTATGTACAACATTGATGGTGGAATGTTCTCACCATTTGCAGATGCAACTTTGACTGATACAGACTCTGGAAACACATATGTAGAAATGCAGAATCTCTGGGTAAAAGGTGACAACCACTTTGATGAAGATCCAGATGATGTTGTTGGAGACCTTGACTTCATTGCATACACTTTGAAGTTTGATGGTCCAGGTGGAGATGAGCTTGGTATTCCAGTATGTACTGAATCCGAGGACAATGACTTCTCATTCTGTAAAGGAGCAAACGGTGACATTGATGATGCAACTGAAACCCACAGACTAAAAGTATGGTTCTTGGGTGAAGAGTGGATTATCAGTGAAATGAATGCACCAACTCCTTCAGATGTAACAAATGAGAATGTACTTGTAAACGGTGGTTCAGTTAAGCTTGCAAAGGAATCAGTTGGTGGTATCCTTAACCAGGGAGAATTCCTCCAGGTTGATGATCTAAAATTCCAACTAGATGATCTTGAAGCTCACGGAGACACAACTTCTGCAATTCTCTCTGTTCTTGATGCCAATGACAACATTTTGGAAAAGGACAAGGTAGATCCAGGAGACACAAAAGAGATGAACGTAAACGGCAAGGAATACAGATTCCACGTATACAAAGTAGCTCCAGGTTATACATTTGGTGCTAAGTGGGCCGACGTTGCTATCTTCTCACATGAAATTGAATGTGAAGATGGTCAGGATCTTGACTCTGATGAAAATACCAATCCACACTATGAGTGCGCACTTGGATGGAAGAACATGGATGCAGAAACCGGAGCACCAGTTGCTGACGGTGGAGACCCAGAAAATCCAGATACTCTAAGAACCTTGGTTATCTTTACAGATGATGTAGAAGATGTATCAAGCTCTGGTGAATCTGAACTTGAAGCAGGTGACTATGTATCACTTGTTGAAGAGCCAACTGCATGGAAGCTTTCATATAAAGGACTTGATGTTGCTGAGGATGACAGGTACAACCTTAAGTTTGAAATAAAAACTTCTGATAAAGAAATTTCAGCAAATAAGGGACCATACACAAGTTGTGATGATGGCAGTATGCCAACATTCTACCCAACTACTTGTGGCGGCGGCGCAAATCCAGTTCAGGCCAAATGCGTTATTTATGCACCATACATAGAAGTAAGCTCTGGCGCTACTGGTTCAGTCTTTGAAGTAGATAGATCTGATGTTGGCGGAGATTTGTCTGATAATGAATTCTATGTTGTATTATCTGCAGATCCAGGCAATCCAACTGGCGCAGTTTTTGCAGCGACATGTGATGCAACAAACAGTGGAGAAGCTGCAGATGATTTCCCCAACCAATTTCAGTCAGTTGGTGCTGGTGAGGACCTTGGTCTTCATCAAGGTACTGTGTTTATGAAATTGTCATCTTCATCAAATGACTACGGAATCTTGGATTATGTCGATTCTTCAAATGGCAACTTTGGAACTGGAGGAACTACAAAATCTGATGTTGGTACTGAAGTTCGCTACGAGGACATTGGAGATGGCGATCATGATTTTGCCCCTCCAGACGGAGGAGTTATTGTAATCGAAGGAACCTCATTCAGTGCATCTGGCTATAATGGTGTTGGTGATGATGTTGCAGCTTCAGGTGAGGAGAATCAAATTGAAGATCTTCTTCAGTCTCTTGCACCAGGAAGCGGAACTGCTGGCTGGAATTCCGGAACTCCGGAACTGCTCTTTGCAATAGCCGAAAAAGCAGGAACAGGATCATCCAGCGAATTTGTTGACTATTGGGTGTTTGGTGTTGAAGATTCTGATGCCGGCCCATCAGATGCTACATTTGACTTTAATTCTGAGCATTATGATGGTACGCAAGTAACATCTGATGATGAGGAAATACTTTATGGACATGCAGTATCAAATCCTGGAGCTGGAGATAGTTGTGCATTTGGAGCAACAGAATTTTACTGTGGCCCAGAAGTATCTGGTCCAATTGATTCCAATATGCAACTGGTAGAAGAAGGATACATCTCAGAGCGTGGTTCTGTCTTTGACATGATAGATGACAACACAGTTGAATTCGACATGGCACACAGACTCATTAGAGCAGAGTGGTGGTTAGGCCCTTCTGAAACATCTTCAGCTAGCGACTCAACAACTGTAGTAACTCTTGGAGAAGGTGAATCAACAACAGTAGGTGGAGTAACTGTAAAAGTACTTGAAATCACCGAAGATGTTGGTGCATGCAGCGCAGCAGGCGGTGCAGTATCCTGTACAGCTGATATGAGCGGAGTTAGTGCATTAGTTATGCCAAACAATGCACCATCAGTAGAAGTAGCAGTTCCATACTCTGGAAACTACGGAAACCTTGTTGTGCTTGATACTGATGCAGTTGGACTCAACACTGTTATTGCAGTAGGTGGAGATGCAGTCAACTCTGTAAGCCTTGATCTTCTTGCAGACTCTCCAGTAGACTGGACTACAGAAACAACTGTAGTTCGTGAAGTTGCTACCGGAAAAATAGTTGTTGCAGGCGCAGAAGCATCAGACACTATGCAAGCTGGAAAGGACTTCCTAGCACAGCTACAAAACGCATAATTTTTTCTTTTTTATTTTTTCTATCAACTGACTCAAAACTTCTTTTGCAAATCCTTGTCTTACTCTGATAGCACCAGCTCTGATATGTCCGCCACCGCCTTCAACAAAATCACCCATGCATTTCTGCATTTCTTCTGCAAGAAGATTTGCTCCAAGCCCCATTTTTTCAGCTTCTGCATTCAATCTCAAAATAAGCGTCCGTTCATTGTATCCTATCACAACAAGCGGCCCATCATTCATTTTTCCTTCAAAAATTCTTGTTGTAATCTTTCCAGCAGGTGGCCACTCTCCTTTTTTGACAATATTTTCCAGTGCAAAATGAACAATATTCAAATTCCCTTCCTTTGTTTCTTTTATTCGAACTTTTCCAACTGCTTCATCAATTGCTTCTTCTGCCTGGTTTGAAATAGAATAGAAAAGCTCAGCCTTATCCATAACATTTTTGTAGAACTCAAGGTTATTTCCAAAAGAAGTATGTGCTGCTAAAAAGTCCAAAACCAATGCTTTTTTTACTTCCTTTTCTCCGTGTTCAATGATATTGCTCTTATCTCCAGAACATGCAGTTGCAGCAAGGTCCATTGCCTTTTCGCTTTTCATCCCACAAGCAACTGCTATCTCACTTGCCAGATATCCAGCACAATATTTAGAACCATTATCTGTTACTGAGAATGGAGTAATTGCTCTTTTTGCAACTTCTTTGCCTGGAGGATGATGATCTATGATCATATACTCAATTCCAGCTGCTTCCAAAAGCTTTAATCCATCTAATGACTGGTCGCTCGATCCAAAATCAAGAAGAATAATTAACGGTCTTGTTTCCTGTCCAATTCCGCTAATATCTCGAAGTGCATCACGAACACTATATGCTACTGCATTTTGCTGATAGCTTTTACATCTAACTACTTCGTTAATTGCAAAAGCACCGCAAACTCCATCTGCATCTCCGTGAAACCTGAGTAAAACCATTCTCCCTAGTTTTTTTGCGCATATCAATTTCTGTGCAGCTTCCTTTAGCTGTGGCCAAAGCTTTTCAGTAACCTCATCTTTTAGCAAAGAAGGAGCATCAGCGTCAATCTGAACATTATCTGCGATCTTTTGATATGCATCGTCTGCTTCTTTTCCTTCGAGTATTATAACTAAACTCGGATTGATTACATCTCCGTTTATTTCTCCTTCTACGTCAACTAAACTTCCCTGGGAAATGTCGTTTTCACTTTGAAACACGTATCTATTTTTTCCATCAATAAAAGTATACTCTTTTTTCCCTGAAAAATATCTCACTCTTTTTATGATTCCTATCAGAAGATCACCACTATTTTATCCCCGTCTTTTTTGTTTAGTTTTTTCCTAATGTCAAATTCGCTGATAATCTCAAGCACATTTTGTCCATGGGAGCTTCGAAGCGGAACAACAACTGCACACTTTTCTCCCCCGAGTTTTCCAGGATATGCATAAATGTCTCCATAAGTTCTGTCTTTGCTTGAAAAACCTTTGATCAATATTGGCTCGAGCCCCATCAATTGGTCTTTTTTCCATTTCTCATCTACTTCGATATTCAATGTGCCTGGATATGGGCTAAACCCAAGTTTTTCTTTGATCTGGCTTCTATATTCATCTAATTCCATGTAGTATCTTCCTTCTCCAAGCCCAGTTACTATCTTTCCAGAAATCTCGAACTTTTCTTCAATTGCTGCCTTCAAAATCGCATATTCTGCTGCAAAAATTTCCTGTGCTTTTTTTGTAATACTAATCCCATCATTAGTTCTTCTCACATATCCTTCTTCTTCCAGTTGTCCAAGTCTTCTTGATGCGCTTTGTTGGGAAATTCCTATCTCTGCCCCAAGCTCTAGCGTAGTTATTTTTGCCGGTTTTCGATGCGCTCCGATTTTCAGGAGCAAAAGAAGAATCTCGTCCATCTGATTTTATATTTATCAGGAATCTATAAATATCATGGAGATTTTTTACAATTCCTTAAAACTCACAATCACAGACACTGTATACGCCCCTGCTGAGGATTCATATATGCTTGCAGATAGCGCTTTTTCTGCAGGAAACGTCCTTGAAATTGGCTGTGGCAGTGGTGTTGTTTCTCTTTCCTGGGCCAAATTAAATTCTGTTACTGGAGTAGATATCAATCCTGATGCCGTTGCGCTTTCAAAGGAAAATGCCCTGAAAAATAATATTTCAGCATCATTTTTCCAAAGCGACCTTTTCTCAAATGTTAATGGAAAATTCGACGTGATTCTTTTCAATCCTCCTTACCTCCCAACAGATCGCCATGAACAGATTAATGGAAAAATAAACCATGCCTTTGATGGTGGTGCTGATGGCCGCGTGATTCTAAATCGCTTTTTGAGCCAGTTTGAGGAGCATCTCAAGCCAGATGGAAAACTGTTTTTGATTCAAAGCAACCTCAATGATTATGATCAAACAATAGAGCAGTTGCATGAGCTTGGTTTTAATACTGAAATAATTGAAAAACACGAGTTCTTTTTTGAAAAACTTTATCTGATTGTAGCTTCCAAATGAGATCATTTCGGTCAGACGCTGTTGACGCTGTCATCAAGACAAGAGCTAAAATACGGCGCTCAAGCCTCTCTAAGGTTGTCCATGTCATCATCCCGAATTAATAATTTACTAGCAGGGCATTAAATCCTCTTCCCTCGCAGTTATTTTTTCTTTCCCATGGTTTTTCTTGCCTAAACACCACATAACATACCTTTTTATAACTTATTGAACACTAATTATAACATGAACAGTGGATTTTCGCGCTTAAGTCCAGAGTCGAAGGCCAAGATGCGGACGGTCATTCAATCTTGGAAGCGAACTAAATCTGGTATTGATATACTTACAGAAGGGCTTCAGGTTCTTGCTAGTCCCAACCGGGAGAGTGCAATGACATTAATCAAAGAAGGCTCTGCTGTAGCTGATTTTATTTGCGGATATGGAAAAGGCACCCGGCCAAAACTATCTCTTGATAAAAGGGATGCTATCCTATTGCTCGAGGTTTTATCGGCTGTAAAGGATGTGGCACAGGATGATCCAAAGAGAACTGCAGAGCTTTTAGATACTGCAACTTCTGTTTTGCTAAACGGAACAGATCCAGGTTCTTTAGACCGCTCTTATGATCCTCTGATTAAAAAACTGACTAAATTCCATCCAAAAATCGGACAGCAATCATTGTTTTCATAATTGAAAATTCTTCTAGTTATTTAAATCTTTTTTTCCTAATCTTCTTCTATGACAAAAGCTGAAGAGATAATCGCAGAATTTGTTGGCGTTGGGGTCTCAGAGCACGATGCCCAGGTTCTTGCTGATTGCATTATAACGAGAAAATCATGTTCTTGGGTTAGTACTGAAGATGTAAACAATCAGATGCTCAAAGACGTAGACCATGTTATTGAAAAAAATGCGTATGGCCTTACTGTTAAAGTTGACTCCATTCCAACTCGAAGCAAGTTTATTTGGGATGTGAAGGTAGTATGAGGCAATTTGCCTGCGATTCTATTCTAATTGAAAATGGAAAACTACTTCTGATAAAACGTGCCTATGATCCATTTGCAGGTCAGTGGGCGCTTCCAGGTGGCAGAATAGACGATAATGAAACTGCCGAAGATTGTCTTGTGCGCGAGATGAAAGAAGAAACAAACCTTGAAGTTGAACTAGTAAAATTCACTGGGCTTTATTCTGATCCAAATCGGGATCCTCGAGGGGTAATTGCTGCTGCTTATCTGGTAAAACGCTTATCTGGAGATCCAAAGGCAGGCGATGATGCTGGAGAGGTTGCATGGTTTGATCTAACTGACTTGCCTCCACTTTGTACCGATCACAGGAAAATCCTAAACGATGCGCTCAATTCCAGATAATAGGAACATATATATCAATCAATTGAGCGATGAATACGTGTTTATATGAAAATCCTTGTTTTTGTCATTTTATCAGTTATTCTGCTCGGTTGTACTGCCTCGGATACAACCAATACCGATGAACAATCGATAGAAGAGTCATCCAATTCCGACTGGCGCAATATTGAACTAACTGATGTTTCAACTGGCAATACCTTCCGAATCAGTGATTATTCCGGAAAGCCAATACTAGTTGAAAGTTTTGCAGTCTGGTGTCCGACCTGCTTGCAGCAACAGAGAGAATTACAAGACATTGTTGATTTACGTGGAGACGAAATCACCCACGTTTCACTTGATACTGATCCAAACGAAGACTCACAAAAAGTTCTTGATCATGTGCAGCAAAATAATTTTGGATGGTACTATGCGATTTCTCCAGCTGATCTTACAGAAGATCTGATCGATGAATTTGGAATAGGCATAGTAAACGCACCTTCTGCTCCGATCATTCTAGTATGTGAGGATCAGAGCGCACGTCTTCTCCCAAGCGGGCTCAAAAGAAGCGCTGCAATTCTGGAAGAACTAGAAAAGGGGTGCTAGCTTGTGTTATTAGAAGACTTAGGCTCATCATTTATCCTTGGACTTCTAACACCGCTAACAGCACTATGCACTCTTCCGCTATTTCCTGGTTTTCTATCTTATCTAACAGAACAGCTCTCAAGAAAAAACATCAAAATTTCTCCATTTGGCCTATCTTTGATTGTAAGTCTTGGGACAATATCATTCATGGTGCTCTTTGGATTAGTATTCTCCACCATTCTTCAGGTTTCCCTGACAAATGTAATCGGGATAATCTCCCCAATCGCATTCTTTTTTCTTGGAGCAGTCAGTATTTCCATGATTCTAAACTATGACCTTTCCAACATCTTTCCACAATTCCAGGCACCAATTTCAAAAAATCCGATCATCAGCGCATATTCTTTTGGCTTTTTCTTCGGTGCAATAGTTATCCCTTGCAATCCTCTATTTATTGCAGCAATTTTTGCCAAAAATCTGCTTTCAAATGATGCTCTATTGGGAATTTTTAATTTTCTGTTCTTTGGCTTTGGAATAAGTTTCCCATTAGTTTTATTCTCACTACTTTCAGGCTCTCAATCTAGTTCAATAATCAAATTCCTTATCAAACACAAGAGAAATATCAATTTATTTTCAGGGATCATCATGCTACTGGTTTCCATTTACTATATTGTCTTTGTTTTCAAAATTTTTGGAGCATAAGTAAAGAAGAAATAGCAAGGGAGAGGGATTTCTGGTTGTATTTCATCCAGATGCCCTACTCATATTAGAGAATAACTATTCAGAGTTCTCAATCATTGCAAGGTCTCCAAGAGCAACCATATCTTCTTCTGCTCTTGCGGCTGCAGCAGCTTCCTTTCTTGCAACTGCTCTAATTCCTTTGTATTGGTCATAGAGGCCTTTCAATTCATCTCGAATAACTTTAAGATCAACTTCAATAGTTACGATCTCGCCTTCTCCATCGGTTATGTCTTTTTCAACATATCTGATCTTTCGGCGTGCTCGCTCTACTTCTTTGACTTCTTCGAGCTTTTCATCGATCTTGCGCATTTTTTTGATTAGTTCTCTTTCCATAGCTGGGGTATATGCAGCAGTCGATATTTTGAATTCCAAAGATCGTTTCATCTTCCTAAATGGAGCGACTTGGACATCTTTTGTCTGTTCAAGAAATGGTTTGAGGGCTTTCTGCTCGTACTTCTTGTACCTAATCCTTCTATTGAGGGCTTTGATCCTATCGATGAGATCTCCCTTCTGCTTCTCAAGTTCGTCTATCCTAGTCTTGAGAGAATCCTCAGGCGTCCCTTCTTTGATTTCTTCTTCAGTTCCCATGCTATCACTAAAACAAGTATTCCGAATATTGTAGAGCAATACTTTAAAAGAATATCTTCAAACCTTAAATTCTATCAAAATATCTGCTCCAATCATTTTTGCCTTCATACCTCTTACTTTTCTTGCTTTTTTCATATCACTGATTCCGCTTCCGCCAATAATTCCTGGAGCACCAATCCCCCCAATAATCTTTGGAGCAACAAATATGTAGAACTTATCGACTATGCCTGATTCAACTGCACCTGCATTTAGTTCTGAGCCTCCTTCTATCAAAATCTTTTTTATTCCCATTGCGCCAAGTGAGCGAATTAGTGCTTTCAAATCAACTTTATCCTCTCCACAGACAAATACGTCCGCTCCTGTAGCTTTTATTGCATTGATCTTTTTCGAAGAGGCCTGTTTTGTTGTCACTATTATCGTCCCATTCTGGACAACTTTTGAATTGAGCGGAATCTTTAGTTTTCCATCAACAATTACTCTGATTGGATTTTTTGCTCCGGGGATTCTTGCAGTCAATCTTGGATTATCCTCTATCACTGTTCCAGATCCTACCATCACAGCATCGTAATCTGCCCTTAGTCTGGCTACAAATTCTCTGGATTTAGCGCAACTTATCCATTTCGAGTCTCCTGTTTTTGTTGCACTTTTTCCATCTGCACTCATTGCCATCTTGATTGCAACAAATGGTTTTTTTGAAATATTCTTCAAATATCTTTTGTTTATTGCCCTGCCTTTTTCTTCTGCAACAGGACCCTTGGCAATTATACCTGCCTTTTGCAAAACCTTTTTACTGCTCACTAGTGGATTCGGGTCGCTCATTCCATAAACCACTTTGCTTATTTTCTTTTCAATAATTAGTTCTGTGCAAGGTGGGGTTCGTTTACTATGGTGAGAACATGGCTCTAAACTCACATACAAAGTTGCTCCCTTTACATCTGCTCCATTTTTTTCAGCATCTAAAATTGCGTTTACTTCTGCATGTGGTGCTCCGGCTTTTCTATGGTATCCTCTGCCAATAATCTTTTTTCCTTTAATAATTACTGCACCTACTCTTGGATTAGGGTAAGGATCTGCTTTTTTTGCAAGCGATAGTGCAAGTTCCATTGGTTCCATCACAATTACCTTTTAATCATATTATGTGATACTTTTTTTATGCGCGTTATTATTTTACTAATATTCTTTGTGTTTATCATTGTTGCTTTGCTCGGTGCATTAATATTATTCGGCCCTCAGATCGGTCTTCCACAAATCCAGATTACAGTTGTTCCGGATGAACCAACAGAACCTGAACCCTTATTCCCTGCTGATATGCAGCGTTATTATGATCTTAAGAACGTCTCATGCAATACTCTTTCAAATGATTTTCTCATAACCACTCACGACGTTGCAAATGGATCTTTATCTGGAATAATTGCCACTCAAGCCGAGCTTGAAATTGCAAATTCCATTGTCCATGGCTTTGATTATGCTCAGGATACAAAAACATATGTTCTTGGGGACCAGATGAAAAAAGTAATCCAAACTGGTGGCACTGAAACC
Organism: uncultured Microcaldota archaeon; assembly: GCA_963723105.1. Classification (GTDB taxonomy): domain Archaea; phylum Micrarchaeota; class Micrarchaeia; order Anstonellales; family Bilamarchaeaceae; genus Bilamarchaeum. The sequence goes on from CAVRPK010000007.1 coordinate 101,683, forward strand.
ATAACGATTTGGAAAAATGGTCGCATTTACGAATGTGCTGATAGCTGCACTATGAAACTCATGGAAGGAAATCTTTCTGACGAGTATTACACTGCTTTGCATGCTATGCGAGACAATTGCAATCATTTTGGAAAAACTGAATTTCCTGATTCTGTGAACCTTACAGAACTACTCATCATCGAAAAAACAGGAGTATCTACTATCAATGGATATCGCTGTGATAATTTCGAAATTAGTGCAAATGCCTCTTATCTATCCAATCTAACTCTAACTGGAGATGCAAAAGACCTTGGTTGGATGCTTGATCATCTTGATGGCTCTGTGCAGGAATGTCTTGATGAGAGTACAGGAATAATCGTTCGAAGAAATCTCACACTTGATCTTACTGATTCATACAATTTCAAATTTGAAGATGATGGCTATATCAAAGTAAATCAAGTAACTGAGCTGACTTATTTCACAAATACTGTTCCAGAATCGTTCCTTGCTCTTCCAAGCTAAAGCTCAAGTTTTTCCTTGACTTTTTTTATTTTTGGTGAAATTACCAGGGTGCAATATCCTTTTTCCGGATTATTCTCGTAGTAATCTTTGTGATAGTCTTCTGCCTTGTAGAATTTTTCAAGTTTTTTCACTTCAGTAGTTAGTGGCTTTGTAAAATCATTCTTTATTCTATCAAGATAATTTTCAACTTCTGTTTTCTGTTTTTCAGAAGTATAGAGAATAATTGAGCGATACTGAGTTCCAATATCTTCTCCCTGCCTGTTCAGCTGAGTCGGATCATGTACTGTGAAAAAAACATCAAGAATTTTTTCAATAGAAACTGCTTTGGGATAAAACTCCACGCTAACTACTTCTGCATGGCCAGTATTGCCTTCACAAACCTCCTGATATGTTGGACTATCTGCTCCTCCCCCCGCATAACCAGAAGCAACCTCTATCACTCCCTGGACTAATGAGAATGCTGCTTCGACGCACCAGAAGCATCCGCCTCCAAGAACTATCATATCTGATTCTATTTTTTCTTTTGGAATAAATTCCATTGAAATCGAATTAACACAGTGCCGTATATTCTTTGGGGTTGCTTTTTCTCCTTTAAACACATGGCCAAGATGAGCATTGCATCTTGCACATGTTATCTCGGTTCTTGTGCCATCCGGATCAGGAATACGTTTAACTGCTGCTGGAAGCTCATCATCAAAACTAGGCCAGCCACAAGATGATTTGAACTTGTCTTTAGAATTATATAATGGCAGTGCGCATTGTCTGCAAACATATATGCCAGATTCGAAATGCTCATTGTATCTTCCACTAAACGGAGCTTCAGTTCCTTTTTTCACTATAACTTCCTCTTCTTCTGGAGTAAGTTTATTGAGGTCCATATTATCCTATCTATGGCTCTATTTATATGATCTCCAATTAGCTAAAGCTTATGATTCATTTTCTCTTTTTTTGTTTTCAAATATTTTTCATTGTATTTGGTTGGTTTGCTGATAATTGGAATTCTTTCTACTACCTTTATCCCGTGTTTTTCAAGATCTTCAATTTTCTTTGGATTGTTTGTCATTAATTTGATCTTTGTAATTTCAAAAAATTTGAGAATATCCGCAGCTACTTTGAAATCTCGCGCATCATCGCAAAATCCAAGTTCTCTGTTTGCTTCAACAGTATCTCTTCCCTGATCCTGCAATGCATATGCCTTGATTTTATTAGAAAGTCCGATTCCACGTCCTTCCTGATCCAGATAAATCAAGATTCCGCACTTATGCTCTTCTAAATATCTCATTGCAGCTTCAAGCTGATCTCTGCAATCGCATTTTTTTGAAGATAGCGCATCTCCTGTAAGGCATTGGGAATGGATTCGAACAGGAACTCCAGAGTGCGATTTATGCTCGCATCTAATGAGTGCGACATGCTCAAGTGTTCCTTCAACAAATGCGTGAATTGTGAAATTACCAAACCGTGTTGGTAACTTTGCCTTTGCAACATGTTCCATGAATTATTCCTCTATTGTTTTTATGATTTTGAGAACTGAAAGAACTGCACGCTCTGCATATCCCTCGGATCTTTCATCTGCATCATCCCAATGTACTCCATGGCCAATAATTCCAAGGGTTACTGGTTTGTTGAATTCAAGAGAAAGAGTCCCCAGCCTTTTAGCAGTGTCCTTTGCAATCACCTCATCATGGGCAGTTCCGCCTTTTACAATTGCCCCAAGACTCACAACTCCTTTAATTTTTTTATCCATCAGAAGTTTTTTTGCAACAAGTGGAATATCAAAAACTCCTGGCACACGATAAAGAACCACATTTGCCCCATTCTCTTCTGCTGTTTGCAAAGCCTTGTTTTTCATACGGTCTGTAATCTCCTGATTAAATTCGGCACAAACGATTCCTATTGTTGTTTTTATGTCGCTTTCAATAGGGCCTTCATCATTTTTCCCCTGCCTTATTCCTCTGCCTGCATTTTGCATAATCTTATCCGGGTCAAGGATCATCTGGATCGTATTATGAACATGCTTTCTGATCCTGCTTTGGCAAATATCTACAAATTCTCTTCCACTCCATGCCTCGTTTTCATGAACAAAAACCTCTATGATGTGCTTGTTTGTCATAAGCTTGGCTTGCTGAATACCTAGTGATGCTTCATGTGCACACTGTCTGTCAATAGGAGCTCCACCAACCATTCCAAGAGCCATGCAGATGTCGCACCCCCCATCAAGCACTTTTTTGCATTCTACTCCAAGATCCTTTATCCCAGGAACTGTTCTTCTCTCAATTTCTGCTGATGGATACTCTTTTTTCATCTCATCTAGTGCAATCGCTCCCATATTAACTCTTGAAAAAGTCGTATCTATTACTCCAATTTTCATTTTTTTATTCCCTCTAAAATTTCTTTTCCTTCGATAAATAACAGTCCGTTTCTCTCTGCATATCTTCTTGCCCTTTCTTTTGAAAGAGCAGATCCAGAGCCAAGCATTTCACACAAAACCATTGCATTCTGTTCTGATCGCGCTCCAATTTCCATTGCAAGTTCCGTGTGGCCTTTTCGTTTTTCTATACCACTTGAAATCAACAGAAATACGTGACCTGGAGAGTAGAATTCCTTTGTGAAAAATCCATCCTTTTCAAGAACCTGCTCAAGCTTGGTGATAGTTAGTGCGCGGTCATCATCTGTTATCCCAGTAAATACATTCCTATGGTTTACTGAAACTGAAAATGCTGGCCGGTCTCCATAAGCTGTTTTATCGCAGCTAAGTTCCTTGATATTCTTGTTCTTCTCAATTAGTTCAGTATAAAACGGAAGCTTTAGCTTGTCTGCTTTTTCTTTTGAAATTGCAACACAGATAAGTCCCCCGGCTTCTCTTCTAAGAATTTCAACTCTATCTGAAGTTGTGAATTTTGCACCAAATATCAAATCTGCTTCTCCTTCCCGCTCGTCCCCATCAAAAACTACTATCATCTCTCCATTTTTGATATGGTCTACTACTTCTTCCAGTGACATAAAAAACCCGTATTATTCTCGTAGCTTACCTATTTATTAGTAGCTACTCATTTTTTGGTTGAATCATAACTTCTAATCTGGTTTTGCTATGGGCCTCTTATTGTAAAATTTATCCTAAAACCAATACTTCTAAACTTTTAGATCTCCTATCTACTTATGGAAATTTCTAAATCACTTAAGCTGATTTTAATTTTGCTTGCCATTATTCTTTTCATATCAATTATCCCATACTTCCTCTCTGGAAACAAATCATCTGCAGATAATGCAGAAATAAAAGATCCCACTCCAGAGACTTTGCCTTCATCTCCTTATATCTGGGATCAGCTGAACCAGGATTTTGCAGAAAAGAACTGTCTTAGAATAGCTCAGGATTATGCAGTGAAAAACAGTATTCCGGCAATGTTCATCACCTCATGCAAATGCTCTGCAAATGAATCTGTTGAGCTGAAATCATATTCATGCACCATCGCTACTCTTGATTCCAGCTACCCTGTTGAAATATCCTGTTTCAAATCCAAAGAGATTTGTACTTTTGAATCTAGTTTTGAAACTACCTCGCTTACTTTTGATCAGGCAAAAGAATATCTAGAATAGCTACAGATCCACTGATCTTCCACTTGCTTCTCTCTTCTTTTTTCCAAACTCTCCAAGCTTCAGAATTTCTGCCCCAGAGAAAATCGGACCATCTACGCACGTTAATTTTCCATCAATTGCACATGAGCCGCAAACTCCAACCCCGCATTTCATATACCTCTCAGCACTAACCTGACAGTGCACCTCATTCTTTTTGCAAAGTTCTGCAACTGCCTTCATCATTCGCTCAGGCCCGCATGCATAAATCGCATCATATTCGCGGGCAATAGGCTCAAGCTCAATCATTACATTTCCTTTGGCTCCCTTTGATCCATCATCGGTCGTAACAAATACCTTTTTACAAACTGAAAATAGCTGTTTTTCCCAAACAATATCCTTTTCGCTTCTTCCACCTATAATTACTGTTGACTGGATATTGTTTTCTTTTGCCGCCTTTGAAAGGAAGTACATTGGAACAACTCCATATCCGCCTCCAACACAAAGAATTTTCTTTGCATCCTTTGGAATGCTGAATGGATTTCCAAATGGCCCTCGATAAGATATTACTTCTCCTTCTTTCAGTTCCCATATTTTTTCCGAAACAGGACCAACATTTGCAACTGAAATTGTGAGTGGGTTATTATTCCCAATGCTCATTGGCTTTTCTCCAACTCCAGGAATCCAGACCATCAGGAATTGTCCTGGGAGTGCATCCAGCTTGTGGTCTATCTCAACTGTGGTAACTCTGTAATTTTCTTTGATTACCTTAATCACTTTATTCGTATAAATCGGGTTTAGAAGTTCAAATCTGTTCATGAGCAACACCTATAATTTCTTCAAGTTTTGAATATCCATTTAAGTCCATCCAAACTTTTATCTCTCGCTCTATATCTGCAAATACTTTTTGTCCTCTATAATAAACAGCAGTTCCAACACTTATCCATTTGGCTCCTGCCATCATCATTTCAATTGCATCCACGCCAGAGTTTATCCCTCCAGTTCCTATGATTGGAATTTTTACAGCACCGTAAATGTCATAGACGCATCTAATTGCAATTGGCTTAATTGGAGGCCCACTCAAGCCCCCCATACCAAAACCAAGAATCGGTTTCTTTCTGTGAATATCGATCTTCATTCCAGGCCCAAGCGAATTTCCCATATTAATTGCATCTGCTCCAGCATCCTGGGCAGCCAGCGCAGCCTTTACTTCTCCTGGAACTGATGGAGATAATTTAATGATTACTGGATAGCTCGTATTTTCCTTGATGGCTTTTGTTATTTCTGATACTGATTCAGGAGTGCCTTGCCCTATCATAGTTCCATATCCAGGTGTATGTGGGCATGATATTACTGCCTCAATCGCAGTTGCGCCTAATTGATCTTTTTTCTCTTCGATCCTTTTTGCAAGCTCTGCAAATTCATTTGCATCTTTTCCAACAATGCTGAGAATTAATGCCTCTTCCCTTTTCCATCCTCCAAACTCCGCAAGCCCCTCTTCTATTCCTGGATTTGGATATCCCATTGCATTGAGAATGCCAGATTCAGTTTCAACAATATTCGGGCCTCCATGGCCTTTTCTTGGCTCTATTGTTAGTGATTTTGCAATGACTGCACCACAGCCGTTTTCACAAACTGTCTCCAGAGTTGGCCTGGTCATTCCAAGTATTCCTGATGCTAAAATAATGGGGTTTTTGAGTTTTTTCCCAAATAATTCGCTTTGCATGAACATATGTCTGATCAAAATAATAAAAACTAATCGAATTATCTCTGACTATCCGAATGCTAAATTCTAGCAATATCCTTGAAAAACCGCATCACCTTTATAAATGTTGATTGAAAAGAAAAAACCGCGGGAGATTATATGAAACACATGCTAATCATACTAACATTAATTATTGGATTAATGGTATTTGGCTGTACAAGTACTCCAACTACCGAAGAGACAACTACCACGCCTCCAGCTGGAGATAATATGGAAGATCCTGGTGCTCCAACTGCTCCAGATGAACCATCTGATATGCCAACTGTTCCTGAGGAAACAACTCCAGAAGAGCCGGCAGAACCATCTGGTGATGATTTCATGGGTCTTGATTATGACGGAGTTTTAGCACTTGGCCTTCCTGCTGAATGCGATGTAACAATGGCTACTGGACAAGAAACCATGAGCTATAAAATGTACATCGACGGTCAAAATGTTCGCTGGGAATCTTCAGATATGGATATGGAAGACTGTTCCAAAGTTGTTTATGTTGCAACTGATAATACCGTTGCAATTGGATGCGAAGGCGGAAACTATCCTCCTGGATCTGATTGTAATTGGCTTGTAATGTCTGATGAGGGTGAAAGTGAGCCTACAGAAACAGAAATGGGCGATTATTCTTCTCCAGAATTTGGGGGAGTCCCAGCAGCTCAAATATCTTGTAAACCTTGGATTCCTGATTCATCCAAATTTAGCACTCCTGGAAAGGCATGCACAATGGATGAATATATGGATGAAATGATGGCAGGATATCAGTAATATTCGTGGCGGGGAGGCCACCATTTCCACCCACCCATCCCTCCTTCTGGTTTTTGGTGGTGCCCCCCATTCTTTTTTTAATTCTTTTTTGATCCTATGGAGTGGTTTTTAATTTCTTTTATTCACTATCCTCATTGGTGAGTTCTAATGTTTGATGATATCATTAAATCTGCAAAAGAAGGCAATCCTCCTGAACTTGAGAATGCCTCAATTCGAATTTCTGTTATTGGTGTTGGTGGAGCCGGCTGTAATTGTGTAAATAGAATTTATAGCGGCGGAATTAAGAGTGCTAGAACTCTTGCAGTTAATACTGATGGAAAGCACCTCAATATGATTGGCGCGCATAAGAAAATACTTATTGGAAGAACTGTTACTCGTGGGCTTGGTGCTGGTGGAGATGCTTCTGTTGCAAGAAAATGTGCTGAAGTAGATCATAATATGCTCAGAGATGAAGTTGGAGAAAATGAGCTTGTATTCCTTTGCGCTGGTATGGGTGGTGGTACTGGTGGTGGTGCTTCTGCTCCAATTGCACAAATGGCCAAAGATCAGGGTGCTACTGTAGTTGCCATGGTTACCTATCCATTTGCTCTTGAGAGAGTTCGTATCAAGAAAGCACAACAATCACTCAATGAACTGGTTGAAGTTTGTGATACTGTAGTTGTTATTGATAACAACCGACTAGCCGAATATGCTCCAAACCTTCCAATCAACAAAGCATTTGAACTTGCTGATTCGATTACAACCCGAGCAGTATCTGGAATTTCAGATACTATCATGTTTCCAAGTCTTATCAATGTGGACTATGCAGATGTTAAGAGTGTTATGGACGGGGGAGGTCTTTCAATGATCTCACTTGGAAAGGGAAGCGGACATAACAAGGTAGTTGATGTAGTAAAAGATACTCTAGAGCATCCTCTGCTTGATGTTGATTATGAGGGAGCAAAAGGATGCCTTATCCATCTTGAAGGCGGACAAGATCTCTCTCTTGGAGATGCTATTGCCGCAGGAGAATCTCTTACAGCTAGCTTTGATGATTCTTCCAATATCAAGATGGGAGCTAGGATAAATCCTGCTCTTAATGATGCAATAAGCATGACCGCAATAATCACTGGAGTCAAATCTCCATATATTCTTGGAAAAGCTGATGATTCAGGGTCCTCAGGCGAGCTTGAATATCTTTAAATTTTGGTGAGCTAAGATGTTGCTATCCTTTGATCTACTGACATTCATATTTTGGTTATTTGTCTCCTCGTTTATTCCAGGAGCAATCCTCTCTTTTTCTCTTTTCAAAAAAGATGATTTTTTCTGCATTGAAAAATTACTGATCGGTTTTGCCCTTGGCTTTATTCTGCTCCCACTCATTCCATTTGTTCTTTATCTGGTTGCAGGAGTTCAATTCAGCTATGGCATTGCTTTGCTTTCTGTTGCTCTTCTCTATATCATTGCAATAGTCTTTTTTGTGAAGAATAAAGCATATGAAAACATTTCAATTCCAACAGACTTTTTGGAATTTGTCAAATCAAAGAAATTCCTTATCTCATTTATTCTTGTAATATTACTTCTTGGTTCATTCCTGATTAGAATTGGATCCTATGGTCCAATTTTCCAGGAGCTTGATCCATACTTTTATACATATCCAGCACAGCAGCTTCTTGTTCTTGGAGAAAATCCATTCAATGATCAAACTTCTTGGTATCCTGAGCTTGAGGTAAATCACAGAATTATCCCTGAGATCTCATACCTTGAAGCTATCTGGTATTCTCTCTATACTGGCGGCGGCGAATATGACAATATGCTTCTTTCAGTTATTGCAGGAATGTACCCTCCTGTTGCTGCGCTACTCTCTATCTTCTTTATTTATCTCTTTGTTTCAAGAACTGGAAAACGTGAATGGGGACTTCTTGCTGCTGGCCTTGCTGCTTTTATCCCTGTATTTATTTACAAATTATCTGCAGGTGAGATGGAAGTTCAGCCATATGCATTCTTCTCATTAATGTTCTTCTATGCAATGTATGTAATTTCTCTAAAAACCAAGGACATCCGTTTTTCGGTACTAGCTGGCCTTGGATTTTTGGCAGTTGCACTTGGAAGTTCTTCCCAATTGCTTGCACTTGCATCAATGATGATCTTTATTGTTCTTCAGTCTGTTGCCTACTTTATCCAAAAAGACAACAAAGAGGATTTCAAGTTCCTACTGATTTCAAGTACTATAATATTTCTCATAGGAGCTCTTCTTGGAAGTGCAATTCTCAAAGACGTTTTCTCATCCGGAATGCCATCATTAACTATAATTGTTCCATTTGCAATTTCTCTTGCTGCTGCTGGAGTTCTCTACTATCTAAAGCAAAGAGTACCTGATCAGTCAACAGCCCTTATGATTCTTGCAGTGCTTTCTCTTGTTGGCCTTATTGTTTTTTTCGCAACTCCTCTTGGAGACTATGTGAAGGGCATAGGAGAAAGTGGATTCGGCTTATCTGAATATAGCAAACCTCTTGATCGTACAATTGCAGAACAGGGTAATGCCCCATCATCCTTTGGAAACCAGATGGGTTTCTTTGCAGATACGTACCATGAAGAAACAAGACCTGCTGTTGTATCAACTATACTCTGGCCAATTGTTGCAGTTTTCAATATTGTTGGAGCAGGTGACATGATTGGGCAGGCTGTTGCACTTGTGTTTTCTTATATCATGCTAATATTTTCAGTAATTGTCAATACTGTATTTACTATTACAGTTGCACTTCTCAATTTCTTCCTCGGAACTACTGTTGAGTTTACTGGCAAGACAAACAGCTTCCTGCTCTTTTGGGTCTTTGCTTTCTGGGTTTCTCTTGCATATTCGCTCTTCAGGTTTGCCACAAAAAGAGAAGACAATTTCTATCTGCTGTTCTTTGCAATAATTATGCCTCCATTTTTGGTTGGTATTATCAAGGCTAAATACACTATCTATGCCGCAGTACTTTTGGCAGTTGGAATAGGATTCTTATTTTCAAGAGCAAATGAATTTTTCAGCTCTCTTGGAGACTCTGGTCTTGAAAAAGTTGCATACACTAGTTTGATTGTTGTTGCACTTCTTCTTGTTTCAATCCAATTTGTCTATAACGGACTTGCTCCTTCATTGCTTTGGGGAGCAACGCAACCGCTCTATCAAAACGATCCAATGGCTCTTCAAGCCAAATTCCAGGATTTCTGTTCAAAGAGTGGGGATCCTACTGTATGTGCAGCTGCAAATGATCCTATTGGCTATGCTGATCAAGGTACTAACTACCAGTATGATCAAAAGCTGTGCTTGCTTTCTCTTTATTCCAACTATTCATTTATCCAGAATAATCAAGGCGCATCTCCATTGGAAATCACATCGGCCTATTTCAGATGTCAGAGAATCTCACCTTATTGGACTGATTCTATGGAGTGGTTAAATGAAAACACTCCTGAAGGTTCGGTTGTAATTTCCTGGTGGGATTATGGACACTGGATCAATTTCTTTGGAGATCGAAATGCTGTTCTTAGGAATGAACACCGATCTCATGAAATGATTGGCGCTGTTGCAGATGGATATCTGGATGCCACTTCAGAAGAATTGAAATCTTACATGAAGGCTCATGGAAGCGAATATGCGCTCTTTGATATTGAGCTGGTTGCAGGCGGCGGTACACTTGGCGGAAAATACGGGGCATTGAATTATCTTTCTTGTGCTTGGAACAATGAAACATCTGTTGCCCAAGCACCAGGACAATCTGTTTGCGAAGCAGACCATCTTTGGGAAACCATCTTTATTTCTCAAACGCCTTGTGTAATCTCTTCACTTACAAACAAATCTGGCTATATTGCATATGAGATTTATGAAAACGGGGTCTATAGGTCATTCTATAGGGGTGAATGTATATCTCCTCAGGATCAGGAGACAGCAACCAAGTGCCAGCAAAACATCAGAGCAGAGCCAACATACTGTGTTGGTGAGGCGAATTTGATCAATGGACAGCCAACTACTGCAACCTACTATCTAAATGAAACATATCCAAACGGTGATCTGAAACTGAACAAGGCAATTCTTCAGTTCCCATATACTCTTCCAACATCGCTGCACATGGGCCCAGTTACTTCTGTTACTTTGCTCTACACTGAAGATATCCTCTGGCTTGAAAACGGAAATCTGAAGTCTGGCTATGAAGACCGCAAGGGCAAGTTCTACGATTCTGCGCTCTACAAGGCAATTTTCCTAAATAATCTGCCTGGCTTTGAGCAGGTCTATTCCACTTCAGATGGAGCTGTCAAGATCTACAAAATTAGCGAGTGATGTTGCATTTCATACAACTCCTATTTTATTTTCTGATCCAAATGCAGATAATGCATCAATGACAGCGTCCCTTGCATCATCGGTTCTTTGCTTTTCTATATTGGCAAATGCAAAATCAACCAATCCTCTTTTACATAAAACCTGATACAATCCACGATCTACTGTCTTTAGATCTTTTCTTCCGATTATCTCTTTTTCTTCTATAACTTTTTGTGCATACTCTATAATCTCACCATTACCCATATCTTTCCAGGATCTTTCCTTCCTTCTTTTTTCAACAAATCCAACTCTACTCAGTAATCTTCTAATTCTCAAAGTAGAATACAACCCACAATCCACCTCATACAACTCTTTCCTTCCAGTTATTCCCCTCTCTTCAATAAATTTCCTTGCAAACTCAACTAGTTCATTATCATTCATCCTACTCCAAGGCCTTCTTTTTTGTTGGTTCTTTCGTTTCACCTCAAATCCAACTTCGTCAAGCAACCTCCTTTTCCTCAAAATTTCATACAACCCACAATCTGCCTCATACAACTCTCTCCTTCCAGTTATTCCCCTCTCTTCAATAAATTTCCTAGCAATATCAACAACTTTCTCATCACTTATATCTCTCCATATTCTTCTTCCAGCGGAATCAACAGGAACAACCTGCAAGCCTTCAGCTAAAGGTTCTTTCTTAGAAGTTTTTGCTTCTGCAACTGGAGGCTTCTGCAATCTTTTCATGCAACTTCAACCTCCGGTTTTTCACCAGGAGATGCAAACTTTGTCAGCGCATCAATAACAGCATCTCTTGCTCTATCATTTCTTTGTTGCTCTCTCTGAGAAAATGCCTGGTCAATTAATCTCCTTTTCCTCAAAACAAGATACAATCCATTATCCGTTTTCTTTAACTCGCCTTTGCTACTTACCCCTCTCTCTTCCATCAATTTCCTTGCAAACTCAACAAGTTCTTCATCACTCATGTCTTTCCAAGACCTATGTTTTTCCTCAAAACCAATCTCATCAAGCAATCCTCTTTTTCTCAAAGCACCATACAATCCATTATCCGTTTTCTTCAACTCACCCTTGCTACTTATTTCTCTCTTCCTCATCAATTTCCTTGCAAACTCAACAATTTCATCATCACTCATCCCCTTCCAGGATCTTCGCTTCCTATGCCTCCCCTCAAATCCAACCTCATCAATCAGTCTTCTTTTTCTTAATATACTATATATTGAGAAATCAAACTTCTGCAACTTTCCCTTTTTAGTTATCTTATTTTCTCTCATCATTTTCCGTGTATGTTCAACAATTTCCTCATCACTCATATCTTTCCAGGATCGTAGTTTCTCCTCAAACCCAACTTTATCAAGCAATCCTCTTCTTAGTAAAACATCATACAATCCAGAATCCGCCTTATTCGATTCTCCTCTTCCTGTTATCCCCTTCTCTCTCATAAGTTTCTTTGCAAACTCAACAATTTCCTCATCACTCATACTCTTCCAAGATCTTTGTTTGTTCTTAAACCCAACTTCATCAAGAAGCTTCCTTTTCCTCAAAACCTTATACAATCCACCTTCAGTTTCCTTCAACTCTCTCCTTCCAGTTATTCCCCTCTCTTCAATAAATTTCCTAGCAATATCAACAACTTTCTCATCACTTATATCTCTCCATATTCTTCTTCCAGCGGAATCAACAGGAACAACCTGCAAGCCTTCAGCTAAAGGTTCTTTCTTAGAAGTTTTTGCTTCTGCAACTGGAGGCTTCTGCAGTCTTTTCATGCAACTCCAACCTCCGGTTTTTCACTATTTGCAAACTTTGTCAGCGCATCAATAACGTCTTGTCTTGCCTGGTCTGTTCTTTGCTTTTCTATATTGGCAAATGCATGATTAAGCAATCCTTTTTTCCTCAAAACATTATACAATCCGCAATCAGCCTTCTTCAATTCTTCTCTCCCAGTTATATCCTTCTCTTTCATAAATTTCCTTGCAAACTCAACAATCTCTTCATTACTCATATCCTTCCAGGATTCTACTTTCTTCTCTAACCCAACCTCACCAAGCAATTTCCTTTTTCTCAAAACATTATACAAACCTGGATCAGCCTTCTGCAACTCCATTCTTCCAGTAATTTTTTCTTCCAACATATGTTTCTGTGCAAATTCAACAACTTCATCGTCATTTTTATTTTTCCAACTTCTTTGCTTTCTTCGTTTGTTATCAAACTCAACCTCGTCAAGCAATCCTCTTTTGTATAAAATAGTATACAATCCATTATCCGCCTTCGCCAATTCTCTTTTTCCACTTATCTCATTCTCTTCCATTACTCCTCTTGCAAACTCAACAATCTCAGTATCACTCATCTTGCTCCAGGATCTTCTATCTCTCCATTTACATTTATCGGTAAAATTAATTTTGGCCAACAATCCTCTCCTACTCAAAATTTCATAAACCCCCCGATCAGCTCTGCTCAGTTCTTTTTTTCCAGTTACATTTTTCTCTTTCATTACTTTCATTGCAAGTTCAATGATTTCCTCATCCGACATTTCCCTCCATGCTCTTGCTTTCTCATCAAATTCAATCTTTCTTATCAATCCTCTCCTATGTAAAATGTTATACAGTCCTTGGTCTTCAGCACACAACCCTGATTTTTCACATATTCCTTTTGCATTCATTAGCTTCATAGCATATTCAATAATATCCTCATCATTCATGTCTTTCCAAGACCTCTGTTTCTCAACAAATCCAATCTCCCCAAGTAACCTCCTTCTCCTTAAAGCCCCATACAATTTACTATCCACTTTTATCAGTTCTTCTCTTCCATTTACTCCTTTCTCTTCCATCAATTTCTGAGCAAATTCGACAATCTGTTCATTACTCATCCTGCCCCATAATATCCTTCCTATGTAATCAGTAGGAAAAGTCTGCAGGCCTTCAGCTAGAGGTTCTTTTTTCTTTTTCTTAGGTTCTTCTGATGGAGGCTTCTGCAATTTTTTCATGCAACTCCAACCTCCGGTTTTTCACTATTTGCAAACTTTGTCAGCGCATCAATGACATCATCTCTTGCCTTTTCAGTTTTTTGTTTTTCTATGTTGGCAAATACTCGACCAAACAATCCCCTTCTTTTCAAAACACCATACAATCCAGAATCATCTTTCTGCAATTTATATCTACTATTTATTCCGTTATCTCCTATTCCTTTCTTTGCATACTCAATAATCTCCTCATCACTCATATCTTTCCAGGGTCTATCTTTTCTTCTTTTCTCCTCAAACCCAATCTCATCCAGCAGTCCTCTTTCTCTCAAAATCGAATACAATCTCATATCAGCCTTCTGCAACTCATTTCTCCCAGTTATCTTCTTCTTTTCCATTTCTTTCCTTGCATATCCAACAACCTCCTCATCACTCATATCTTTCCAAGGCATTTCCTTTCTCCATTTCTCCTCAAATCCGACCTCATCAAGCAATCCTCTTTCTCTCAAAACCTTATACAATCCACTATCAGTTTCCTTCAACTCTGTCCTTCCACTTATCTCATTTTCTTTCATTACTTTCCTTGCATATTCAACAACTTCTTCATCACTCATCCTGCTCCACATTCGTCTTCCAGCAGAATCAGTTGGTACTGCAATTTGCAAGCCTTCAGCTAGAGGTTCTTGTTTCTTTTCTTTTGTCTTTCCAACTGGAGGCTTCTGCAGTCTTTTCATGCAACTCCAACCTCCGGTTTTTCATCAGTAGCTGCGAATTCTGTCAGTGCATCAATGACAGCATCTCTTGCTCTCTCATTTCTTTGTTGGTCTACTCGACCAAATGCCTGATCTAGTAATCCTCTTATCCTTAAAATTTCATACAAACCAGAATCAGCATTACTTAATTCTTTTCTTCCACATATCTCATTCTTTTCCACAAATTCATATGCAAACTCCACAAGTTCTGCATCATCCATATTCTTCCAAGACCTTTTTTTCTTTCGTTTCTGAACAAATCCAACATCATCAAGCAATTTTCTTTTCGCCAAAACCTGATATAGTCCATAATCAAACTTACTTAATTCTGTTCTTTCAGCCATGCCTTTTTGTTCCATCAATTTCCTTGCAATTTCAACAATCTCTTCATCACTCATCTCTTTCCAAGATCTTCGTTTCTCCTCAAACTTAATCCTTCTAATCAATCCTCTTCTTCTCAAAGCACTATGAACTCTGGGATGAATCTTTGACAAATCTGCTATATTAGCTATTTCTCTCTCTTCTACAAGCTTCTGCGCAAACTCAACAATCTCTTCATTACTCATATCCCTCCAGGATTCTACTTTCTTCTCTAACCCAACCTCACCAAGCAATTTCCTTTTTCTCAAAACATTATACAATCCGCAATCAGCGTTCTGCAACTCTCTTCTTCCATTTAGTCCCTCCTCTTCCATGAATTTCTGTGCAAACCCAACAATTTCTGCATCACTCATTTTTCTCCATAATCTGTTTCCGTTAGGCCCAGTAGCCACTGTAATCTGCAAGCCTTCAGCTAGAGGTTCTTGTTTCTTTTCTTTTGTCTTTCCAACTGGAGGCTTCTGCAGTCTTTTCATGCAACTCCAACCTCCGGTTTTTCACTATTTGCAAACTTTGTCAGCGCATCAATAACGTCTTGTCTTGCCTGGTCTGTTCTTTGCTTTTCTATATTGGCAAATGCATGATTAAGCAATCCTTTTTTCCTCAAAACCTGATACAATCCACAATCAGCCTTCTTCAATTCTTCTCTCCCAGTTATATCCTTCTCTTTCATAAATTTCCTTGCAAACTCAACAACTTCTTCATTACTCATACCCCCCCAAGGCCTACCCGTTCTTTTTTTCTGAACAAATTCAACTTCATCAAGCAATTTTCTTTTCGCCAAAACCTGATATAGTCCATAATCAAACTTACTTAATTCTGTTCTTTTAGCCATGCCTTTTTGTTCCATCAATTTCCTTGCAATTTCAACAATCTCTTCATTACTCATCTCTTTCCAAGATCTTCGTTTCTCCTCAAACCCAACATTATCAATCAATCCCCTTCTCAGCAAAACAATATACACTCCCTTATCTGTCTCCTTTAACTCACTTTTGCTACTCACCCCCTTCTCTTTCATAAATCGTCTTGCAAGCTCAATAATTTCTTCATCACCAAGATCCCTCCAGGATCGTTTTTTCTGTTCAAACTTTATTTTCCCAAGTAACCTCCTTTCTCTTCAAAACACTATACAATCCAGAATCAGCCTTATCCAACCCTTCTTTGTCTGTTATCCCCTTTTCTCTTAATACTTTCCTTGAAACTCAACAATCTTCTCATCACTCATCTCTTTCCAAGACCTTTTCTTCCTTCTTTTATCAACAAACCCAACCTCATCAAGCAATCCTCTTAATCCCAAAACAGTGTACAATCCCGAATCAGCATTCTGCAACTTATTCTTCCACTTATTCCTTCTTTTTCCATCTTTTTCCTTGCCAAATTTAACAATTTCCCATCGCTCATACCCCTCCAAGATCTCAATTTCTTCTCAAACCCAACTTTATCAAACAATCCTCTTTTCCTCAAAACACGATACAATCCAGAATCAGCCTTCTGCAATTTTTCTCTTCCATCTGCTCCTTTCTCTTCCATCAATTTCTTTGCATACTGAACAATCTCCTCGTCACTCGTCTTTCTCCATAGCCTTCTTCCTTTAGGACCAGTAGGAATAGTAACCTGCAAGCCTTCAGCTAGAGGTTCTTGTTTCTTTTCTTTTGTCTTTCCAACTGGAGGCTTTTGCAGTCTTTTCATGCAACTTCAACCTCCGGTTTTTCACTATTTGCAAATTTTGTCAGTGCATCAATAACTGCATCTCTTGCCTGGTCTGTTCTTTGTTGTTCCACTTGAGCGAATGTGCGATCGAGTAGCCCTCGTTTTCGTAATGCACTATACAATCCAGAATCAGACTTCTGCAACTCATTTCTTCCAATTATCCCTTTCTCTTCCATCACTTTCCTTGCAAACTCTACAATCTCCTCATCACTCATGTCTCTCCATGGTCTTTCCTTCTGTTTTTCCTTAAACCCAACTTCATCAAGCAATCCTCTTTTCCTCAAAACACGATACAATCCAGAATCATCCTTCTCCAATTCATGCCGTCCACGTATCCCTTTCTCTTCCATCACTTTCCTTGCATATTCAACAACTTTCTCATCAACTATATTTTTCCAAGATCTTAGCTTTCCCCGTTTCTCCTCAAAACCAACTTTCTCAAGCAACCCTCTTTTCCTTAAAATCTCATACAATCCAGAATCAGCCTTCTGCAACTCTCCTTTCCCACATATCCCGTCATCTTCCTTCAATTTTTGTGCATATCTAGTAACTTCCTCATCACTCATTTTGCTCCACAGCCTTCCCCGAGAATCAGTAGGTACTAAAACGCAGGCCTTCAGCTAGAGGTTCTTGTTTCTTTTCTTTTGTCTTTCCAACTGGAGGCTTTTGCAGTCTTTTCATGCAATTCCAACCTCCTTTTCACTATTTGCAAATTCTGTCAGTGCGTCAATTACTGCATCTCTTGCACTATCACTTCTTTGTTGTTCTATGTTGGCCAATACCTGGTCTAGCAATCCTCTAATCCTCAAAACCTCATACAATCCAGAATCAGTTTTTTTCAATTCATCTCTTCCTGTTATTTTCTTTTCTTTTACTACGCTTTTTGCAAATTCAACAACTTCCTCATCACTCATCTCTTTCCAAGGCCTTCTTTTCTTCGCCTTTCCTCAAACCCAATTTTATCAAGTAATTTCCTATTTTTTAAAATCCAATACAAGTCCATGATCTGCACGGAGTAATTCACTCCTAGTAGTTATCTTATTTTCCAACATCAGTTTCTTTGCAAGCCCAACAACTTCCTCATCACTCATATCTTTCCAAGATCTTTCCTTTCTTCGTTTCTCCTCAAACTCAACCTCATCTAGCAATCCTCTTCTTTGTAATAGCACTATACAAACCATGATCGACCTTCCACAATTCCTTTCTTTCGTTATCCCCTTCTCTTTCATAAATTTCCTTACAAACTCAACAACTTCCTCATCACTTGTATCTTTCCACGATCTTGCTTTTGCTCAAACTCAACCTGCCAAGCAACTTTCTCCTATACAAAATACCATATGCTCCAGGATTTGTTTCCTTAACTCTTCTCTTTCAACTATGTCCTCTTCTTCAACCAATTTCATAGTAAATTCAACAATCTCAGCGTCACTCATTTTTTTCCATGATCTTCTCTCTCCTTCGTTTCTCCTCAAACTCAACCTCATCTAGCAATCCCCTCTTCCTCAAAACACGATATAAAGGCCGCGATCTGCCTTGATTAATTCTTTCCATCCATGGATATCCTTCTCATCTATCCATTTCCTTGCATACTCAACAATCTGCTCATCACTCATTTTGCTCCATGATCTTCTTCCTCGGGAATCTCTACGGAATAGCAATCTGCAGGCCTTCAGCTAGAGGTTTCTTTTTCCGAAGTGCTGCTGGGGTCTTAGTAATAAAATTAAAGGCTCTTGCTCTGAACCTATGAATATCTCTCCTGCTGGCAGCGTGCGTCAAGCATTTCTTCTACCCCTTACTTATCTCTACAATTCTATACACTAATTGTAACATAATCCTTATAAACATGGTGCCCCCCAGGAGGATCGATTATATATTCATAAAATTCATCAAAATTTGGTCATCTCAGCTAGTTATTACTTCTGTAAACCTGCGTATGAATAAGCTTTAAAACAAAAAGAACATCTTATTATTCTAATTAGGAAGTGGTATTCCACTTCTGAAAAGTCAAAGGGTTTCTATCATGTATTCCAAAAAAATTCTAGAGCAATTAAAGAAAAAGAAAATTGACATTGGAGATACGATCACTGTCAAAACAAAAGATCACATTTACGAAGGGCTTCTGATGCCAAGGCCAACTCTTGGCGACTCTGATGTTTTGGTTCTGAAACTCAATACTGGCTACAATATCGGAATTACAGCAGAATCTTTTGAACTTGTTGCAACTACAAGTGCCAAAGTAGAAACAGAAGAAACCGAAGAGCCCAAGAAAAAAGGAGACATCGCAATTCTTGGCTGCGGCGGAACAATTGCATCCCGAGTAGAATACAAGACAGGCGCTGTCTATCCTTCAATCACCCCTAAAGAACTTCGAACTACTTTCCCAGAGCTCGAAAAATGGCCAATTCATTCCAAGCAAGTTTTCTCATTATTCTCAGAGGATATGAATGCTCATCACTGGAAATTGATTGCTGATGAGATTGAGCAGGAGATCAAGGATGGATCAGACGGAGTAGTCATAATGCACGGAACAGATACTCTGACCTACACATCATCTGCTGTCAGCTTCATGCTTCAGAATCTTCCAGTTCCAGTTATTTTCGTCGGTTCTCAGAGGAGCTCTGACCGTCCTTCAAGTGAGAATAAAATGAATTTGATAAATTCAGTATTCTCTGCAACCAAGAATTTTGGCGAAGTTGCAGTATGCATGCATGCCAGTACCAATGATGATTTTTGCCACTTGCACGAGGAAACTAAAGTTCGAAAAATGCATACTTCGCGAAGAGATGCATTTGAATCAATCAATACAAAGCCCATGTTTGCAGTAGATTACAGGACAAAGAAATTCGAGGAATTCTCAGAACACAAAAAACGCAATAAAGGAGATTTATTTCAAAGAAAAAACTCAACGACAACGTTGCTCTTGTTTACGTCCATCCAAGTATCAAGCCTGATTTTATCTCAAAGCTAGATTCATATGACGGTGTTGTTTTGATGGGAACTGGCCTTGGTCATGTTCCAATTGGAGCATTTGAAGGAAAACATGTGAAGGGAATCTACAAACAAATCAAGGAGCTTATCGATTCAGATATTCCAGTTGTTATGAGCAGCCAGTGTATTACTGGAAGAGTTTGTCTTAGAGTTTACAGCAACGGAAGACTCCTCAAGGAAGCCGGAGTAATCGGGGATGATGCTGACTGGACTCCTGAAACTGCATTCACAAAGCTTTGCTGGGCGCTTGGCCAAACAAAGAAAATGGACGAAGTTCGAAAATTAATGGAGACTAATATTGCCGGAGAGCTTAGCAGCAGATCAATCCTGGAGTGATTATAATGAAAATAGGAATTGAAATTCACCAAAGACTTGATAGCAGCAAACTGTTTTGCAATTGTTCTTCTCAATCTGATTGAGGCAGATCCAGAATTCACAATCCAAAGAAAATTGCATCCTGTTCTCAGTGAACTTGGAGAAACTGATGATGCATCTCGAATCGAATCTACAAAAAGGACGATTATTTGAATACAATGTGTTTTCTGAAAACAACTGCTTAGTTGAGATGGATGAAGAGCCTCCAAGAAACATGAACAGACAAGCTCTTCTAATAGCACTTGAAATTGCAAAACAACTCAACGCAACTATTGTTGATGAAGTTTATGTAATGAGAAAAATAGTAATTGACGGTAGCAATACATCTGGATTCCAGAGGACTTCAGTAGTTGCACTGAATGGTCATGTTCATACTTCCAAAGGCTTAGTAAAAATAACAAGCATTGCAATCGAAGAAGAGAGTGCAGGTATAGTCTCATCATCTGATGCAAAGGCAACATATAGATTAGACCGACTAGGTATTCCTTTAATTGAAATTACTACTGATCCAGATATCAAAGATGCAGAGCACCTTCGAGAAACTGCAGAAAAAATAGGACTGATACTTCGTGCCACTGGGAAAGTTGCAAGAGGTCTTGGAACAATTCGTCAGGATGTCAATATCTCAACAGAGGGCGGGGCAAGAGTTGAAATCAAAGGTGCACAGGATCTTAAAATGCTTCCAGCTCTTGTTGAAAATGAATCAAAGCGTCAGCTGGAGCTTCTAAAAATAATTCATGAGCTTCGATCAAACCAGGTTGCCGGAGTAAAAAAATCAATTGTTGATGTAACCTCAATTTTCAAGAAAACAGAAGCTTCTCTTATCAAAAAAGGTCTTGAATCAGGCTCAGTTGTTCTTGGTCAGTCCCTTCCTGGTTTTGCTGGAATTTTGGGCAGAGAACTCCAGCCAAAGAAGCGCTTTGGAACAGAGCTTAGCAACTATGCGAAGACTGCCGGAGTAAAAGGAATCATCCATTCAGATGAAAATCTTTCAAAATACAAAATCTCAGAAACTGAGCAAAAACATTTACATGAAAAACTTGGAGATTGTTTTGCATTGGTTGTTGCTCCAGAGCAGCAGGCAAAGACTGCATTAGAATACGTAATTCAAAGAACAAACATGGAATTTGTTCCAGAAGAAACAAGAAAAGCAAATCCAGATGCCACTTCAAGTTACATGCGTCCTCTTCCTGGAAAAGCAAGACTATATCCAGAAACAGATGTTCCTCCAATTACAATTACCAAAGAACTCCTAGACTCTGTTGAATCAAGCGAATCTCTTGAAGATAAGCAGAAGAAACTTGAAAAGCTTCTCAACAAGGAGCTTGCTGCCAAGATGATCAAATCAAGATACCTGCATGTCTTTGAGCTTCTGGTCAAAGCAAAAACAGATCCCAAGCTTGCTGCAACTACTATTGAAAATACTTTAGTTTCACTTCGAAGAGAAGGAGTTGAATTCCAGAATGTTGAAAAAGCACTTCTTGATCTGTTTGAGGAATTCAATAAAGATACTTTTGTCAAAGCAGCTATTCCTGAAGTTCTAAAAGGCATGGTAAAAGGCGCTAGTGCAGAATCAGTAATCAAAGTTTACAGATTGCAAAAAATCACTGGTGATGAACTGAAAAAGATTATTGAAGACGAAAATCATGATCTAAAGGCAATTATGGCAAAGCATCGTCTTCAGGTTGATCCTGCAGAAGTTGCAAAGCTGCTCAAGGGCAAAAAATGATCAACCCATGCAAAACCTGCTCTGCTATGTGCTGCAAGACATACACAATCACTGTTACGTCCTTTGATATCCAAAGAGCAGCTGCAGCCTCCAAAAAAGATCCAAAAGAATTCGCGACTCTTCATCCTGTTCGATTACTAACATATGATCCTGATACTGTTCTTGATTTTGAGAATGCACGTTCATCAATACTCGGAATCAAATCTCATCCATGCTATTTTATCAAAGAAAATTTATGTACTATATACAACTCTGCTCCTCTATCCTGCAAACGCTATCCACATACAATAAACAACACAGTAAATCCAAGATTCTGTCCATTTGTCTCCCAGCTTCTCTTCAGACTTCGAAAGCCTGACCTTGACAGAACTGTTTTCACAAATGAACTTGATCAGTATAAAGAAATAGTAAAAAAATGGAATAAAAAACAAGGAAAAAAAGAAAACTGTTTAGAGTATCTTCTAAAAGCTACACAGACTCTTCCTGAGTAGGTTTTTCTTCTTCGCTAGATTCGCTCTTTTCTTCTACTGAAGAACTAGGTTCATCAGATTCAGGATGCTTTTCCTCAGTCTTAGGTTCTTCTGGTTTATCCTCATTTTCCTCAATTATTTCTGCTTTAGGAACAACTGCGAAAGTAGCAACCTTTTCTCCTTCCTTGAGCCTGATTATTCTAACTCCCTGGGTATTTCTTCCAATTACTGAAATATCTCTTACATAGGTTCTGATTGCCTGGCCACCTGAAGTCATGAGAATAAATTCATCTGTTTCATCAACAACACGAATCCCAATTACATCCCCATTTCTTCCTTCGGTTTTGATGTTGATAACTCCAGACCCACCTCGAGATTGCAATCTATACTCATCAATTGAAGTTCTCTTACCAAATCCATTTTCTGTAATTGTCAGAAGTGCTGGTTTTTTGCAAATAGCAGTACCAACAACTTCATCTCCTTCTCCTTTGAGACGGATACCAATTACCCCTTGGCCAGTTCTGCCAATTTCCCGAGCATCGACTTCTTTGAAGTGAATTGCCTGCCCTTTCTTTGTTGCAATTATGATCTCTTGGGCCCCATCAGTTTTTCTAACTTCGACAAGTCCATCTCCTTCTTTGAGAGTGATTGCAATAATTCCTCCTTTTCTGACGTTCTTGAAGTTTTCAAGTGCAGTTCTCTTGACAATTCCTTTCTTGGTTGTCATTACTAAGAACTCTCCACTGTCAAATCGCTTAACACTGATCCAGGAAGTTACTTTTTCTTCCTTAAGCTCTAGCAGACTAACAAGTGTTTTTCCAGTTGCATATCTGCCTGTTTCAGGTATTCTGTATGCTTTGAGCCAGAATATCCTGCCCTTATCAGTAAAGAGCATCAGGTAGTTATGATTCTTGGTAACTATGATATCCTCAACAAAGTCTTCGTCCTTTGTTCCAGTACCTATAACTCCTTTTCCTCCTCTATGCTGGGATCTGTATTCCTCAACACTGACTCTCTTTACATACCCTCTGCTTGTAATTGCAATAACCACATCATCATTTGGAATCAGATCTTCAATATCAAGATCATCTTCTGAATCAGAAATCTCGGTTCTCCTTTCATCTCCATATGATGCTTTGACTGCCTCGAGCTCTTCCTTGATAATTTCCAGGATCTTGGAAATATCACCAAGCACTTCCTTGAGCCAGATGATCTTTTTCATAAGCTCCTGATATTCGTTTTCAATCTTTTCCCTCTCAAGAGCGATAAGCTTTGAGAGTTTCATATCAAGTATTGCATTTGCCTGTTTTTCAGAAAGCTTATATGTTTCCATAAGCCCTGCTCTGGCCGCTACAATATCTTTTGATTTTTTAAGGAATGCAACTATCGGGTCAATATTCTCAAGCGCGATTTTAAGTCCTTCAAGGATATGTGCTCTTGCTTCTGCTTCCTGAAGTTCAAATTCACATCTTCTTCGAATAATTTCCTTTCTAAATTCAATGAACTCAGTTATCATTGAATGAATTCCAAGTACCTTTGGCTCTTTTCCAACAATAGAAAGATTGATGATACCAAATGTTGTTTGAAGGGAAGTGTGTGCATAAAGCTGATTCATAACCACATCGTAATCATGGCCTCTTTTGATATCAATTATGACCTCCATACCATCTTTGTCTGATCTGTCATGGACTCCTGAGATTCCTTCAATCTTCTTGTTTTTTACTGCATTTACAATTGATTCAATGACGTTTGTTTTGGTTACCTGATACGGAATTTCATTTACTATGAGTGCTTTTCTCTTTTCATCTTTGGTAATTCTTCCTCTTACTTTAACTGTTCCTCTTCCTGTTTTGTATGCTTTGATTATTCCTGATCTGCCAACAATGATTCCTCCTGTTGGGAAGTCTGGTCCATGAACAATCTTGATTAATTCCTCTTCCTCAGCTCCATCAATAACAGCAATAGTTCCGTCAATTATTTCCCTGAGATTATGTGGAGGAATGTTTGTTGCCATACCAACTGCGATACCTGATGATCCATTGATAAGAAGATTTGGAACCTTTGATGGCAGGCACATCGGCTCTTTTAGAGAACCATCAAAATTGTCTGCCCATTCAACAGTATTCTTATCAAGGTCTCCAAGCATTTCAGCGGACATTTTAGCCATTCTAACTTCAGTATAACGCATTGCTGCTGCTCTATCTCCATCAACAGAACCCATATTTCCTTGTCCATCAACAAGCATGTAACGAAGTGAAAATGGTTGTGCCATACGAACAAGTGCATCATAAATTGCACTATCTCCATGTGGGTGGAATTTACCTAAAGTTTCACCAACAACACGAGCACTCTTTTTGTATGGTTTTCCATAAACATTATTTAGCTCATGCATGGCATAGAGAATTCTTCTGTGAACTGGCTTAAGTCCATCTCGGACATCCGGAATTGCACGTCCGATAATAACAGACATTGCATAGTCGAGGTAACTGTCTTTCATATCCTTTTCAATTGCTTTTAGTACAATATTTTCGCTCATAGTAATTACCTCTACACATCAAGATTCTTCACGTACACCGCGTTTTGTTCTATGAACTCTCTTCTTGGTTCAACCGCATCTCCCATCAAAATTGTGAATAGCTCATCTGCAACAATTGCATCTTCAATCATTACCCTTTGTAATGTTCTTGATTCAGGATTCATTGTTGTATCCCAAAGCTGGCCTGGGTTCATTTCACCAAGACCTTTGTAGCGCTGGATATTAACATTCGGACCAGTTTCCTTCAATTTCTCTTCAAGCTCACTATCAGTGTATGCATACTGCACGCTTTTCCCTCTTGCAATCCTATAAAGTGGAGGCTGAGCAATGTAAAGATATCCAAGCTCGATTATAGGCTTGAAATATCTGTAGAAGAGTGTCAAAATCAAAGTCCTGATATGGCTTCCATCCACATCTGCATCTGTCATGATTACTATCTTGTGATATCGAACCTTGTTCGGATCAAAATCATCTTTGAATCCAGCTCCAATTGAGAGAACCATATTCTTGATTTCCTCACTTGCAAAAACTTTGTGGATCGGTGCTTTTTCTACATTGAGTATTTTACCACGAAGAGGCAGAATAGCCTGGAATCTTCGATCTCTTGCCTGTTTGGAGCTGCCTCCGGCCGAATCTCCTTCAACTAGATAAAGTTCTGATTTGGCAGGATCCTGTTCGCTGCAGTCTGCAAGCTTTCCTGGAAGAAGGCTACTTTCAAATACATTTTTTCTTCGAATTAGTTCTTTTGCCTTTTGTGCTGCTTCGCGAGCTTCCATCGAATTTACGATTTTTGCACAAATGTTCTTTGCCTCATCTGGATGTTCTTCCAGGTATGTTTTGAGGGTATCAAAGACAATACTGTCAACTGCCCCTCTAATTTCACTGTTTCCAAGTTTTGTTTTTGTCTGTCCTTCAAACTGCGGCTCCTGAACTCTTACACTGATAACTGCTGTAAGTCCTTCAAGAGCATCATCTCCAGTTATTCTTTTATCTTCCTTGAGAACCTTGTTGGACTTAACATAATCATTGACTGCTCGAGTTAGTGCTGTTCTAAATCCAGTCAGGTGAGTTCCGCCTTCAATTGTTTTGATGTTATTAACAAAACTGTATATCATCTCATTATAGCTGTCAGTATACTGAACTGCTACTTCAATTTCCACATGCTCATTTTTCTTCTCAAAGAAATAAGCTCCATGAAGCTGGTTTCTTGCTTTGTTGAGATGTTCAACAAATTCCTTGATTCCTCCTTCAAAGAAATATTCCTCTTTTTTGTCTGTTCTCTCATCCTCGATAATTATCCGAAGGCCTTTGTTGAGGTATGCCAGCTCCATAAATCGTTCTTTAATGTATGCAAAGTCAAACTCCCGAATTGGAAATATCTGTTCATCTGGCATGAAATGGACAATTGTTCCATGGTCAGCACTATCTCCAACTACTTTTGCTTCTTCAGTCAGTTTTCCTCTGGCAAATCCAATAGTATGAATTTTTCCGTCTCTATGAACTTCAATTTTCATCCATTCTGAGAGTGCGTTCACAACGCTCATACCAACTCCGTGAAGTCCCCCCGAAACCTTGTATGCTTTTTTGGCAAATTTTCCACCTGCATGCAGTGAGCTTGAAACAACTTCAAGTGCTGATTTTCCTGATTTGTGTTTATCTACCGGAATACCTCTTCCATTGTCTTTTGCAGTTACTGATCCGTCTTTGTGCAGTATCACGGAAATTTCATTACAATGCCCTGCAAGTGCCTCATCTATGCTATTATCAGTAATTTCATAGATCAAGTGATGAAGACCTCTTTTGCTAGTATCTCCAATGTACATTCCAGGTCTTCTTCGAACTCCCTCAAGACCTTCGAGAATCTGGATTTCATTTGCCGTATAACCTGTTTCTTCAACCATAGTATTACCACTAATAATTTGTCCTAATTTACGTCGATAATTCGCCCTATTGAATACCTAGAAAATATTCGTCAAAAGCCTTTAAATTACTATCTAAATTTACCTCAAAAAACAGCTATCTTTTCATGGGTTTAAAAGCTAAAAAAGTGTGTATTTGTCTGGTTTAATCTGATAAAAAAGAGAAAAGAAAAATACGAAAATTTTAAGCAGCTTCAATCAGTTTGATCTTACCTTTCCACATCTCCACTGCCTGGTTGAATTTGTCCTTTTTGACAATTATCACAGACTCTGTGGTTCTGCCTTTCATATATACTACGACATCCTTTGCTCCAATTGAAATAAAGCTCTGCGGCTCATGCTGACCAAGCTTTTTAGCAAGAGACCTCATATATGCCCGAAGCTTGAGGATAAGTGCTTTTGTGACTGTTCCAGAGCCCTCTGCAAATTCTGATGTTTCAATGCTGTCATTTCGTATGACTATTCCTGCCTTTAGTATGCCTTTGAGAACCATTTCATGGACAATTTTGTTTGCTGATAGTTTCCTCTTCTTAAGTCCATCGTGCTCGAGAGTTATTCCATCTCCGCCCAGTTCTTTGAAATATCTGTTCAAAGCCCATGCTCTAAGAGAGCTTGGTACTGTTACAAGAGATGAAGCAAATACTTCGTTTTGTTCTTCAAGTATTTTGGAAATATTATCTTTCCATTTTAACCAGTTTTCATCTGCAAGTTTCTTTCGTTCTTTAAGGTTTGTTATCGCTCCGTCAATTGCATTCATCCTATCATCAATGATTGCTTTGCTTCGAGGAGTTATGTTATTCGTAAGTTTATCCATATCCTGTCCTTTCATTGCTGTTAAAACGTCATATTCCTTACCCACATCAAATTCTTCTTGTGTGTACTTTTCAACCAGCAATTCAAGCTCTTTCATTTTCTCCTTGAGCCTTCCGGCCTTTTCAAGATATGATCCCTTTTCTTGTCTGATTGCCATTCCATATGCTTTCTCAAGTATTGTGATCTTTGCCATGTTTTCACATGCAAAATATATCATGACAATCCCAATCAGTGTGAGGGCAAGACCCACAATCCCAAAGTTGCTCTTTATGAGAAAGTCCACTGATTCAAGAAGTCCTGGGGATACGGTTGGCTGTACTGCAACAAATGCTGAAACATAGAATCCAGCAACTAGGAATACTACAGCAACTACCCCATCAGTTTTCCATCTAACTTCTGTTCTTCCAAATGCCTTTCTAAATCCTGTAGTAATTGTTGCTCCTGCTGTTCTCTCGCTTATTATTGTAATAAGCAAAGTTACGACATTATATAAGAATAAAACAAATGCAATTGCAAGTCCAAGTGCAATTCCAAGTGCCATATAATAATTTTTTATAATTCCATCCAAAGTTGTGAAGACAATGTTTGTTGGAATAAGTCCGCTCATATCAACTGTTTTTATTGTTACATCTGGAGTTCTCAGAGATGCCAGAAGTGTTTCTGGAGGGGTTGTTGATATGAACTCATATTCAAGCAAGTATCCATCATCCGAGGTTTTTGGAGATGTCCATTTTATTGTAACATGGCTAACTCCGTTCTCCGCAAGGATATCCTGTATTGACGAAATCTGTTTTGCATCGCTAATTACTGTTGTAGGTATATTGTCGGATACTCCGACTCCTGCAACTTCTACCCCAAGCTCTCCATCATTTTTCTCCAGAGGCTCAATTGCGAACAATATCCTGTAATGATAGCTTTCAACAAAAGTCTCATAAGTTCCAATTCTTTGAGTAGCATCCACTACATATCCAATTCCAAAATCAGAATGGTCGCACAATTGAATTTTTGGCTGTACGTATAGTGGATTTGAATTTATGCTTGCGACTTTGCTGACCATATCACGTGTTTTTCCAAGGAAAATGTTTCTCTCTTCATCTGTAGTGTTCCTCAGGCTAAGTACCATTCTTCGAGAATCGAGAACTAATGATCTAATCTCGTTATTGTCTTGTACATATGAGATCATTGACCCTGCCAGTACATCTTCATATGATCTGCTCATCTCCTTGCAGCTTACAGATGCTGTTGAACAAAGTCTTGTACATGTTGTTACGTCCGAGCAAACAACATTGAGCAGTCCTATGTTTTTACTGCATGCTGAATCTGATTGAAATCTTGATTTAGAAAATTCGTCTAGGCTTTGATCAGCAAGAAGCAGATCAACATCTGTGAGGTTTGGATTTATCGAAGTATAAGAGCCTCCTGTATAAGTTGTAACCATAACCTGACGCTGAATCTTTATTCCAGCATCACTTTTTGTTATTGGATTAAACGTATAAACCGAATAATCATTTATCCCATCTCCGTCGTAATCATCAAGCTCAGATACTAAAATTTGCTCGCTTCTGTCACTTGGATATACTTTATCATCTATACATCCAAATCCTAAGAAAAATATCAATAGTAATATATATGCCCGGCGCATGTGAAACATTTATTAGTCTTCATTTAAAACCTTACCTCATGAAGGTTCTTGCAAACGTACTATCCTCAATCAAGCCATCCAAAAAGGAACTTGAGGTTGAATTAGAAGTTGCTTCCAGTCTGCTAGCACATATCCAAAAGCACTCACCCAAAAAGTGCGAAGTGGTTCTCACAGGCTCAATGGCTAAAAAAACATTTCTTCGAGATAGCCGTGACATTGATGTTTTTGTTCTTTTTGACAAATCCACTCCCCGGGAAAAACTCGAAGAAAACATAACAAAAATTCTTAAGAAGACATTTCCTTCTATCAGATACCAGGTGAGCTATGCCGAGCATCCATACCTTCGCTTTCACTATGAGGGCAGGAAAGTTGATCTTGTTCCAGCGTACAAGATATCAAAATCATCAGATATGCTAAGTGCAGTTGATCGTTCTGTTCTTCATACTAAATATGTTATAACATCCCTAAAGAAAGGACAGCGGGATGACATTCTTCTTCTAAAAAAATTCTTAAAGTCCAATTCCATTTATGGCGCAGAAATCCGGATCAAGGGATTTTCTGGCTATCTTTGCGAGCTTTTGATAATCAAATATGGAACTTTTTCAAAATTACTTAAAGCAGCAGCAACCTGGGAAGATGTTTTCATTGATCTGAAGAACCATTACTCTCCAAAGCAGAGAAAAGAAGCAAAAAAACGATTTGGATTTTTCATTGTAATTGATCCAACAGACAAAAACCGCAATGTTGCAGCAGCAGTTTCAAAGTCCACCTTCAAGAGCTTTATCTCTGCTAGTAAAAAGTTCCTCAAATCCCCAAGCGAGAAATCATTCTTCAGAATCCCGGAATCATTTGAGCAAAAAGTCAAAAAATCCTCAAAAGCAAAGAAGCTCTATATAGTTTCCATGCCGCGACCTGACATTGTAGATGATGTCCTCTGGGGGCAGATCTACAAATTAAACAAACAGCTCAAGGATTATTTAGATGATTTTGATCCAAAAGAAATTATTGCAGATGACAGCCGGCATGTTGTTCGCCTTGCAATTGTCTTAAAAACCGACAAATTATCCTCAAAAATGCTGATTGATGGTCCTCCTCTCAAGATGAAAGAACGGGTGAAAGATTTCAAAAAATCAAGAAAAGGAGCCAAATTTATAACTAAGAAAAACAAGCTATTTGCAGAGGTAAAGCGACCTGTCACTAAAGCCGAAACAGCGATTATGAACTTTTTTCAGCACTATTCCAAGACCAAGTCACATCTGGCCTATCCCAAAGAAATGATTGTGTTTGAGAAGAAACGCTAATATTAACATTTATAAACACTTCCTATCACATAATTGTTATGAAATCACGTAATTTGAAATCTCGAAAAACTGAGAGAAATTCCATTAAAAGAGCTGCAGCAGCAGTAATTCTTGCAACTAGTTTGGCATTTGGATGTGGTGGTCAGGAACAGCGTTGTCCGGAATTAGGACCTGTTCCAGATTCTGGTCCAGTTGAACCTGTTCCTGCTTGTGATTCTCCTGATCCAATTTCTGTTTCTTGCGAAAGTGAGCCTACCGAAAGGCTACTTAGAGTAGGAGATGAAATTTCCGTGGATACTGATGAGGGAATTAGGACAGTTTTTGTAAATGATGTTCTTTCTGATACCTCTGGAAACGTTTTCCTTGAAGTATCTATTTATGATGAAAATTGCGAATTTGTAGATACTGATCTTATTTCCCAAAACGATCCACAACCACTTGATTCTGTTGGTTCCGGTCGTTTATTTTCAGTTCAATTTGGCGGAACATCTGATGAGAGGTGGGCCCAGGTTGGAATTACTCAAGCAGATTGTGATCTTTGCGAAGGAGAAACTTCAGAAGTATCTGGAGACATCAATCAAGGAGAATTACTTATTGCCGGGGCTTTTAAAATCAGGCTTGATGATCTTTCAACCATCCCAAGTAATGAACCACCTTCTGCAGTATTATCTATACTAGATCATTTGGACAATGTGCTTGATCATGTCGAAGTTCAGGAAGATACTTCAGCAGTATTGGAATTTGGTTCAGTTACAATGACTATTACTGCAAATGAAGTAGCTGCAGGCTATACATTTGGTTCAAAATGGGCTGATCTTTCAGTTACACTTTGCCAAAACTAAACTTGTATTTTTTCTCCTGCTTTTGGAGCAACAGCATCATAGCCAAAGCTTTCTTTTAGCTCATCTGCGAATCCTTGTGTGTTGTCTCCATGCACAACTACTATCTTCTGTGGATTTGCATGTTTTATGAAGTTCAAAATATCTGTTCTGCCTGCATGCGCAGAGAGGTCCATATATTCAAATGGAAGATCAACGTGAAGCTCCTCTTCATCTTTCATTATGAATCCTTTATTCTGCAAATACCAACCATTTGTCTCTTCAACACAATATCCAGTGAAAATCAGTTTGGAATTCCGGTTTGAGTGGAATAGATAATTCAGAATTGGCCCTCCATTCATCATTCCCGCAGTTGAAATAATCACAGACGGCTCTCGTGTTGCATCTTTTTTATCTGGAATCCCCTCAACCATTCTTACACTGTTAACAGCATCTCTCAATTTATTCGCATTTTTTATGAATCTTGGATGTTTCAAATATATGTTGGTTATCTCTCTTCCCATCCCATCAACATAAACCGGTATATCCTTGTCATAATGCCTAACTAGTGCAATTAGCTCCTGGGTTCTTCCAAGTGCAAATGATGGAAAGAGCATGTTTCCTCCTTTATCTATTGTCTCATAAATCTGTTCCATTACTTTTTGCTCAACTTCTTTTCTCTTCGGATGTTCTCTGTTTGCATATGTACTTTCAATAATCAAAGTGTCAACATCTTCAATGTATTTTGCTCCTTGGTGCATGTGGGTTTCTTCACATTTGAAATCTCCAGTATAAACAATTTTTTTGTTTTTATATTCGAGTTCAACTAATGCCGATCCGCTAATATGACCAGCATCATACAATGTGAGATCTGTCTCTCCCATAGTTTTTGTTTTCTTATACTCTAGAGGTGTGAAATAATCAAGTGCTTTTCTGAAATGCCCAAGTCTATAAGGAAGCCCGTCACCCATAATTTTCATCGAGTCTTTCCAAAGTACTTCTACAATATCTTTAGTTGGCAGAGCGCCATACCATTTGATCTTGCCACTAGTATACAATGCTGGGATGCATCCACTGTGATCTAAATGGGCGTGGGACAATACTGCAAAATCCGGATTAACATTTGTTTGTTCCGGGAATTTTGCCGTTCCACTCTCATCAAAGAGCTTTATCCCATAATCGAGCATGATTTTTTTGTCTGTTTTAAGGAGAAACGCGCTTCTTCCGACTTCTCCAGATGCACCTAGGCACTCTAATTCCATACTCTCGTAATCTCATAGAAAGTTTTTATAGTTTGCCTGACTTATCCTGCGTTATGCAAAAGGGGATTATGCAAAAGGACAAGTCTGCTATCGCCATTCCAATTCTTGTGCTTGGGATACTTTATGTTATCAGCATTTTGTTTTTCCATCATACTGAAGGCTGGAGCTATTTGGATGCTGCATATTTCACAACTTCTACAATCTCCACTGTTGGATATGGAGATCTTGTTCCCTTAACTGATTATGGAAAAATCGGTAGTATGATTTTGACTTTTTCAGGTGTAGGTTTGGCATTTTACATAATTACTCACCTATCATCTCTCAGGGCAAAATCCGTTGACCCGCATGTTAAGAAAAAACTTGAAATGCTCCGTTCATTTACTCTGCAGTCAACAGGTATGAAATCTAAAGATGTCACTAAATTAAAGAAAAAACTTCTTGCAAGAGATGGAAAATGATTTATGATCAAAAATTTGCTCGAAATTCCTATTCTGCGAATCAGCAAAACAAAATTCGATCCGCAACCTATGCAATAATAGGCCTTGGAGGCACTGGCGGCTTTATTTTTGAAAATCTTCTTCGTCAGGGCGCTGAAAAATTTATTCTGTTTGATCCAGATCGCTTTGAGCTCACTAATTTCAACCGCCAGATTCTTGCAACTGACCAGACTATTGATAAAAAGAAAACAAAAGCAGCAGTTGAACGCGCTAGGTTTATCAATAAATCCGTCAAAATCAAATGTTATGGAAAGTTTGATTCAAATCTTCGCAATGCAGATATTGTAATTGACGGCTCTGACAATGTTGAGACCAAAATTCAAATAGCAAAAGCAGCTAGAGCTGCCAAAATTCCATATGTTTTCTGCTCTGCCAGCTTTTCTCGGGGGATTGTTTCTCTATTTAAAAATTACAAATTTGAAAAAGCGTTTCACATTGATCCTGATCTTGAATACAAAAAATGCGCAAGTATCATATCTCCGGCTGCTTCTATGACTGGTTCTCTTGCAGCATCTTTGGCAGTTAATTATCTTATCAAAAAGCCATGCATCAGAGCTCCAGATGCATTGTTCTTCGATCTTTTCAAAAAAGAAATATTTTGGAGGGCTGAGCTTGGATGAGCGATTTTTTCATTGTAGAGCCTTGTACGACCTCAGGTGGCTTTGAGATAAAACTCCAAGGGAAAAAAATTGATTTGAAATTAGCAGAATCTGAAATCTCAAAAATCGGAGAAGTTATTGCCAACAGTCCTGTTGTTCTTCTTGCTAAAATTGATGATTATTCTGTAAGTTTTTATGCAAGCGGAAGAATGATGGTCAAGAGCGATAAAAAGATGAAACAGGAAACAATTGATAAGCTTGCAAAGAAAATTATTGATGGATTGACCTCCGGTGGAGTCATATGAAAATTGATTTTCATGTTCATACAGATGCATCTTCTGATTCCCTGATCAGGCCTCCAGATCTTGCAAAAAAATCCAAAAAACTCGGTGTTATTCCAGCAATTACAGATCATAATTCAGTTGCAGCCAATTCCAAAATGAAATCTTTCAATGTTCCATTTATTCCTGGTGAAGAAATTGCAACAGACCGGGGAGACCTCACTGCTTTATTTGTAAATGAGCCAATTGCAAGGAAAACACCATTTGCAGAAGCGCTTGATCTGATCCATGCGCAGGGGGCAATTGCTTATCTTCCTCATATGTTTGACAAAACCCGCTTTGGCGCGATTCCAACTGAAAAAGAAGCTTCCAAAATTGACATTGTAGAGATTTTCAATTCGCGTTGCCATTCTGAAGTTTATAATTCACGGGCCAAGACATTTGCCAAGAAGCACAAAATCCTTTCTGCTGTTGGAAGCGACAGTCATTTCCTTTTTGAATTTGGAACTACCTATACAACTCTTCCTGATTTTGACCTGGATAGTCCAAAACAGCTTTTAAAATCTCTAAAATCAGCAAAATTCACTACAAAAAAAGCCCCACTTTATGTCCGCGGAACTACCTCATTAGTAAAACTAAAGCGGAAACTTTTGGGCTAGCGAAACATATTTAATAATACAATAAGACTCCTTGCTGATGGCGGGTGAATTTCCAGGTGTCGAGATTGCAGTAATTATAGTCACTGCTTCTATCTTGCTCGCTGGTATCATGATGGGTCTTGGAAAGGCCTTAGGTTACAAACGCATCGAGAACTTTGGTGTAGAAGAACTAATCCAATCCATGATCAATGCTGCTATTATCGGTTCATTCGCCGCAATCATAGAATTGGTTGCTGTTATCAGCGGAACAATAGTTTCACCAACTTGCTCCGAAGGAAATGTTGTAGAGCAGTTGCGATGCACTTTGACTGCTCTTAACAACGGCATCTTCCTGATGTTCCAAGAGCTTGTTCGAACACTAAACATAATCGGCTTTTACCAGAGTATCTCTCTTGATTTTGGTGCTTTTGCAATAGCTCCTTTTGCAAATCTTTCATCTGTATCTGCTGCCTTATCCGCGCAGCTGCTTTCAATCAATGCAATCATTATCTTAATCGGATTAAATATCCAAATCGCAGAATTTGTCGGAGCAAATGCACTTGGGCTTCTCTTTCCAATTGGTTTGGTTCTCAGGACTTTATTTGCCACTCGAAAAGTTGGAGGATTTTTAATCGCACTTTCAATCGGACTCTATCTTTTCTATCCTGCATTTGTTCTCATATTCCCCGACCCTATGGAGGATGTTGATGTTTCATACTTTACTATGAAAAATTTCACAAACAATAGTTTCTATGCCTCAATGCCGGTTGTGGATCTTAATGATAATTATGCAATTGCAGGAAAGATAGATCTTATGAGCGGACATTGCTTTGATGTAAACCTTAGCAATTCAAGTGCTTGTAATCAAACTCTCATTGATCAGGGCTTCAGAGTTAATACTTCTAATGTCTCAAATATCACAGTTTGGGAAACTGTTATGCCAGAAAATCTTTCTACTGATTTCAGCGGGGACCTCACACTCATCAGCCAGAGCAACAGCAGATCTATTGCAAAATCATTGCTCTACTCAGTTGTTGGTCCGATATTTTCGTTAATAATTACTGTAGTGTTTGTCAAGGAGCTTGCATCAATTCTTGGAAGTGAAATTGGTCTAAACACCATAGCGTCAATTTAAATATGATAAAGAATAGGTGAATATTATGATTCTCAACCGAGCTATAACTGTTGTCGCTCTTGTTGGCGGCGTTCTTTCAATTATTCTATCACTCATATACCAAAATCCAATATTGACATTAATTGCAGCTGCATTTTTCGCTCTCAGTTTGCTACTTTGGAAGGTTGGATATCTCATAATTCCGGCAATTACGCGTGCAACTAATATAGTGGAAGTTCGAGGAGCTTATGAAGTTCCTTCAACGCGAGACCATATTATCAAGAAAACTGATACTGGATACTATGCATCCAAATTCCTTGAAGTTCGATTTTATGAAAGTTCTATCGAAAAGGATTCCGGAGAAAAACGCACAATGTTTGAGTCTTTTGAAAAAGCAATAAGCTCTCTAAAATATATTGTAAAAATCAGCTTGATGATCACAACTCTTGATCTTTCTCATCATATTGATGAGATTAAAACCAAGAGAAGTACTGTTGAGGCAAAAAAAGCAAAGGGAGTGAAACTTGCTGCAAACGAAACACTTCGTATGGACAGAGAACTTGCATACTGGAACAGGCTTCTTGATCGAATTACTCAGGGAGAGCGGCCAGTTGAAGTAATTGCATATGCATCAACTACTGCATTTGGACTTACGCATGATGAGGCGCTTAGCAGAGTCAATCGTCAGGCAAAGGAAGTTCGAACGATTCTATCAAGTTCTCTTGGTTGTGATGTAAACGAATTGAAAGATGCAGATATGCTCAGGTGCTTTGAGTGGGACTTTTTCTTCCCAACAACTAGGGAAGAAATTCAAGATGCGCTCTTCTGATAGTTTTATATATGAACTACGTGTCATAATTTTGGGTTTTAAAAGAGGTGGAAAAATTTGAAGTCTTCATATATGCTCTCCAAGGAGCTTGCAAGAAACATGATACTTGTGCACCCTCCAGAGCCAAGGAAAGATCTTTTGCTTGCAGATCCATCCAAGGGAGTATATGTTGGAAAAACAAGATTTCTCAGAACGCCTGTTTTTTGGGACCCGTCAAAACTTATCAATCCTCATATCGCAATTTTAGGTATTACTGGTTCTGGTAAGAGTTATACTGTTAAGACCTTCCTTACTCGAGCTTCATTAATTTGGAACACTAATGCAGTTATATTAGACTGGGTTGGAGAATACAAAGAGTGGGTTCGCCAGGCAGGAGGAACCGTAATTGATCTTGCTGAAGAGCGGCTCAATATTCTTGATCTTGTTGGTCTTCCAAAGAGGAGCAGAATTAGGCATATCGTGTCTGCTTTGGATATTCTTGTTGATTTGAAAAAGTTTCCTAGTGAAAGAGATGAAATCGAGCAGGCTCTTGAAGATATATATTTTGGAAAAGTAAAATCTACTCCTTCAATGTCTTCGGTTACCAATGCACTGAAAAAGAAAAAGAAGAAAGCAGGGAAAAAAGAACTTGAGAGCGAACTTCGACATATGAATCATAAGGAATGCAGCAAAGCAACTCTTGTTGATGTTGTTCGAATTCTGGAAGCTCGCGGCCAGAAAAAAGCAGCCAGACTTCTCAAAAGATTTACTGTCGAGGGAACTGATTTCTTTGCAGGACACTCAACTATGGACATCAAAGCAATGACTCATGGCGGACTTGTATGTATTGATCTGCACAATCTTCCAACTGAAGAGATGAGAAGTCTTGCTGGTCTGACAATCCTACAATATATCAAAGAAACAATGCGCGCAGAAGGAATGGCGGACGATCACAAAGAAGTCAAACTATTTGTTGTTCTTGATGAAGCTTGGAAAATTGCACAAGATGAGCGCAGTGATGTTATTACCATAGTTCGAGAAGGCCGTAAGTATAATTTCTCACTGGTTATTGCAACCCAGAATCCAACAGATATGCATAAGACGATTTTCAGTAACATCGGATCTGTTTTTGTGCTTCGTTTGGTTCTTCGGGAATACAGGGATTATGTACGAAATTCAATTGGTTATTCAAATTTCATTGATGATGAGATATCTAAGTTTGGTGTTGGTGATGCTGCTGTCAATATGATATTTGCAGAGCGCCAATCCAAGGTTATGACATTCCTCATGAATAAAATAGACGGGGAAGAGCCTCTCCTTCTATATAAGATAAGAGGTGGAGACATGAATGTTGAAATTGAGAGAGAGCAGTTTATCAGAATGCTCTATGAGCTTGGACTCAACGAAAGTCAGCTTAAATTAATAAGAACTCAATTCGAGAAAGGCGATGGTCTTATCGAAGGAGAAGCACTAGTTGCCATTTTGGAAAAGTTCGGTTACTCAAAACCATCAATCATTTCATTTTTAAGGCAGCTAAGTATTGACGAGAAAAACCTTATTAAGGTCTTTTCACTTGTTAGAATGAGAAAGGCAACCAAGGGCGTAGTCCATTTGGTTACTGAAGATGATGGATGATCAAGATGGCCGAAGAAAAAATTATTGTAACTTCCAAACAAAAGAAAAATCTCAAGGGCCTTGCAACACTTTTCAGCGGCCTTGGTTTTACAAAAATTGCATATACTAAATCAGGCCTTACACTTGAAAAAACAAAAGGCCGTGATCTTCGAGGCAATCCATATTTGGAATACAGGGTTGCATTTAGGCCTTCTGAAATTGAATTTGCCTATAGCGCCTCCATAAGAAAGAGCAAAATGGCACGGCTTCTTCATCTAATGCCAACTTTTCTGAACATTCTCCAAGTTGCAGAAGAATACTATGATCTTCAGCCTACTCAGATTTTCTCTCACATAACCTCAGTGCTTGATGAAGTATCCAAAATGGTTGATCATGATTCAGTTGAATTTTCAACTCAGCTTACTGAACTTCAATCCAAATATACTGATATTCAAAAAAGGTATGATGATTTAGTCAGATCAAGCGAGGCAAATACAAGAATTCTTCTAGAATGCGAGAGAAAACGGGACGAACAGCACAAAAAACTTGCTCATCTAACAGGCATGAGTGATGATCTTCTTCGGGAAACTCTTTATGATTGGATCAAAGTTCATGGAGGTTCAATTGATATTCGTGAATTTTCAAAGGCCAACTCTGTTGCAGTTAGCAGAACGGAAGAAGGACTTGATATGCTGATTAGGGATGGATATATACGGAGGCGGATTTGATTGACAAGAAAAAAGAAAGCTTCTAAGAAAATCCAGGAAGAAGTGGTCATCAAAGAATACTTTTTTGCATTTGAAATTATCAAAAAGTATCCTTATACACGCTCTTATGTCCTAAAAGCACCATTGAAAAAGTCTTTCAAAGATACTATTTCAGAACTCTTTGTAGGTAGAATCTAAATGAAAGTACTTCTAGTTGGAAATGGAGCGAGAGAGCATGCAATAGCAGAGAACCTTGCGCGGGATTGTGAACTGTACTGTGTTATGTCAAAAAAGAATCCTGCAATGGCTCAGCTGTCCAAAGAATATTGGATTTGTAATATTGAGGACCCAGTTGCAGTGGAATCTGTCATTAAAGGAAAAGATTTTGATCTTGGTTTCTCAAGTCCTGATGCCACATTGGCAGCTGGAGTGAGCGATGTTCTTGAGGCACATGGGATGTTGGTTGCATCACCATCAAAAGCAGCTTCTCGCATTGAATGGGACAAATCTTATATGAGATCTCTTCATGAAAATTATCATGTTGGAGGAACGCCAAAGCATGAGATAGTAACTACTATCAAAGATGCTACTCGGGTGATCAAGGATTATGGATTAGTTGCAATAAAACCACTTGGTCTCACAGGCGGAAAAGGTGTCAAAGTGAGTGGAGATCATTTTGTAAATCTTGATCAAAAACTCGAATATACTGCCTC
This sequence comes from uncultured Microcaldota archaeon, assembly GCA_963723105.1. Taxonomy (GTDB): domain Archaea; phylum Micrarchaeota; class Micrarchaeia; order Anstonellales; family Bilamarchaeaceae; genus Bilamarchaeum. Next base: position 141,189 of record CAVRPK010000007.1, read on the forward strand.
ACTTCTTGAAAAAGATGGTAGCGCTCTTATCGAAGAAAAACTAATTGGTGAGGAATTTACTCTTCAGGCTTTTTGTGATGGTTCTAGCATTGCACTAATGCCTCCAGTTCAGGATCATAAAAGAGCGTTTGAAGGGGACAGCGGACCAAACACTGGGGGGATGGGAAGCTATACAACTGGTACGAATCTTCCGTTTTTGAATTCCAGTGATTTGGAAAATGCAAAAAAGATCATTCAGGATGCTGTTTATGCACTCAAAAAAGATGGCCATCCCTTCAAAGGAATTCTTTATGGTCAGTTCATGGCAACAAAGGAATCAGTAAAGTTGATTGAATTCAATGCAAGATTTGGCGATCCTGAGGCTATGAATGTCCTTGCTCTTTTGAACGGATCACTCACGGATGTATTTCTTTCAATGGCAGAAGGACAAATACATCCACCCCTGTTCTCTTCTGATTGTACAGTTGTCAAATATCTTGTTCCAGATGGATATCCAACAGAACCAAAAAAAGATTTGCCAGTTGAAATTAATGGTGCTGAAATCGAGAAAACAGGGGCAAGTGTGTACTATGCATCAGTATATGAAAATGAAGGAAAAATTTTCACATCGTCTTCACGTTCCTTTGGTATTTTAGGACGTGCTCAAACTTTAGATGAAGCTGAAAAAGTTGCAGAATCTGCATGCGCTCACATAAGTGGGTCTCTTTGGCACCGCAAAGATATTGGAACCAGCGCATTGGTTGAGCGCAGGGTAGCGCACATGCGCGAACTTCGTGGGATCGAATGAAATACGTCCTTTTCTTTTTATTTTTCTGCACATTTTGCTTTTCTGATTTTGGAAGGTCTACACTTTTACTTGAGCGAAGCTGGACTATAACCGGCGATTCAAATGATTTTATTGATTTTCAAGGAGCGCTTGCTGTAAACAACTCCCACCAGCGTGTAACCTCGATTGAAATAGAGCCTGTTGGAAATTATTTTTCTGATGAATCCGGAACTATTTGGGTAAACTATATCGGACCTATGAATGATTCAAAACTAATTATAACGGCAAAAACAACTCTTGATACTGATTATGATACTGAACTTTTTTTTGATCCAATCTCCCCAAACACCTCTTTAGTATCTACCAATCTTACAGCAGCAAATAGTGCAATTAAATCTCAGGCCCAATCTCTTCGGGATGAAAACTCCTCACTTAATACTATCCTGAGGCTGACCAATTGGGTAAACAGCTATGTGCAATATGATGAAAGTTATTGGGATGATACTACTTCTGCTACCGAGGTCCTAAAGCAGAAAAAAGGAGTTTGCGTTCAGTATACTCATCTGTTCATTTCTCTTGCGCGTTCTCTTGGTTTTGAAACTCGCTTTGTAAGTGGCTATGTGCTTGCTGATAGCTGGCAGCCACACACTTGGGTTGAAGTTTATCTTCCTGAATATGGGTATTTGCCAGTTGATCCTACGTTTGGTCAGATAGGTGTTTTGGATAATAGCCATGCTGCTTTAAGCTATGGAGATGATCAGCTCTCGTCTTATGATGTGCTGCTCTCAAGAAATCAAAACGCTACACTAGAAGTTAATGATAATGTCCAGTTTGCATCGTCTTCATTTAGGCTTGATGGAATTGAACAGTCTATCTCTTTTGATCCAAGTTCTTACCTTGTTGATGTTCTTATTACTAATAATAGAATGGAGTATCTCTTTGGTGCATATTCCTTTACTACTTCTCCTGAATTTGGTACTTTCGATTCCTCTTTGATCCTTCTACAGCCAAATCAATCCACTCACAGATATTATGGCCTCAACCATTCATATTTCGATGATTCATATTCGTACTCTATTCCTGTTTCATCATCCTTCAATGATGTAGTTTCTAAGAAAAATCTTGTAGTAGATGGAAGATCTCCTGTCTGCATCCTGCCATTTGTTCTTCTTTTTCTGCTATATCTAAAAACCTTGCCAGGGTGAACAAAAATATGAAAGTGCACATTGTGGGTGCTGGTCCTTCTGGCTCTATCGCTGCTATAAATGCAGCTCGAAATAACCACGATGTTGTTCTATCTGAAGAGCATTCTGTTTCTGGAATTCCTGAAAATTGTTCTGGTCTATTTTCCAAAGAAGGACTTGAGAGCCTCTCAAGCTATTTTAATTACAAAAAACAAGTAGTAAATTCAATCCATGGTGCCAATATTCATTTTGTTGATCAAAAACTTTCCGTTCGAAGAAAAGATCCAGTTGGCTATGTTTGTGATCGTTCTGCTATTGATCAAATTCTTGTAGAGCAAGCTGAGAGCGAAGGTGCAAAGGTCAATTATAATGAGAAAATTTCAGGTAATTTTTACTCTACTAATATTATTGGGGCAGATGGCCCTATGTCACATGTTGCCAACCACTTTTCTTTTGAAAAAATTCAAAGATATGCAACTACCATGCAGGCAACACTTCCCTACAAATCCGAAGATCCTCATATGGTGGAAGTCTTTCTCTCAAACAAGCTTTTTCCAGGTTTTTTTGGTTGGATTATACCTCAAAACAATGATTTTGCTGAATTTGGAGCTGGTGCGCTTATACCAAACAGTGCTATTGAAGCATGGCACAACATTCTCAAACTTAAAAATCTCCCATATGCAAAGCCACGAGGCTGGTCAATTCCAATTAAAAGCAGAAAACAAACATCCAAGTGCCATGGGAAATATAATGTTCTTCTTGTTGGGGACTCTGCTGGTCAGGTAAAAGCTACTACTGGGGGCGGCCTGATCTTTGGCGGAAACTGCGCCTCTATTGCAGGAAAATTTTTCCATGATCCGCTTCGCTATGATCTCGAGTGGAGACTTCGCTTTGGCCCTGATCTTTTTGCTCATTCAATGGTACATAAATATTTGCGTTCGCAGTCTGATTCTGGACTTAAATTGCTTGGCAGAAGGCTTAAGAAGCTGAATTGTGATGATTATTTGTCTATTTACGGGAATATGGATAGGCCTACAAAGATGATGGGGCCTCAAATTATCAAACATGTTCTAAAAAACATTTGTGGGGTGTCTTAACTTGAAAGTTGAAAATTATATTCTAAATGAACTTGAGACTAAAAAAGGGCTTTTGTTTGCTCTTATTGATCCTCTTGACTATAAGTCTCTGGATCAGGCTGTTAAAACTGCTAAAAATGCTGATGAAGGCGGAGCAGACATAATTCTCATTGGTGGGAGCACTGGAGTTCAGGGTGAAGTTCTAGACAATGTTACAAAAGAAATCAAAAACGAAGTTTCCAGTCCTGTTGTTCTCTTTCCAGGAAACATCGGAACACTAACAAAACATGCAGATGCAGTCTACTTCATGTCAATGCTCAATTCCAGAAACACTTATTGGGTAAGCGAAGCGCAGATGCTCGCTGCTCCTGTTGTTAAGCAATACGGAGTCGAGCCTCTTCCAGTTGCCTATGTAGTTGTTGAGCCTGGTGGTACTGTTGGCTGGGTTGGCGATGCAAAACGCATCCCAAGAGCCAAACCAAAAATAGCAGCAGCATTTGGAATGGCTGCACAGTATATGGGCTTTAGGTTCTTCATAACCGATGCAGGATCAAACCCAGAATCGGGCCACATTCCTCTTGAAATGGTGAAAACTGTTAGCTCTGTAATTGATATTCCTTATATCGCAGCTGGGGGAATTAGGACTCCTGCCCAGGCTAAATCAGTTATCAAGGCAGGTGCAGACATCATGG
>CAVRPK010000008.1:0-16752 GCA_963723105.1 uncultured Microcaldota archaeon
TAGTGTTCAATCTGTCAGAAGCTCCACCAAGGAGCCTTTAGCCGAAGGCCTGCAGATTTTAGTTCCAACAGATTCCTGTGGAAGAAGACTATGGCGTAAAATAAGTGATGATGAGATTGTTGAAATTGCGAAAGGAGTAATGAAAGAACAGGGGATAACTGGGAGAAAGGAGTTGCAGAAGACAGATGTTGGATTATATTTTATTTTGAGAAGAAGAAAACTGGAGGAGAAAGTTGGCTTTGAAGAAAAAATTAAGGAAGGCCGATCTTGGAAGGACATGAGCAATGAGGGGATTGTTGAGATTGCAAGGGAAGTAATGAAGTCTCATAAGATAACTAGCAGAAGTCAATTACAGGAGGTTGATTCTGGTTTATGTAAAATTTTGAGAGCAAGAGGGTTGATGGATGAAGTCGGCTTTGTTGAGGAATTAAGATGCTGGAAAGATCTGAGCAATGATGAACTCGTTGAATTTGCAAAGAAATGGATGAAAGAGAATGGCATAATTAGAAGAGTAGATATGGAGGATAATGATTCCGGTCTATACCATGCATTAAGAACACGAGGTCTTCTTGACCGTGCATTTGCTCATGTTGATCAACAAAAAACTGATCAGGCAAGAGATGCAGTAATTGATGCCCTGGAAGCATTTGCTGCGAATGACAACGGAATTGCGGAGGATGACGTTGCATGAGGAAGATGCAGAAGCCTCCATTAAGAGAAGCAAAGACTTCGGAAAAAGAGCCTCTAGCTGAAGGCTTGCAGATTACTGTACCAACTGGTCCTATGGGAGTGAGGTTGTGGAGAAAATTGGGTAGTGAGAAGATTGTTGAATTTTCCAGGAAAGTAATGAGAGAAAATGGGATAACTAGTAAAGAAGAATTGAAAAAAGTTGATTCCGGATTGCATCATGCTTTGAGGTTGAGGGGATTACTGGATCAAGTTGGGTTTGAGGAAAAAAGAAGAAAGAAACGATCTTGGAAGGGCCTGAGTGATGAGGACGTTGTTGAACTTGCAAGGAAAGTGATGGAAGAGAATAAGATAACTGGGAGTAAAGAATTGGAGAGTGCTGATTCTAGGCTATATGATATTTTGAGAAAAAGGTCATTACTTGAACGCATTAACTTTGAAGATAAACATATTTCCTGGAGAGACATGAATGATGAACAGATTGTTGACCTTGCAAGAAAAACAATGGAAGAAAAAGGGATAATTGGGAGAAGGGCATTTTCTGTTGAGTGTCCCAGAATGTATGCTATTTTGAGAAGAAGAGGATTGCTTGAAGAAGTTGGTTTTGTTGAAAAACAAAGATCTTGGAGTGATATGAGCGATATTGAGATTATTGAATTTGCAAGGAAAGTAATAGAAGAAAAAGAGATAAGTTTGAAAGCTGAAATGAGGAAATGTGATTCTGGATTGTACCAGGCTTTGAGAAGAAGAGGAATAATAGACGAAGTTGGCTTCGAAGATAAGCAAAGATATTGGAAAAAAATGAGTAATGAAGAGATTGTTGAGTTTGCAAGGAAATTAATACAAGAAAAAAAGATAGCTGCAAGATCAGATCTGAAGAAGCTTGATTATGGCTTGTATCAAGCTTTGGGAAAAAGAAGATTGCTTGATCGTGCATTCGCTCAGATGGAACAACAGAAAGAAGATCAGGCAAGAGATGCAGTAATAGATGCTCTAGAAGCATTTGCTGCTAATGACAATGCTTTTTCGGAGGATGACGTTGCATAGATATGGAAAGTTTTAACTTAGTAATTGCAATTATCTAACTTATGAAAATCCTGATTATTGGTGGTTCTAGATTCCTTGGGCCTATTATCATCCAAAAACTTCTAAAAAATGGCCATGATGTTACTGTTTTCAATCGTGGACATATCCAGGACAAATATGAGAATGTCAATTTCATAAAAGGAGATCGGAATAATGGCTTTTCCTATCTCTGAAAAATTCGATGTAGTAATTGATATGTGCGCTTATTGGGAAGAGCATACCCAAAGAGCAATAGAAGATCTCAACTTTGATTTTTTCATACATATGAGCTCTGCAGCATCATACAAAAAATCGCAATCATTTCCATTAACTGAAGAATCACCGCTTGGAGATTGGCCGCTCTGGGGCGAATATAATGAAGGCAAGGTGGAATGCGAAAATGTCCTAGCTAGAATCAGGAATCAATTATGCATCAATCAGGCCAGTTTACATTCTTGGCCCTAATAACAGTGCGGATCGCGAGCATTTCATCTATTCCAGAATAAAACAAAATATTCCATTAATTCTCCCTGGCAATGGTCAGGCATCTATTCAATTTGTTTTTGCAGAAGATGTTGCAAATTGCATTGTGCTTCTTGCAGAAAAAAAACTTACTGGAGTATACAACTGTGCCGGTGATGATACAATAACATTGCAGAACCTGGTTGTTGAAATGGGCAAAATAGTTGGCACAGAGCCGATAATGGAATACAATCCTGAAGCAGATGGAGAAAATTTCGATATTTATGAATTTCCGTTTGCAAATGAGACTTTTGTCTGCAGCAATGAAAAGTTCAGGAAACTTGGAATAAAGTTCACCCCGCTGATTGCTGGATTAAAAGAAGACTACAAAAATTACTACTCAAAAATATCTAATCGCTTTTGAATATCGAGAGAGAAACCTCGCTGATTGTTATCTTATTGTTCACAACAACTTCATGAAGGTCTGTCTCTTCTTTTACTTCTTCCAGTTCTCCTCCAATCCAGAAATACGGAACTCCATTTGGATCTTTTCTTTTTTCAATTACAGTCCTGTATTTTCTTTTCTGGAATTTGTGGGTATACACAATCTCTGCACCAACATGTTTTTCAGGAAGATTAACACTGAAGAAGCTACTATCCTTTAATTTTGGCTTTAGCTCTTCAATTACTCTGGAAACAGTTTGGACAAGCTCCTTCCGAGATCCCCAGCTTTCTTTTTTGTGCCAGTCATGACCCTCTTTATGAACAGAAAAAGCTATTGATGGAATTCCATCAAGAACCGCCTGCCAGCAAGCTCCTATTGTGCCAGAGCCTATCAAAGGGCCAAGGCATGTATTGTCTCCCCAGTTTATTCCAGACAATATCAAATCTGGCTTAACAAATTCTCCACAGTTCAAGGAAAAAAGCACACAATCTGCAGGTGTTCCGTTAATTGAACTAATCTCATTTGTGATCTTATGAATTCGGATTGGCTTGTGCAAAGTTATCGCTCTTGAGATTGCACTTCTTTGCCTGTTTGGGACGATTGCATAAATATCTCCAAACTTTGCTCCAGCCTCAACAAGAGAGCGAAGGCCTTCGCTGTCTCCATCATCATTGGTTACAAGAATTATCATATGAAATAAATTGGGATTTCGTTATTAAAATCCTATTGTCTGCTCTACTTATAAAGTAAAGAAAAAATTATGGCAGAAGCCGTGTTCTGTCCCTTGGAAATAGCATACATTCTCTGATATTGTCCTGAGCGCAAATCTTCATAACTAGCCTCTCAAGGCCAATACTCCATCCAGCATGCGGCGGAGCACCAACTCTAAAAGCGTCAATGTAGAATTTGAAGTCCACTGGATTAAGATCTCTTTTCTTTAGCTGGTCCTCAAGAATTGATGGGATGTGGATACGTTTTGCACCGCTGGAAATCTCAAGACCTCTATAAATAAGATCAAACGCATGACATATCTTATCATTTTCCGCATCTGGCATGGAATAGAATGCACGGATTTCAGTTGGCCAGTCATAGACAAAATAAAGTTCATTGTCAAGAACTTCTTCAAGCTTTTTCTCTGCTTCTCTTGTAAAGTCCCAGCCATGCTTCATCTCAAAACCATTTGAATTAAGTTTTTCAATAAGCTCTGCATAAGAGTATCTTACGATCTTTTCTGGAACAATCACTTCTTTCCCAAAAACTTCCTTGATTTCTTCTCCAAGTTCATCCTTCACTCTTGATAAAATGTGCAAAGTAACCTGCTCTAAGATGTCCATCACATCATTGTGGTCTGCAAAGCCCATTTCAATGTCCATCTGAGTAATTTCGTTGAGGTGCGAGCTTGTGTTATGTTTTTCTGCTCTAAATACTGGCACAGTCATCATAACTCTGTCAAAGCCTCCAATAATGGCAAGTTGTTTGTAGAGTTGTGGGGATTGAACCAAATATGCTTTGTTCTCAAAGTATTGGATTGGGAACACATCTGCCCCTCCTTCTGTTGCAGCGCCTGTGATTGCTGAAGTATGGATTTCAATAAATTCCAGTTCTCCGAGTTTTTCCCTAAATGCATGAGCGCAAAGTGCCTTTGTCCTAAAGATCAAAGAAGTTTGTTTTCTTCTAAGATCAATATATCTGAAATCAAGCCTAGTGTCCATTTCGGATTCTGTTACTCCTGTTGGATCAACCGGCAATTTCAATTCAACTTTGTTCAATAGTTCAAAAGACTCTGGAATCATTTCAGCTCCTGCTTTTGCCACTTTGCTTTCCTTTACAATTCCTTCAAAAGAAACAACATCTTCCTTGTTCACTTTGATTGATTCCATAAGCTCGTCGCTGATCTCTCCTCTTTTGGCAACAACCTGTATGATTCCTGTGATATCTCGAACCTGTATGAACTTTAATTTTCCAAGATCACGAAAATCATGCACCCAACCGGCAATTTTTATCTTCTGACCTGCTAGTTTTTTTGCTTCTTTTATATAGTGTGTTCTCTGCATATTATTCACTCTCTGCAATAATTAGCTATATTTTTACTATACTGTAATGTTTATATTCGTAAGCTGTTGTAATTTATATTAACAACCAACGAGAGTTATATGCATATGGACTTTCTCCTACCAATACTGATATCCATTCCAACAGCTGCCCTTCCTATAATAGGAGTATCGCTGGGTTTGGGTGTTGTTCTTGTTGCACTTGCTTACATGGTTGCATATGCCCTCCAAAGTCCTCAACTTACTGCTATTGCAAAAGAAGAGATGGCAGCGCTTTTCTTCTCAGTATTTATTATTTTATTCTGGCTTTCTTTTGACACTACAATCAATGGGCTTACTACTGGTCTTCTGACTTCTAGTTTGCCTCCTTCCTATCAATCATCTATCGGAAGCTCAACTTCAAATTCATTAACTACCAGTCACGTCAATCTTGCTATTGCCTCTTTGCACATTATGGATGCCAAGCTCAGAGATGCGTATGTTGATTTGTATTTATTTGAGGCATTGATAGGTTTCTTGTCGACAATTAGTTTTCCATTAGGTTCGCCCTTTCCAGCAGTGGCAATCATCTCATTTTCACTAGCTCCATTTAGCGGTCTATCCATGCTCAGTACTGCGCACACTGTCGTCGTCGAAGCTGTTGGATATCTTGTTACCATCGTCTGGGGAAAAGAATTCATTCTTTTATTTGCCCGGGATGCCGTTCCTTTATTCCTTCTTCCATTTGGGGTTACTTTGAGAGCACTCCCATTCTTTAGGAAAACTGGTTCGAGTATTATTGCGCTGGCATTTGCTCTTTATTTCGTTTTTCCATTTGCAGTTCTGCTTTCAAATTTCCTGATATTCGATATCTTCCAGCCTGCTGATTTTGCATATACTCCAGCAGCTGCAAGTTTCTTTGATACTGACAGATCCCAGAGCGATATGCAGGGTATGATAGAAGAGGGAAGCGATCCAGAAAGCGGGCCGACTCAACATTTATTTGAGCAGTTCCAGGCCGAAGATGCTGTTGAAGAGTCGTACAATGATCCATTGGATTCTTGTGTCGGGAATGTAATTACCCGTTTCTTCTGCAGTGTCAAAAATATCTTCAATACTGTTACTACAGTTATAGGTGGATTTTTCTCTACCGTGTTTGCAATTTGGAAATTCATGATGGGTATGACTGGGGATTTCTTCTTTACTGGGTTTAACAATCCGCTTCTTCCAGCAAGTGCATCAGCAGGTCTATATCATTTTCTTATCATGGAAATTTCGACTGTAAGTCCATATTTGATTCTTATCATGCTAACAACGGTTATTGAAATTGTTCTCACAGTTACTATGTATAGAAGTGTTTCACTTGTTATAGGTGGAGAAGCTGAGTTGATTGGTTTGACAAAGGTTGTTTAGAGATGAAGGGATTATTATTGCTTTTACTGATAATCGGCCTTTCGGCTGCAACTGGAGATCCTCTGCTAGGAACATCTTCCAATGCGCCAAGTGATGCAATCTTAGAGCAACTCGGTTTTATCATGTCTATCTTGGTTCCTCTTATGATGGTCATGATTGTCATGGCCGCAGTTGCACTGGCAATTGGCCAGATGTTTGGTGCTGAGACTCGCGCAAAAGCAAATACCTGGGCACACGGTATGCTTGCTGCAGTTGGAATTTCAGCACTTGCAATAGTTATGCTATATGCACTTGTTCCAGCATTTATGTCTGGTGGAACTCCATTTGAAACTGATATTAGTGTTACTATAGAATTAATTCGTGGTATTACTGAGGCATCTCTAATCACTCTAGTTGGTGTGATGCTTGTTCTTTCTGCTGTAGTTTATGTAATTGGACAGGTATCTGACGCCCAGACAAGGGCAAAAGCAAGTGTATGGGCAAATGGACTACTCGCAGGCGCAATTGTAGCATCTATCCTCTATGTTATAATATTTCAAATCCTCACCCAATTCGAAACTACTTTCTTCGGTGGTACTCCCCTTGAGCTCTATGGCAGAGTTGTAATTAATATAGTCTTTTTCGTATCATTCCTGATCCTTATCACTTACCTAGTTTCTAAAGTATTCAAAGTTCCTGAATGGGAAGCATATCTCAGTATTGAACTTTCCAATCTTATGCTATCATTTTTGATCGTATTATTCGTTGTTGGGCTATTTGCAGTTGGAACTGGGGTTTCTGCTGTTTATGGAGGCAATCCAAGTCCGCCTCTTGCTGCTGTTGATTATCTCCAGACTGTAGTTGCAAACAGTGTACTTGATGGTTTATTCGACGTATACCAAATTCAAGCATGTACGTCTATACTTAGTACAATCAGTAGAAGAATCGGAGAATTTGTTCTAACTCAAACCTACAAGGTATTTCCAGGACTTGATACATTTGTTCAAATTACCAATGTTCTGGCATTTGGCCTTGTTTCTGTTTATGGATCTCTATCTGCACAAATTGCATTTTTATATTTCATCAATGCAACTATGGTGCCATTTTTCCTGCCAGCTGGACTCGTGCTGCGGTTCTTCCCGCCTACTAGGGATGCTGGGGCATTTTTGATTTCAATGGCGTTTGGATTCCAAATCGTTTATCCAACTACCTATCTGATCAACAAAAATATTTTCGAGGAAGTATTCCAGCTTGCTCCTGGTGATACTCTCTATGAAACTCCGACATTGCTTATTGCATCCTTATGCGGTCCTTTCAAATATGGAGTTTATGGTGTTCTTTTCAATACTGGAATGAATCCCATTTTCGGTGCAATTCCAGGTGGGATGGTTGTTGGCAATTTCCTTGCAAGGTTATTCTCAGAGAGTTTGCTTAATTTCATTTCTATGTCAGAATTCATTATTATCATGGAACGTGTTTCGTCACTGTCACTACTAGCCCTGTTCATGCCAGCACTTTCGATGCTGATTACAATAGCTTTCATAAATGCTATGACTAAGTTTATTGTAGCAAAGGTATAGACATGGCAACTCCTGGTGAATTGATTCTGGACTTTTGGGGATTCTGGCTCTTTTTTGCAGCAGCAGCCTTGTCTATTGCAACTGTCATTATTGCTCTAGTCTACATGCTATCAGAAATTCTTATGAATGATAAGATGAAAATCTGGGCCAAGAGCGAACTTACTGAGGTTTTCTATTCCGCAATAATCATTGTTTTAGCAGTTTCACTTACAACTCCATCAGCATCAGGAATTTCAATTATTGATAGCGTGGTTCAAGGTGCAATTGGTGGAGGTGGAGGGAATCCAGGTCCACTTGGTTCTGCAACCAGCGCATGGGTGCAGGTAAAAGATGCAAGCGGCCACCAGATTTATCAGGCAAAAAACATTTGTGATATGGGCCCTGGAAATATTGGAGAGCCTGTATCGTCCATTTATCATGGCATTAATTCCTGCCACATGAGACTTGCTATATGGTATCTGCGCGAGGTTTTCAATGAGGCTAAGGACTTTGCTTTTGATGTTTACCTAAGTTATATCTTTACATCAATGGTCGCAGACTTTACGATTAATATAGAATTTTTGTTTGAAAAAGCAGGATTCTTTACCTTTACTCCTTGGAGAGGGTTCTTTACTGTTGGAAACACTATCAAAGCACTGGTGTTTGATTGGGCAATAAAAATAATGATGCTCACTAAATTCCAGGAAATCATGCTCAGGTTCATTGCAACTGCTCTATTCCCTGCTCTATTCGTAATCGGTGCTCTTCTTCGAACATTCTTTTTCTCAAGAAGACTTGGAGGTTTGCTTCTTGCAATGGCAATTGCATTATACTTCATCTTTCCAGCATTCTATACTTTTGGAGCTCTTGTTATGCTCAATATCAAAAATGATCCAACAGTTACAAATCTATGGCAAAGTGATGACAATCCGGCAAATCCTGGAAATCGTGATGCCGATCCACTTACAACCTGGAGAAATTATCCAAATCCTCCAATTGCAAATAGTATGTACATGACTGGTAACTTTTCCATGGTTGGCGGTTCTGGTCAGTTTTCAACAGGAGAAGCTCTGGAGAGTTTACATAATTATGAAGGTATGGAATCTGAGGAATATTTCACTATTATGGAGGATCGAAATAATGATGCAACTATTCATTTTGATTTAAGCGACAACACTACTCATACTGATCAGGAGATGAATGACAGCTATAGAAGGGCATATGAATCTGGAAGAAGCTGGTTTGATGCTGTTTCAAGGGAAGGGAAGTTTGATCGATTTGTAACTTTTGCATGGGAGCCAAATGGCCCTGTTGAAACATTATCCAGACTTACTTTCTGGTCTCTTTTCTTTTCATTATTTAGTATGATAGGAACAATAGCAGGGATAAGATCACTTTCAATTACATTTGGCGGAGACATCGAGATCGCAGGACTTACGAGGCTGATATGAGATGAAGAAACTATTACTAGTACTGTTACTCATTTCACTCAGCTTTGCAAGTACTGATGAAAATGATCTTGGTGATTTCTTCAATGATACAACTGACAGAATAAATAGTGAAAGTACTTCCTGGATTGCTGGACAAACTGGCGGTGTTGGCGGAGTTGTAACTGTATTCTCAAGTGTTTATGATGCATTTAGTCCTGCCCAATGCGGGGATGACTGGATCACAGGAACTGGATTTATCCTCGATACGTGGATCGCTCCAACAGTCGCTGTTCTTATTGTGGTTGTATTCGGAATCACTATCGTCTATATACTTGGTCAATTATTTAATTTGCCAAACCTTATTGCTCTTGCAAAAGATGAGTATTACCAAGTTGCCTTTACATTTATCAGAATAGTCATAATCATTGGAATGATTGCAGCTGGTGAGACTTGGTTTGCACTTGCTGGGAGTGGCGGTGGTACTGCTGTTGATCCTATCTATGACAACCCTAACATAATCAGCATGATGGATGGGGCGATGGCATTCTCAAGACTTATGGTATCTGATATGGTCAAACATTACAGTATGCTTATCATGTACAATATGATCATACACACAATCTACTCATCAACAATGTGGTTTGGAGTTACCTGGCGTGCAATGTACTCCTTTAATCTTGGTCCTGTTCTAAAGCCACTCATTGATATTCTTGGAACTTCTTTGCAATTCCTTTCACTTGGTATAAGTGAATGGATGCTTCACCTGATCACATTATGCATTATCAAAAAATGGGCATGGGGATTGTTCATTCCAGTTGGACTTCTAATGAGGTCTTTCCCCTATACTCGTAACGGAGGAGAAGCTCTGCTTGCACTTATGTTTGCACTTGTTTTGTTCTATCCGTTTATGTTCCTCTTTGATTATGAGGTGCATAAGCTGATGAAAGGGCATCTTATTGATGCAGAAAGTGCCATGAGCGGCTTTATCCACAAGAGTGGAATTCTGAGCGTATTCGGATCTGTTCTTATTGTCATGTTCCTGATGGCAGGGGTATTTGTTCCATTCTTCTTAGGTGGGGCACTATCTCTTGCCTTTGAACTGATACGTGGTGCAGTCTACTACATAGTCATAATGAGCTTATTGCTGCCGTTTTTGAACATCTTTGTTACGCTTACTGCCGCCAAAGAGAGCGCGAACTTCTTCAGAGTGGATGTGAATCTCATGTCCTTCTTGAAGATCATATAGGTTGATATTATGGTTTGCACTCCTGATCAAATAATCGGATATGATTGCGGTGGTTCTGCACTCTTAGACTTTACAACTCTTGCTGGAGCAGCTCTTGTAACATCTGCTGTAATTCTTTCAGCATTATATATCTGGGGAGCAATGTTCAGGAGCCAGCAGATCAACAATTATGTTAAGCTTGAGCTCTACGAACTTATTGTTTCTGCTTTGCTTGTTATTTTGATTACAATGGCAGTTGGTGCAATGGGCACAATAACTTTAGGTGGAGTTCTTCCAGATGGGATGCTTCCGGATGATGTTACCCAAAGCACCACTGTATATCAGGCAACTTATCAGTATTATGAGCGAGTTGGGCGTGACATGGCCGGTTGGCTCAATGTTAACTACTGGCTTTCAATGTACATTGATCAGATTGCATCTGTTACTCCATATGCAAGACCTCTGGGTGTTGGTTTAGTGGCCTCTCCAATGGCAGGTTTAGCTTCCCCGCTCAAGCAGCTGCTATACAATATGTCTGTTGCTTTGTCTGTTGCATTTGTAATCAACAGTGCACAAAAATTTGTTTATCTATTTGCACTTCAGGCTTTTTTGAAATATTATTTGCCAATAGGGATTTTCTTCAGGTCATTTACTCCGACAAGAAAGCTTGGTGGTGCACTAATCGGCGTAGCACTTTCATTCTTATTCGTATTTCCTGCTCTTTCAACAATTTCATATAGTATGTTCTACAATCGTGATGCCGGGCCTTTGGTTACTTTTGGAAACATGCTTGGCCATTACTTTGGGGACACAACAACTGGTTTCTGGGAGCGCTTTGGAAATTTCTTTGGAAATAACTTTACTGATGTAGGAGTTAGCGTTAGTGATCTTGCTGGTGCAGCATTTGGCGGTATTGGACAGTTGCTTCAAACACTCGTTGGAGGTATTTTCCTTACAATTATGATGTTCCCGATATCAGTTGTTAGTTATGCATTTGCAATTGGTTTTGTTATTCCAGCATTCAATATTCTTGTATTTACGCAGGTTGCAAAAACGCTTAGTAAAAGCTTTGGTGAGGAAGTAGATATTGGCTCATTGATGAGGTTAGTATAATGGCATTTGAATCAAGTTTCTATGGCGGAGTATACGGTGATTGGACTACAATAGCAATTGCAGCTGCCGCCATTTCTGTCATTGGCTCATCCATGCTCATCATGCTCTCCCGCTTGTTTGGCCTCAAAAACCTGGAGCAGATTGCAAAAACAGAATTCATCTATGCAGCATCCACAGTTTTGATTGTGATGATGGTGGCAACTCTTATCATGGCAGGCGAGCCAATGCTTGCTGGAGGATCCAGCAGTATTGTCAGATCCTTATATCTTACTTCAGTGGGTTGTGATCCCAGCGTTGCCGCTTCCTTCCCCGGAGTGGATACTTTGATTGACTGGATGAAACTTTATCTTGCAACTCCTGCAGAATGTGTCCAGGAATTCATGAATATTCTATATTACCTCAGTGTTCCTGTTGAAGGAATGGCATCAGTTTATATGGAAATTTTCATGAGTGAGCACGCATCAGGTTTTGGTGTCAAATGGCTTGCTGAGCGTATCACAAATACTACGCAATCTTTGACTTTTTATATGTACATCTATTATCTTCTGGTTCACATACTGAATTTCGTTAAATTTTACGCAGGCTTCTTCTTTTCAATCGGAGTTGCTCTGCGTGCATTCCCTCCGACAAGGGGTGTTGGGGCGTATTTAATGGCAATAACATTTGGCCTTTATTTCATATTTCCACTAACTTACATTCTAGTTGCAACAATCTCCCTCCCACATACTTCATCAAATATTGTTGTAGCTGGTTCTGGAACGCAAGCATGCACACCTAATCTTGATGGCAGTTTTGAATATATCTGCGCGCTTCCTCAAGTAACTTCTCCAGAAGAATACCAATGCGGAGGAGCTGATTCTGGAACTGTTGGAAGATTTGCTGATCAGCTTAGGGAGAATTCTGATGCGCTTCAAGATATGCTTACTCTCAAGCTCAATGGATTTACAAAACATTTAGTTTCTGTTATATGTATTTTCCCAATGATATCTCTAGTTGTTCTTCTGACATTTGTACTCAATACAACTAATTTATTTGGTGGAAATATTCCAGAAATCGGAAGAGGCCTTGTGAAGCTTATCTGATTTTTCCCTGGCAGATAATATATAAAAGTTAGCTGGGGACTACTGCTCATGGAACGATATGTCATTGATACCTCTTTGTTTGTAAACCCTCAGGCAAGGAAGCATTTTGGAAAAGACCCAAGCAGTGCGGTGCGTTCATTTATCAAAAAACTTGAGAAACTTGATATCGAAATTTTCATTCCTCCATCTGTATTCAACGAGCTTGCGAATTTTGTTGATAAAAGTACTATGGATGAACTTGATATTACGATCAAAAAAAGATCTCCAAATACCTATGGGATTTATCTTCCGGCAGCAGTATTCTATGATTTTATTGATGATGTTCGGGCCAGAGTTAACAAGGGCATGAGGCTTGCAGAGGATTTTGCAAAAGATAATCGTGCTGACAATGATGAAAAGCTCAAAAAACTCCGAGAAAAATATAGGGGTGCAATGAGAGCTGGCATTCTTGATTCAGTTGAAGATTTTGAGCTTGTTCTTCTTTCAAAAGAACTAGAGGCAACGTTAATTTCATCTGATGAAGGGGTTCTTCAATTTGCAAATCAGATTGGTGTTGAATGGCTTGGTGCAGATAAATTCTATCATCTTATGAAGAAAAAATAATTAGTCAACAATTCCAGAGCCTGCAACGTATGCTGTCAGTTTTTTTGTTGTTTCAAGATAGATTTTTCTAAATCTTATTCTTGTTTTTCCATTCTCTTCATTTTCCCAAATCTTTTCTAATTTGACTTCTTTGCTCATGTGCTTTTGTATTTCAGTCCATGTTTTTTTGTCTCTAATTAGAATCTCAAATTCCCCGTCGATTTTATTTCCTTCTCTTGTTTTTTTAATAGACTTGCAAAGACCACCGTAAAATGCATTCCCAAGTGCCAGTGCATACTTATCCCTATCCAATCCAAAATCTTCTATTGAAAATGAAGACCTGAGAATTCTTTGATAAAAGAATCCAATTGGCATGTCAAAAAACCGATCTGAACATTTTGAAATATCATCCAAATCTGCTGCTGGAGTAACATATTTTACCAGTGATTTTCTATCACTTGTTTTGATTACTATTCCTTCTTTTTTTCCTCGGTTCAGTTTTTTTACAAGCAATTTTATTTTTGAGATATTCTTTATCAAATATCTGCCAAGCTTCGGAACACTGCTGATTTTGTATTTTGCAAGAAGATCATACTTTTCTTTTGGTGGCATATAGCTTCCATCTCCAAGGTCTATGTCAAAAACAAAAAGCTTTACATCAAATTTCTTTGTTGGTTCTGTGTGTGGCGTGTTTCCTAACATCTCCCCGCACAGGACGTAATTTTTGTGGGCTTTGAAAAATTTCTCAAGCTTCATCTCTCTGGACTTTTCAGTTGCAAATGCATCCAGAAAGCCTCCTCTTGAAAATGCAACAATCTTTCCGCGAATCTGTGCAATTCTGACATTGAAACCATCTATTTTCTCTTCTATGTATATGTCATCTCCTTTGATGTTTCTAGAAAGTCCGGTTCCAAGAGTAAAAATTCGTTTTATATGCGGAAATCCCCAGATAACTTTATTTCCAATTATTACTGTTCCTCTTTCAATACCTCTAAACGGACCAGTAAACCTGAGATATCCTTTTTGTTTTTTGACCTTTCCATTCGCAAGTCCATCAAGGATTATTTTTTGCATCAATTTTTCTAATTCCTCTGACTTTTATAATTCTATCCTAAAATCACCAAGGAACACTTTTGAGTCCTATTTTATTTGCAAGTGCATTTGTAAGTGGATGCAAAATAACTGTTAGGATAATGAAAAATAGCACATTAAACAATTCAAATAAACTCGGTTGTGCAAACGGGAAAACAAATGCAAGGGATACTATTAGGAAAATGAAAGTATCTGGCATGAATTGTTTTCCAGATTCAATTCCAAGTCTTCTCTTTAGAAAACTGCCAAAAGCATCTCCGCATAAAGTTCCAAGAGACAGGAAAAATGCTGCAATAAGCTGCGTTTGCGGATCTGCAAAAAATCTGAGCGGGTATATGAAACTAACTATTCCTCCGGCAAGTGTTCCTGCAAGAATTCCTCCTAAAAATCCCCTGAGTGTTTTTCCTTTTCCAAATACTCTTTTTCCATCAAAAAAGTTTTTTCCAAGATCAAGTGCAACCCCGCCTCCCAGTACAACTGGGGATGAGTTTGCAATGTAAATCGGAATTAGGAAAATTAGTAACTCCAGCATATTGCCACCAAAACTTAGTTCCAAGAACATTTATATTTTTATCTTGTGGAACCAAATCATGAATCATAATTCTCAAAAAAAATCCAGAACCAGGCTTATCCTTGGAACTGGTCTTTTGCTAGTTGGAGTATTTTTAGCTATAGTCGTGTTGTTCTTTTTGTTCTCAGCAATTAGTACCTCACTAGTTGGGCAATGTGTTGCAGTTGTTGATATCAACACCCCACTAACTGTGGAAGGCTCTCCTACCACATTATTCTCGGATGGCTATGCCAGTTCAGAAGAGCTTGCATATGTTATTGATGATCTCAATAGCAGATCTGATGTTGGAGCAGTTGTACTTGTTATGAATTCTCCAGGAGGATCAGTTGTTGCAACTCGGGAAGTTTATACTGCTGTTGATGAACTTGATAAACCATCTGTTGCCTATTTCAGAGAAGTAGCTGCATCTGGAGCATACTATGTTGCGAGCGGAACCGATTATATTGTGTCAGATCCTGATGCTCTTACTGGGAGCATTGGAGTAATTGCAACATTTACTCAAATGAGCGGTCTTTTTGAGAAAATCGGAGTTAATGTAACTTCAGTTACATCAGGGCCCCACAAGGATATGGGCTCTTCATATAGGAATATGACTGATACTGAAAATCAGATACTTCAAGCTTTGATTGATGAAGTTTATAGCGAATTTCGCGGGGTTGTTCTAGAAAACAGAAAAGGAAGACTCAATATGGCTAAGTTCGAAGAAGTAACTGATGGTAGAATTCTCAGCGGAAGGCAAGCAAAAA
Source organism: uncultured Microcaldota archaeon (assembly GCA_963723105.1). GTDB lineage: Archaea > Micrarchaeota > Micrarchaeia > Anstonellales > Bilamarchaeaceae > Bilamarchaeum. The sequence goes on from CAVRPK010000008.1 coordinate 15,482, forward strand.
GCGCTGGCCTTGTCGATGCTCTTGGGTCAAAGAAGGATGCTATTATCAAAGCAGCTGAACTTGCGGGTATCGACTACGATTCTTATGATGATATTCGCGTGTGCGCGGTTTCAACTACTTCAACTGATGGAGGATTATTCGGGGCAGGTGCTATTCTAAAGCCGTTTAGGGTTGTTTCTGAGCCTCCTCAACTGTCATTTCAGTGATGCCTCGTGAAAAATCCAATTCCACTTATTTTTATTTTTCTTCTTTTTCTCTCTCTTGCTCTAATATTTCTATTTACTATTTCAAATCCAGTTTCTCCAAAGATCAATGCTACAAATACTGAGGTTTGTCAAAATGGAGAAACTATTGAATGTACTGTAAGCTCATGTACTGGGGTTTCCACTTGTCATAATGCAAAATGGTCAATGTGCATTTGGGATAGGATTTGCGATCCCGGCTCAAGAGTTGCATGCACAGAATCTGGTTGTTCAAAGGGCTTCAAAGAATGCAATGCCTGTGGTACTGGATATGGGGAATGCCGTTAATGTGGCTAAAAAATGAAAATTGAGAACAAACCTATGCTTTTTAAATGATTCCTCATCAAATGGGATATTATGCGCGCATTCATATTCTCATTAGATGCCTTTGTTGCATTTACTTTGGCTCTTGTGGCTATATATTCGCTAATATTCTTCTCTAGTGTCCCATCGTCATATTACTATCTTTTGACACAAGGACACTATTTGACGAGAGACGTTCTTTTATCTCTGTCAACTACTACTTGCGATTATGATTACTACAATTGTAAAACTGATGGCTCAATGCTTGATAATATAGTTGCTGAGGATGATCCTGCTTTTAAGGAAAATATCATTCGTGGAACTATCGGGCAGATGATTCCAAATCAGTTTGGCTACCGTGTTGAGATAAGTTCTGACCACGGAACAAGCTGGGATATGGTCTATGATACTGCAGTTGGCTCAGCCGAGACTCATGCAGACCAGAGCAAAAAACTTTCCGTTTCATCTCAGGTTATATCTTTTGGCTATTCTGGAAAAGTGAATAAGCTGGAAAATTCCCCATACAACTACCTCACATGCGGATTTGCCGCTGATGGTGGTTCAAGTAGCGGGGATGAAGATGTTGACTGGGGTATTATCACTTGTGGAACTACAAACATTACAAGTGGCGACAATGAAACGGCAATTGGAAATACTCACCCAAGCGGAATTCTTGGTGGAGATCTTGTCCCATCATCAGATGTAAAAGTCGTAAAACTACCATAT